>CAJCJG010000259.1 GCA_903970625.1 Solirubrobacterales bacterium 70-9 | reverse complement strand
CGCGGACCCGGCGCGGCCTGTGCCCGCTCGGCCGTCGCAGCGACAGGCTGCGCGCCGCGCGCCTGGACCACGCCGGGGCCATGAAACTCGCCGGGCCGCGCCGTCGCCGCCACGGCCGGCTGGCCATGGTTCACCGACGCAAGCAGCGACCGGTCGCCCCGCGCCGCCTCGAAATGGCTCGCCTGGGCTTGGGTGGGCGGCACATGCTGTTCATGCGCGAATGTCTGTTCCTCGGCGCTCGGCCGCGCACCGATGCCGCCGTTGCCGCCATTATAGCTGATATTGTTCACCGTCGTATTGGTGACATTATGCTCATAAACGTTCGAAATACGGGCGTTGCCGAAATTGTTGACGGCGCGATTGTAGGCGAACGCGCCGTTGTCCCAACGGCCGCCCTCGTAGCCGTTGCCGCCATAGCCGTAGCCGTAATTGATGCCGCCGTAAAAGCCGACATGCGGCCCCCAATAGCCGGCATTGAACACGTAGGCGCCGGAATTCCAGCCCCAGTAGCCGGGTGTCCACAGCACACCAACGCTCGGCGGCTGTACCCAGGTGCCGGGCACCCAGTAATAGCCGGCATCGCCGTAGGCCCAGTAGCCAGGTGTCCAGATATAACCCGCGTCCGGAATTGGCGGCTGCTCGTAGATCGGCAGCGCCGGTGGCGCGATGGTGACGGAGACCCCGATGGCGAGTTGGGCGCGGGCCACCACCGGCACTGCCAGCGCCGAGGTCGCCAGCAATACCGGCAAAACAAATCGGGACACGCGCATCGGATAATCCTTTTCGGTGCCGGCCAAGTCAGTCGCGTGTCACGAAGTTCGGACGACTCGCGCCAGACCATGGCCAACTTGTGTGACGGAAATATGGGAGGCGAATGTGTCAATCGTCCGGCGGAAACAACGGCCGAAATATGGCACCGCGCCTGCCGAAGAACCAAACCTCTCCCGTAAACTCGGCGCTCAGCAGAAGGTTGCATTCAATTCTCGGCGATCCTCACCGAAAGAGGTATCATTTTGTTACTTCGATAGCGTAGCGCGTGCGCCCTGTCCCGAAAATCGCGGCGAGGGACTCCCGCCGCCACCCCGATCCGGGTATGCCGCAGCGCGCGCCGCTCGCTGGGAACCCTCGCCGTATGCCCGACCCGGATTTCGACCATGTGATCGTGGGCGCAGGCTCCGCCGGCTGCGTGCTGGCCAACAGGCTGACCGAGGACGGGACGCGGCGGGTGCTGCTGCTGGAATTCGGCGGCTCCGACCGCTCGGTGCTGATCCAGATGCCCAGCGCGCTGTCGATCCCGATGAACATGCCGAAATACAATTGGGGTTTTGAAACGGAGCCCGAACCCGCGCTGGGCGGCCGACGGCTGCACACGCCGCGGGGCAAGGTGCTAGGCGGCTCGTCGTCGATAAACGGCATGGTGTGGGTGCGCGGCAATCCGCTGGATTTCGAGGAATGGGAGACGCTCGGGGCGGCCGGCTGGGGCTTTGCCGACGTGCTCCCCTATTTTCGCCGCGCGGACGCGCACGCGGACGGCGACACGCAATACCGCGACACCGCCGGCCCGTTGCACAACCAGTACGGCACCCTGAAAAACCCGCTGCATGCGGCGTGGCTCGCGGCATCGCGGCAGGCCGGCTACCCGGCCACCGACGACTACAACGCCTTCCAGCAGGAGGGTTTCGGGCGCATGGGGATGTCCGTCCACAACGGCCGCCGCTGGAGCACGGCCAACGCCTATCTGAAGCCGGCCTTGCCGCGCAAAAACCTGAAGGTCGTGACCCATGCGCGGGTGACCGGCATCGTGTTCGAGGGGCGGCGGGCCGTCGGCGTCCGCTATGTCCGCCACGGCGCGGAGCACGTCGCCCGCGCCAGCCGCGACGTGATCTTGTCCGGCGGCCCCATTGCCAGCCCGCAACTGCTCAAACTCTCGGGCATCGGGCCGGCAGCGGAATTGCAGTCGTTCGGCATCCCGGTCGTCCACGACCTGCGGGGCGTGGGCAAGAATTTGCAGGACCATCTGGAATTCTACTTCCAGATTGAGAGCAAGGAGCCGGTCACGCTGTATTCCGCGATGAATCCGGTTTCCAAGGGCCTGATCGGCGCACGCTGGCTGCTGACCAAGGACGGGCTGGGCGCCACCAACCATTTCGAGAGTTGCGGCTTCATCCGCAGCCGCGCCGGCATAAAATACCCCGACATCCAGTATCATTTCCTGCCCCTGGCCGTCACCTACGATGGCTCCTCGCTGGCCGAGGGCCACGGGTTCCAGGCGCATGTCGGCCCGATGCGCTCTAAATCGCGCGGCTGGGTGCGGCTGGCCTCGCCGGACCCGGCCGACAAGCCGCGCATCCTGTTCAATTACATGAGCCACCCCGACGATTGGGCCGAGATGCGCGCCTGCGTCCGTCTGACCCGCGAGATCTTCGCGCAACCAGCGTTCGACCGGTTTCGCGGCCGGGAATTGCAGCCGGGCGCGGACGTGACGACCGACGACCGGATCGACGATTTCGTGCGCCGGAAGGTCGAGAGTGCCTACCACCCCTCCTGCTCCTGCAAGATGGGCGCGCCCGACGACCCGATGGCCGTGGTGGACCCGCAATGCCGGGTGATCGGGCTGGAGGGGCTGCGCGTCATCGATTCCTCGATCATGCCGCGCTTGACCACCGGCAATTTGAACGCACCGACCATCATGCTGGCGGAGAAGGCGGCCGACATGGTGCTCGGCCGCCCGCCGCTGCCCGCCTCCAACGCCCCCTACTACGTGGCGCCGGACTGGGAGGTTTCGCAGCGATGAGGGGCTATTCAACCGTCCCGCCGCCTCTATGTTCCTGCTTCCGCCTCGGGACGAAATAAGTATGCAGAATTTCTCCGCCCTGTCGTTGCTGCGCCGTGCGTTCGGCGGCCACGAATCCTGGCAGCCCCAGTGGCGCACGCCGGAGCCGAAGCCGGAGTACGACGTGGTCATCATTGGCGCCGGCGGCCACGGCCTCGGCACTGCATACTATCTGGCCAAGGAGCACGGCATCACCAACGTTGCCGTCATCGAGCGCGGCTGGCTCGGCGGCGGCAACACCGGGCGCAACACGACGATCATCCGCTCCAACTATCTGTTCAGCGAAAGTGCGGCCCTCTACGACCACTCCGTCAAGCTATGGGAAACGCTGTCGCAGGAGTTGAACTACAACGTGATGTACAGCCCGCGCGGCGTCATGATGCTGGCGCACACGATCCACGACATCCAGGTGTTCAAGCGCCACGTTCACGCCAACCGCGCCAACGGCGTGGACAACGAATGGCTGACGCCGGAGCAGGCGAAGGATTTCTGCCCGCCGCTGAATATTTCTGCGAAATTGCGCTACCCGGTGCTCGGCGCGTCGCTGCAACGGCGCGGGGGCACTGCGCGACACGATGCCGTCGCGTGGGGCTTCGCCCGCGCCGCCGACGCGATGGGCGTTGACATCATCCAGAACTGCCCCGTCACCGCGATCCGCCGGTCTGCGACTGGCGAAGTGGAAGGCGTGGAGACCGAACGCGGCACCATTCGCGCCAAAAAAATCGCCGTCGTCGCGGCCGGACACACCAGCGTCGTGATGAACATGGCAGGCGTTCGCATGCCGCTGGAAAGTTTTCCGCTCCAGGCGCTGGTCAGCGAGCCCGTCAAGCCCGCGTTCCCGTGCGTGGTGATGTCCAACACCGTGCATGCCTATATCAGCCAGTCCGACAAAGGCGAACTCGTCATCGGCGCCGGCACGGATGCGTACGTGTCGTACAGCCAGCGCGGCGGCCTGCACGTCGCGCAGCACACGCTGGACGCGATCTGCGAACTGTTCCCGATGTTCCGGCGGATGCGGATGCTGCGCAACTGGGGCGGCATTGTGGACACGACGCCGGACCGCTCGCCGATTATCGCGAAAACCCCTGTTCCCGGCTTGTATGTCAATTGCGGCTGGGGCACCGGCGGCTTCAAGGCGACACCCGGCTCGGCCAACATCTTCGCCCACACGATCGCCCGCGACGAACCGCACCGGATCAACGCGCCCTTCACCATCGAGCGTTTCCGCGACGGCGTCATGATCGACGAAGCCGCCGCCGCGGCCGTCGCGCACTGATGTTTTCGGGAATGTGCCACCGCCCGCCCCCCGCGTCATCCCGGCGAAGGCCGGGATCCATGCCGCCACGCGCTCCGATTTTCGCGCGGCCCTGGATCCCGGCTTTCGCCGGGATGACGGAAGCACCGACACGAAAGCCCGAACAATGCTCCTGATAGCCTGCCCCTACTGCGGCGAGCGGCCGGAAATCGAATTCGCCTATGGCGGCGAGGCACATATCGCCCGCCCGGCCGACCCGTCGGCGATGAGCGACGAGGAATGGGCCGCTTTCCTGTATGCGCGCACCAATCCGAAGGGCACGCACGCGGAACGCTGGCGCCACACCAACGGCTGCGGCCGGTTTTTCAACGCGGTGCGCGACACCGTGACTGATTTCTTTGTCGCGACCTACAAGACCGGCGAACCTCGGCCCGACCTCACGCCCCGGAGCGTGGTATGAGCAGCCTGCGCACCGCGAGCGGCGGCCGCATCGACCGCACCAAAACGCTGCGCTTCTATTTCGACGGCCGTTCGCATACCGGCGTGCAGGGCGATACGCTGGCCTCCGCGCTGCTCGCCAACGGCGAATATCTGCTCGGCCGCAGCTTCAAATATCATCGCCCGCGCGGCGTCGTTGCCGCCGGCTCGGACGAGCCGAACGCCATCGTCAACCTCACGCGCGATGCCGCCCGCAGCACGCCGAACGTGCGCGCGACAACGATCGAGTTGTACGAAGGGCTGCACGCTGAAAGCCAGAACCGCTTTCCGTCCCTGCAAGTGGATATCGGCGCGATCAACGATCTTCTGTCGCCGCTGTTGCCGGCCGGGTTCTACTACAAGACGTTCAAGTGGCCGGCGTCGTGGTGGCAGCGCGTGTACGAACCGCTGATCCGCGCCGCCGCCGGCCTCGGCCGTGCGCCGACGCTACCGGATCCGGACCGCTACGTGGGCCGCTGGGCGCATGCCGACGTGCTGGTGGTCGGCGCCGGCCCCGCCGGACTTTCGGCGGCGTTGGCGGCGGCCGATGCCGGCGTGCGCGTGGTCCTCGCCGACGAGCAATCCGAATTCGGCGGCTCGCTGCTGTCGGAGCCGACCGAGATGCAAACGTGGCTCGCCGAAGCCATCGCCACGCTGGCAGCAAATCCCCGCGTCACCCTGCTGCCGCGCACCACCGCGTTCGGCTATTTCGCACACAATATGGCGGGCCTCGCCGAACGCGTCACCGACCATCTGGCCAATCCGCCGCCGCATCTGCCGCGCGAACGGCTGTGGCAAATCCGGGTAAAGCAGGTCGTGCTCGCGACCGGCGCGCTGGAACGCCCGCTGGTGTTCCCGAACAACGACCGTCCCGGCATCATGCTGGCCGGCGCCGCGCGCACCTACCTGAACCGCTACGGCGTGCTGCCGGGCAAGCGCATCGTCGTCGCGACCGCGACCGATTCGGCCTATCGCGCGGCGCTGGATCTGCGCGCGGCCGGCGCCGATGTCGCGGTCATCGCCGATCTTCGGGAAGCCCCCGGCGAGATCGCGGACGAAGCGCGCGCCGCCGGCATAGCGGTGCGCACGGCAACCTCCGTGGTGGGCGCAGGCGGTTTGCAGCACGTCGCATGGGCGGCCCTCGCCCCGGTCGCGGGCGGTGCGCCCGAAGCCGTGCCGTGCGACGCGCTGCTGATGTCGGGCGGCTGGACGCCGGCCGTCCATTTGTTCAGCCAATCGCGCGGCAAACTGCGGTTCGATGCCGACGCATCGGCCTACCTGCCGGACGTGTCCGCCGAGCACGAACGCTCGGCCGGCGCCTGTCGCGGCGTGTTCGGCTTGGCGGAAGCGCAGGGGGACGGCGCCGCCGCCGGCGCATCGGCGGCCTCGGGAAAACCATATACCCCGTCTGCTGCAACGCCGAACGGTGGCGGCTGGCTTGGCCTGATGCCGAACGCGCCGGCCAAGAAGGCGTTCATCGACTTCCAGAACGACGTGACGGCCAAGGACATCAAACTCGCGGTGCGCGAAGGCATGCGCTCCATCGAGCATATCAAGCGCTACACCACCACCGGCATGGCCACCGACCAGGGCAAGACCTCCAACATGAACACGCTCGGCGTTGCCTCCGGCGCGCTCGATGCGACGATTCCGCAGATCGGGCATACGACGTTCCGCATGCCCTACACCCCGGTCACGTTCGGCGGCCTCGCCGGCTTCTCGCGCGGCGATTTGTTCGAGCCGATCCGCATGACCCCGATTCACCCGTGGGCCGCCGAAGCCGGCGCGGTGTTCGAGGATGTCGGCCAATGGAAGCGCGCCCACTATTTCCCGAAGCGCGGCGAGGATTTGCACGCCGCCGTCGCCCGCGAATGCCTCGCCGTCCGCGCCTCCGTCGGCATGTTCGACGCCTCGACGCTCGGCAAAATCGAAGTCGTCGGGCCGGACGCGGCTGAATTTTTGAACCGCATGTATGTCAACGCCTGGACCAAACTCGGCGTCGGCCGCTGCCGCTACGGCATTCTGTGCCGGGAGGATGGCTTCGTGCGCGACGACGGCGTCGTCGGCCGCATCGCACAAGACCGCTTCCACGTCACCACCACCACCGGCGGTGCGGCCGGCGTGCTGAACATGATGGAGGACTATCTGCAAACCGAGTGGCCGGAGTTGGATGTCTGGCTGACGTCCACCACCGAACAATGGGCCGTCATCGCCATCCAGGGTCCAAAAGCCCGCGCCGTGATCGCGCCACTGGTCGAAGGGCTCGACATCTCGCGCGAAAAATTCCCGCACATGGCGGTCGCAGAGTGTACTTTCGCTGGCGTCCCCGCCCGCCTGTTCCGCGTCTCGTTCAGCGGCGAACTCGGGTTCGAGGTGAACGTGCCGGCGGATTACGGCCGCGCCGTGTGGGAAGCCATTTACGCCGCCGGCCGGCCGCACAACATCGTGCCCTACGGCACCGAAACCATGCACGTCCTGCGCGCCGAAAAGGGTTTTATCATCGTCGGCCAGGACACCGACGGCACGGCCACGCCGGACGATGCCGGCGTTGGCTGGGCAGTTGCAAAATCCAAACGCGATTTCGTCGGCAAGCGCTCGCTCGCCCGCGCCGCGATGACCGGCCCCAGCCGCAAGCAACTGGTTGGCCTGCTGACGGCGGACCCGAAAACCGTGCTGGAAGAAGGCGCGCAACTGGTGGACGACCCGCACCAAGCGGTGCCGATGACGCTGCTCGGCCACGTCACCAGTTCGTACTATAGCGCCACGCTCGGCCACTCCATCGCGCTCGCCATGCTGGTCAATGGCCGCGCCCGCATCGGCCAAACGGTGCATGTCCCGATGCCGAACGGCGCCATCGCGGTGCGCGTCGTCAAACCCGTGTTCTACGACCCGGAGGGGGCGCGCCTCGATGGTTGAAACCGCCCTTCGCCGCCCCCCGCTCGCCGGCCTCGTCCCGCCGCCCGGCGACGCTGTGGTCCTGGCCCCAGTGCCGCCTGCCGCCCGCTTCATCCTGCGCGTCCGCCCCGCCGCACAAACGGCCGCTGGCGAGGCGTTCGGCGGCCCGCTGCCAACCATCGCCTGCCGCGCCGCCACCGAAGGCGCCCGCGCCGCCCTCTGGCTCGGCCCCGACGAGTGGCTTCTCATCTCCCCCGACGCCCCGGACTTCACGGCGCTTGCGGGCGTGCCGCACTCGCTGGTCGATGTCGGGCACCGCCAAGCCGGCATCACTGTCAGCGGCCCGCGAGCGGCGGCGGCGCTGAACACCGGTTGCCCGTTGGACCTGGACGAAGCCGCCTTCCCCGTCGGCATGTGTACCCGCACGGTCGTCGCCAAGACGCAAATCGTGCTGTGGCGCACGGCGCCCGAGACGTTCCACGTCGAGGCATGGCGCTCCTTCCTCCCGTATGTTTGCGGTTATCTGGCGGAAGCATCGCGCGAGTTTTCCGGCTAGACTGCCCCCGCAACCCGGAGGGCGGCGGCCATCATCAGCATTCTGGACCTGTTCAAGATCGGCATTGGCCCCTCCTCCTCCCACACGGTCGGGCCGATGAAGGCCGCCGCCGCCTTCGTCGCCTCGCTGCGCGCGGCCGGGCTCTCGCAGGAGGTGGCGCGGATTCAGGCCACCCTCTACGGCTCGCTCGCATGGACCGGCGAGGGCCACGGCACCGCGCCCGCCGTCATTTTGGGCCTCGCCGGCGAATCGCCTGAAACGGTGGATCCCGACGACGCCGCCCGCATCCTGGCGGACGCCAACGAGCACCACACGCTGGCCCTCGGCGGTCATAACCCCATCGCGTTCGCCCCGGCGACGGATCTGCTGTTCGACCGCCTGAGCCCCACGCCCGCGCACCCGAACACGCTGGAATTTCTCGCCCTCAATGCCGCCGGCGACGAACTGGCGCGGGACCGCTGGTGCTCCGTCGGCGGCGGCTTCGTGGTGCCGGAGGCGCAGGTCGGCCAACCGCCACCGCCCGGCCAGCCGGTGCCGCACCCATTCAACTCCGCCGAGCAACTTCTGCAAATCGGCGCCCGCACGGGCCTCTCCATCGCCGAAATCGTGTTCGCCAACGAATGCGCGCGCCTGCCGCCCGAGGACGTGGAGCGGCACATCGTCCGCATCCGCGACACGATGATGGGCTGCATCGACCACGGCATGCACACGGGCGGCCTGCTGCCCGGCAAGCTGCGCGTCAAGCGCCGCGCCGCCGCCCTGCGCGAGCATCTAGAAGCCGACCGCTTTCGCAACATCCGCAACCCGCACGAGATGATGGACCACGTCTCGATGTTCGCCATCGCGGTGAACGAGGAAAACGCAGCCGGCAGCCGCGTGGTCACGGCCCCCACCAATGGCGCCGCCGGCGTCATTCCCGCCGTGCTGCGCTATTATTCGGATTTCTGCCCCGGCGCCTCGCCCGCCGGCACGCGAACGTTCCTGCTGACCGCGACGGCTATCGGCGCCCTGCTCAAAATGAACGCCTCGATTTCCGGGGCCGAGGTCGGCTGCCAGGGCGAGGTCGGCTCCGCCTGTTCGATGGCCGCCGCCGGCCTCGCGGCCGCCCTTGGCGCCAGCAACGCGCAGATCGAAAACGCCGCCGAGATCGGCATGGAACACCATCTCGGCATGACGTGCGATCCCGTCGGCGGGCTGGTGCAAATCCCGTGCATCGAGCGCAACGCCTTCGGCGCCATCAAGGCTATCAACGCGGCCTCGTTGGCGATGCGCGGCGACGGCTCGCACTACGTCTCGCTCGATCAGGTGATCGCCACAATGCGGCAAACGGGTGCGGACATGCACGCCAAATACAAGGAAACCTCGCAGGGCGGGCTTGCGGTCGCGTTTCCGGAGTGTTGAGCAGTCCGTCTTAGACGCGGCAAAAGCCGGGCTGGACGCGGCCCGCCGCCGCAAGGCATGTTTTGCCTCCGTCCCCTCCGCCCGGAGAGCCGCCCATGGCCGACGACCTCGACCTGAACACGCTCGGCGACGAGGAACTCGTCGCGCAGATGCACGACGATTTGTACGACGGCCTGAAGACCGAGATCGAAGACGCGGTCCACATCCTGCTCAATCGCGGCTGGACGCCGTACGATGTTCTGACGCAGGCGCTGGTCGAAGGCATGCGCATCGTCGGCCTCGACTTCCGCGACGGCATCCTGTTCGTGCCGGAAGTACTGATGTCCGCCAACGCCATGAAGGGCGGTATGTCTATTCTTCGTCCGCTGCTCGCCGAAACCGGCGCGCCCAAGGTCGGAAAAATGGTCATCGGCACGGTCAAGGGCGACATCCACGACATCGGCAAGAATCTCGTCGGCATGATGATGGAAGGCGCTGGGTTTGAGGTCATCGACCTCGGCATCAACAACGGCGTGGAAAAATACCTCGCCGCCATCGAGGAGCACCGGCCGGACATTGTGGGCATGTCGGCGCTGCTGACGACGACAATGCCCTATATGAAAGTCGTTATCGACACGATGAAGGAAAAAGGCATTCGCGACGACTACGTTGTGCTGGTCGGCGGCGCGCCGCTGAACGAGGCGTTTGCCAATTCCATCGGCGCGGACGCCTATTGTCGCGATGCGGCGGTCGCCGTTGAGACGGCGAAGGCGTTTATGGCCAAGCGGCACGCGGCGACAGCGTCGCGTGCGTGACGGGAGTTCGTCGGGAATTTCCGAGCCATCTCGTCACCCCGGCGAACGCCGGGGTCGACGGGCCACGTGAAAACGGGAGCAGGACGCACTGGATTCCGGCTTTCGCCGGAATGACGCACCTGGAGCATTTATCTGAAGCAACCCCTTGGAACAGTCACGATGCAACCGGAATCCCTCGGCCTCTCCTCCACCCGCCTCGCCAAGATCGGCCCGTGGATGGAAAAGCTTGTCGCAGACAGAAAGTTCGCCGGCCTTTCGGTCGCCGTGATGCGCCACGGGGAATTGGCCTATTTCAACGCCGCCGGCCAAGCCGAACTCGCGCGCGGCGCGCCATTCACGCGCGACACGCTGGTGCGCATCTATTCGATGACCAAGCCGCTCACGAGCACCGCGATTATGATGCTGTACGAGGATGGCCACTTTCAGCTCGACGATTCGGTGGCAAAATTTCTGCCTTCATTCGCCAGCATGCGCGTGTTCGTCGGCGGCAGCCGCGCGAAGCCCGAGACGGTTCCTGCCGCCCGCGACATCACTTTCCGCGATCTGCTGACCCACACCTCCGGCCTGTCATACGGCTTCATGGACGCGACACCCATCGACGCGATCTACCGCGAAACCGGCGTCGATTTCCAACTCTCGGACCTCTCGCTCGCCGAAGTCGCCGACAAGGCCGCCGCCGTGCCGTTGCTGGCGCAACCCGGCACTGCCTGGAACTACAGCATCGCCACCGACATCATCGGCCGGTTGGTCGAGGTGATCTCCGGCCAGCCGTTCGACCGGTTTCTGATCGAGCGCGTCCTGAAACCGCTGGGCATGGCGGACACCGTGTTCCAGGTCTCGCCCGACATGCTGCCCCGCTTCGCCGCCTGCTACGGGCGCGGGCCGGACGGCGCGGCGGTGCTGGTCGATGACCCAACCACCAGCCGTTATCTGACCAGGCGCCTGCCCTCCGGCGGCGGCGGACTGGTCGGCCCGATCGACGATTACCTGAAATTCTGCCGGTTCATCCTCAACAAGGGCGACCTCAACGGTGTTCGCCTGCTCGGCCGCAAGACCGTCGAACTGATGACATCGAATCATCTGCCCGGCGATCTGGCCGCGATGGGGCAGGCCCGGTTCAGCGAGAGCAGCTATGTCGGCATCGGCTTCGGCCTCGGCTTCTCCGTCATGCTGGACCCGGCGGCGGCGCAAATCCTCGGCACGCCGGCCGAAGTCGCCTGGGGCGGAGCCGCCAGCACCGCCTTCTGGATCGACCCGAAGGAGGATATGGCGGTGGTCCTGTTCAGCCAGTTGCTGCCGTCGTCCGCGTGGCCCGTCCGCCGCGAGTTACGCGTGCTGACCTATCAGGCGGTCATCGACTGAGCGCGCCTCGCCCCGCCCGTCCGCCAACGCCGCGATCAGTTCCGCGACCACGTCGTCCCAGTCGCCCGGCCGGTGCTGCCGAAAGAGGCGGACGGTCGGATACCAAGGGCTGTCGGAGCGGTCGTGCAGCCAGCGCCAGTCGGCGGCGAACGGCAGCAGCACCCAGGTCGGCTTGCCGAGGGAAGCCGCCAGATGCGCGAGCGCCGTGTCGGCCGCGATGACCAGATCCAGGTGCGCGATCACGGCGGCGGCGTCGGCAAAGTCGGTGAACAGCGGTCCGAGCGTGCGGACCCCGGAGGCCCGCGCCAGCGCCGCGACATTCTCGAACCCGACCTTCTGGCCGAGCGCGATGGTGGCGATGTTCAGCGAGTGGGCGAGCGCGTCGGCGGCAGTGACCATCCCGGGGTACTCGTTCTTATCGAAGTTGCCGGGGATGTAGCTCTGGCCGTTGGTTC
>CAJCJG010000258.1 GCA_903970625.1 Solirubrobacterales bacterium 70-9 | reverse complement strand
CAGGACCGGGAGCGCGCGGCGGCGCCGCTGGTAGCGGCGCCGGATGCGATGCTGCTCGACACCACCGACCTCGATGCCGACGCCACGTTCGCCCGTGCTTTGGCGTTGATCGGCCCGCTACTGTCCGCGACGAACGTTAACTGAACGAATTGGACAAGCCCGGCAAAACCGACCGGAAGCCTTGACTCCAGGCGGCACTGCTGATCTATGCGGCCCGCGCGCGACAGGGTGTTCCGCGTCCGACGAAAGCGGGATGTTTCCCGATTTCCTCGGCCATCCGCTTCAACCGGCCCGCGCGATTGGCGCGGGCAAGTCGTGTTTCGACAGGGACGCGCAAACCTCGTGGCATCCGGCCCGACCAAACGGGCGTGCCGACGTTATAGGACGAAACCGATTCACATGGCATCCAGCGCCACCGCCCACGCTCTCACCTCCAATCGCGCGGCGGACGAAGATTTCGCGTCCCTGCTCGACGAGACGCTGGGCAAGGACACCGGCTTCGACGGCTCCGTCGTCACCGGCCGCGTCATCCGCCTGACCGACGAATTCGCCATCGTCGATGTCGGACTGAAGAGCGAAGGGCGCGTCGCGCTCAAGGAATTCGGCCCGCCCGGCGCCAAGCCGGACGTGAAGCCGGGCGATCACATCGAATTGTATGTCGAACGCTACGAGGACCGGGACGGCAGCATCGTGCTGTCGCGCGAAAAGGCGCGGCGCGAGGAAGCCTGGACCAACCTGGAAAAAGCGTTCGAGGGCCAGCAGCGCGTCACCGGCACGATCTACGGGCGCGTCAAGGGCGGCTTCACCGTCGATCTCGGCGGCGCGGTCGCGTTCCTGCCGGGTTCGCAGGTCGATATCCGCCCGGTGCGCGACGTGACGCCGCTGATGGGCACGCCGCAGCCGTTCCAGATCCTGAAAATGGACCGCGCGCGCGGTAACATCGTCGTCTCCCGCCGCGCGGTGCTGGAGGAGACGCGGGCCGAGCAGCGCAGCGAGCTGATCCAGGGCCTGAAGGAAGGCATGATCCTCGACGGCGTGGTCAAGAACATCACCGACTACGGGGCGTTCGTCGATCTCGGCGGCGTGGACGGCTTGCTGCATGTCACCGACATCGCGTGGCGCCGCATCAACCACCCGAGCGAGGCCTTGCAGATCGGCCAGCAGGTGAAGGTGCAGGTGATCCGCTTCAACCCGGAAACCCAGCGCATCAGCCTCGGCATGAAGCAGCTAGAGGCCGATCCGTGGGAAGGTGTGGCGGCGAAATATCCGCCGGGCGCCAAATACTCCGGCCGCGTGACAAACATCACCGATTACGGCGCGTTCGTGGAGCTGGAGCCGGGCGTCGAAGGTCTGGTCCATGTTTCCGAAATGTCCTGGACGAAGAAGAACGTCCATCCGGGCAAGATCGTGGCGACTTCGCAGGAAGTCGAGGTCATGGTTCTGGATGTTGACAGCGGCAAGCGGCGCATCTCGCTCGGGTTGAAGCAGGTGCAGCGCAACCCGTGGGAGCAGTTCGTCGACGAACACCCGATCGGCTCGGTGGTCGAGGGCGAGATCCGCAACATCACCGAGTTCGGCCTGTTCATCGGCATCTCCGCCGACATCGACGGCATGGTCCACATGTCCGACCTGTCGTGGGACGAGCCGGGCGAATTGGCGATGGCCAAGTACGAGAAGGGCCAGATCGTCAAGGCGAAGGTGCTGGACGTCGATGTCGAGAAGGAGCGCATCAGCCTCGGCGTCAAGCAGTTGCAGGACGATCCGGCGGCGACCGTGCTGGACCGTATCCACAAGGGCGATATCGTCACCTGCATCGTGACCGCCGTGCAGCCGAACGGCATCGAGGTGAAGGTGGACGAGGTGCTGACCGGCTTCATCCGCCGCGCCGAACTGTCTCGCGACAAGGCCGACCAGCGGCCGGATCGCTTCGCCGTCGGTGAGAAGGTCGATGCCAAGATCGTGGCCGTGGACCGCGCCGCCCGCAAATTGTCGCTGACGATCAAGGGCAAGGAGATGGAGGACGACAAGCAGGCCATCGCCGAGTTCGGGACATCGGACAGCGGGGCGTCGCTAGGCGATATCCTGGGTGCCGCGATCCGTCGCCGCAACCAGCAGGCGCAGACGGAAAACTGAGCCGATACCGGCGGTTCGCCGATGAGCCTGGAAACCGATCTGCTGTTGGACAGGCGGCGCCTCAAGCGCCGCCTGTTCTATTGGCGGGGCGCCACGGTCGTGGCGGTGCTGCTGTGCCTGCTGATCGCGGTGGGGCGCGGCGGGGGCGCGTTGCCGCATGCGCATGTCGCGCGGCTGAGCGTGACGGGCCTGATCTCGGAGGACCACAAGCTGACGGAGGCGGTCGCCAAGCTGGCGGACGACGGCAGCGTGAAGGCGTTGCTGGTGTATATCGACAGTCCGGGCGGCGCGGTCTCCGGCGGCGAGTCGATGCACGACGCCATCGCGCTGGTGGCGGCGAAGAAGCCGGTCGTCACCGTCATGGGCGGCACGGCTGCCTCCGCCGGCTATATGATCGCGGTGCCGGCCGCCCGCATTTTCGCCCGCAACGCGACGCTGACCGGCTCCATCGGCGTGATTCTGGAGACGGGCGAGGTCTCCGGCCTGTTGGGTCGGCTGGGGGTGACGGCGGAGGCCATTACCTCCGGGCCGCTCAAGGACCAGCCGAGCTTCACGCGGCCGCTGACCGACCAGGGGCGGCAGGTGCTGCACGGTCTGGTCATGGACCTGTACGATCAGTTCGTCGGCATGGTGGCGGCCGGGCGGCACATGGAGCCGGACAAGGTGCGGGCGCTGGCGGATGGGCGGGCCTACACCGGGCGGCAGGCGCTGGAACTTGGCCTCGTAGACGCCATCGGCGGCGAGCCGGAAGCGCGGGCGTGGCTTGCCGCCGAGCGCGGGGTGCCGGCGGCGCTGCCCACCGACGACGTGACACCTAAGACCTGGGCCGAGCGCACATTCGGCGACGCCCTGGGCGGGCTCTCGCAGGGCATGCTGAAAAGCGTTCTGTTCCAAGGGGTTAGACTTGACGGCGCGTGGGCCGTCTGGCAGCCTTCCCAAGTCGGCGAATAGCTGCGGAACCGGCTGCCTCGGGCCGGACGTCTTGGGGGGCGCGACGTGACAAAGTCTGAACTGATTGCCGAACTTTCCGCCGCCAACCCGCATTTGACGGGCCGGGACGTGGAACTGATCGTGGCGACGATCTTCAACGAGATCACGGTCGCACTCTCGCGCGGCGAGCGGGTGGAATTGCGTGGGTTCGGGGCGTTCACGGTCAAGCGCCGCGATGCGCGCACCGGCCGCAATCCCCGCACCGGCGAGGCGGTGCCTGTGGACGAGAAGGCAGTGCCGTTCTTCAAGGCCGGCAAGGAATTGCGCGAGCGGGTGAACCGGCCGAAAGTAGCGGCCCGTGCGGCCCCCGCCCGCGCGTCCGGCTGAGAAGGGTCGAGGCATGTTGCGCATTCTGGTGGCGGCACCGTTCCTGTTCCTGATGGTGCTGTTCGCGCTGTCCAATCCGCAGCCGACCGAGTTCAAATTGTGGGCGACGGACTACGCGGTGACGCTGCCGCTGTCGCTGGCGGTGCTGGGCGCGATGGGTGTGGCGTTCTTCCTGGGTGCGCTGCTGCTGTGGATGAGCGCGGTCGGTGCCCGGCATCGGGCGCGGCGGGCGGAGCACAAGGTGCGCATGCTGGAAGCGCAGGTGGCGGAACTGAAGGCGCGCAAGCCGGCGCCGCCACCGTCGCTGGCGCCGGTTCTGGCCGCAAATCAGCCGGTGTTGCTGACTACGGGGCGATGAGCCGGCGCTGCGGCCTGATTGCGGCGCTGGACACGACCGAGGTCGGGCAGGCGCAGGCGTGGACGAGGGCGGTCGGGCCGTCCTGCGGGATGGTCAAGCTGGGCCTGGAGTTCTTCGTTGCCAATGGCGGCGCGGGGGTGCGGGCGCTGGCGGATTGGCCGGTGTTCCTGGACCTGAAACTGCACGACATTCCCAATACGGTGGCGGGCGCGGTGCGGGCGGTGCTCCCGTTGCGGCCAAAAATGCTGACGCTCCATGCGGCGGGTGGGGCGGCGATGCTGGCGGCGGCTCGGGCGGCGGCGGAGAACGCCGGGGCGGCGCGGCCGCTGCTGCTGGCGGTGACGGTGCTGACCAGCCTGGATGCGGCGGCGCTGAGCGATATCGGCGTGGCCGGCGGCCCGCGCCAGCAGGTGCTGCGGCTCGCGCGCCTC
>CAJCJG010000257.1 GCA_903970625.1 Solirubrobacterales bacterium 70-9 | reverse complement strand
CCGTCAGCGCCAGCCTTTCGGCCGAGCCCGCCGCGCGGCTGGCCGCGCCGGCCGGTGCGCGCCTGTTCGCCGGCGCCTGTGCGTCGTGCCACGAGTCCGACGGCGCAATCGCCTCGCTCGCCCTGAACAGCAATCTGCACGGCCAAACTGCCGACAACGCCATCCAGGCCATTCTACGCGGCATCGACTCGCCGGCGGCGGTGCGCGGTGTCCCCGAGGAGATGGCGATGCCGGCCTTCGCGGCGGCGTTCGGCGACGCGGAGGTTGCCGACCTGCTGGCCTACATGCGCGCCCGGTTTGCACCGGACAAGGCAGCCTGGGGACAGGTTTCGGAGGCGGTCGGGCGCGCGCGGTTGTCCGCAACCCAACCCGGTCAGACGCCGCGCTGGCCGATGCGGCGATAGGCGAACGGCGGGGCCGGCGCGGATGCCGCCTGGGCCGCTTCCGCCATCATCGCGTGGTCGGGCGACAGGTGGCAGGCGGGATCGGTGCGAGAGGCATCGCCGGTCAGGGCAAATGCCTGGCAGCGGCAGCCACCCCAATCCTGTTCGCGGCGGTCGCAGGAGCGGCATGGCTCCGGCATCCAGCCCGTGCCGCGATAGCGGACGAACGGTTCCGAGGCATACCAGATGTCGGCGAGACTATGCGTCCGCACGTCCGGCCAGTCGAAGCCGGGCAGCGTTTCGGCGGCGTGGCACGGCAGCGCGCGGCCGGCGGGCGAGATGTTGATGAAGCGGCGCGCCCAGCCGCCCATGCAGCCCTTCGGCTCGGCCGCATAATAGTCCGGCACGACGTAGTCGATCAGCATGCGTCCGCGCAGGCGCGCGCGGGCGGACAGCACGGTATCGGTGCATTCGTCCAGTGCCGCGCGCGTCGGCAGCAGCGCGGCGCGGTTCAGCAGGCCCCACCCGTAATATTGCACGTTGGCGATTTCGATGCGGCCGGCGCCGAACGCCTCGCCCATCGCGATCATGTCCGGCACGCGCGCGATGTTGTGCCGATGAACGACGAAGTTCAGCGTGAGCGCCAGCCCACTTGCGCGCACCAACGCAGCCGCCGCGAGTTTCTTAGCGTGGCCGCCGGCGTAGTTGCCGATGCGGTCGGCGCCGGCGGCGTCGGATCCCTGAAAGCTGATCTGCACGTGATCGAGGCCGGACTCGGCGAGCGCCCCCAGCGTTCGCTCGTTCAACAGCACGGCGGAAGTGATCAGGTTCGTGTAAAGGCCAAGCTTCGCCGCGTGGCGCACCAGATCCGGCAAATCCGCGCGCGCCATAGGCTCACCGCCGGAAAAATGAACCTGGAGAACACCGAGCGCGGCGGCCTGATCCAGAACCGAAAGCCAGTCGGCAGTGGAAAGCTCGTCGGCCGCACGCTCCAGCTTCAGCGGGTTGGAACAGTACGGGCATTGCAGCGGACAGCGATGCGTCAGTTCCAGCAGCAGGCTCATCGGCGGATCGGGCGGCGCTACCATGCGACGACGCCCCGCTCCGCTAAATCATCCAGCATGGCGGCAACGTCGGTTAGCACCACGTCGCGCGGCGCGTCGAAGCGGGCGCACAAATCGTCGGCGATGCCGGATAGGGTGCGCGCACCGTCCACCAGTTTCAGCACTTCCGCCGCATGTTCGTCCGGCACGAACAGGCGCTCGGGGGCCAGCACGATCCAGGCGTCGCGCACCGCATCGAAGCGGAATTTTACCCCGCGCCGGAAGGACGGAATGCGAGAATCGCTCATCGCGGTACGAAGGCGCCGGGCGGGATCAGGCCGGGGGTCACGTAGGCGTGGTGCAGCGCATCGAGTTGCGCCCACAGCACGTCGCATTTGAAGCGCAGCGCGGCCAGTACCGCCTCCTGTTCGGTTTGCGTGCGAGCATGCTCGCGCACGTAGCCGAGCGCAAACGCCACGTCCTGCGGTGCCTGCGTCAGCCGGGGCGTGAAATAGGCCAGTGCATCGCGCGTGATCCAGTCGTAGTGGGCCAACATGCCTGCAACCCGCTCGCCGATGATCTTTGGCGCGAACATCTCCGTCAGCGAGGAGGCGATGGCTTCCAGCAGCGAGCGGTCGCGCACGAATGCGATATAGGCGTCCACCGCGAACCGGGTCGCCGGCAGAATCCCCCGCGTCGATTCGGCATACGCCGCATCAAGGCCGACGCTTTCCACCAGTTTCAGCCAGCGCGAGATGCCGCCGGTGCCGGGCGCGTCGCCGTCGTGATCCACCAATCGCCGCCGCCACTCGCGGCGCAAGTCCGCCGTGGGTAGGCGCGCGAGCAGCGTGGCATCCTTCACCGGAATTTGCGCCTGATAATAATAGCGATTCAGCGCCCACGCCTGCACCTGCCCGCGCGAGCACTCTCCCCCGTGCAGCATCCGATGGAACGGGTGCCGATTGTGGTATCGCTCGGTGCCGATGTCGCGGAGGGTGGTTTCCAGTTCGTCCGGCGTCACAACTCGATCCTCATGCCGTCGTAGCCGACATCCCATCCCATCGCGCGGACCTGCGCGTGTTCGGCCGAGTCGTCGAGCAGGACGGGGTTGCTGTTGTTCATGTGGATCAGGATTTTGCGGCGGACGGGGATGCCGGCAAACGCGGCCAGCGTGCCGTCCGGACCGTCGAGGCTCATATGGCCCATCCGGCGCCCGGTCTTTTGTCCGATCCCCGCCCGGATCATCTCGTCGTCATGCCAGAGCGTGCCGTCGAACAGGACCGCATGCGCGCCGCGCAGCCGTTTGGCGAGGGTCGGCGTCATGGCCGCGCAGCCGGGGACGAAGAACAGGGTTTTGCCCGCATCGTCGGTCACGCAGGCGCCGACCGTGTTGCCGTCCTCGGCAATCGCGGGCAGTTCGCCGGGGCGTTCCAGATACAGCGGCACTTTGCCGGGCACGGCGAACAGTTGCAGAGTCAGGCCGCCCGGAAGCCGAATGTCGGCATCCAGTTCGACCGGCTCACGAACCACGACATCGCGCGCCAGCACCTCGAAGATCGGATTGACGTCCAGCACCGCCAGCACGCGCGGCGCGGCGAAGATGGTGAAGGGCTGGCGCTCGCGCAGCACCAGCAATCCGGCAATGGCGTCCACGTCGCCACCGGTCAGAACCACCGCCGCAAGGGGGGTGGAACGCAGGCAGGTGCGCGGACGCAAAAAATCGTTGGCTTCGATCTGCTGACGTAGGTCCGGCGAGGCGTTCAGCAAAACCCACGAAGCCCCGTCGCCGCTCACAGCAACCGAGGCTTGGGTGCGGGGGCGGGCCGAGGGGTCGCCGGCTCGGGCGCGGCGGCACGCGGGGGCGTTGGAATTCCATTGCGGAAACCCGCCGCCGGCCCCGGCGCCCAGGATCGCTGCCAGCATGGGCGCACACCGCGCGGCCCCCACCGGGCGCCGCGCGACAGCCGCTTACTTCAGGCGGGCGCAGGCGTAGCAGTTGATCTCGCCGCCCAGGGCGACTTCAACGATCTTCGGCGTTTTCCAGGTCATGGCATCCTCGTGCATTCAGTTGGTATCGTTCGATATTGGCCGCGGCGGCGGCAGCGTCAAGCGGCGGGGCACGTCACGCCCCTGTCACCCGCCAGATTGCGTCGCCCACGTCGTCGGCCACCAGCAGCGAGCCGTCCGGCCCGATGGTGACGCCCACCGGCCGCCCGTAGGAGGCTTTTTCGTCCGGGGCGAGGAAACCGCTCAAAATCACCCGCACCGGGCCGGCGGGGCGCCCGTTCTCGAACGGCACGAAGGCGACGCGGTAGCCGGCCAGCGTGCTGCGGTTCCAGGAGCCGTGCTGGCCGATCACCATGCCGTCCGGAAAGCCGGGCAAGGTGCCGGCCGGCAGCCAGCACAGGCCGAGCGACGCGGTGTGGCCGCCCAGCGCGTAATCCGGCCGGATCGCGGTCGCGACCAGTGCCTTGTCCTGCGGCACCCGGTCGTCCACCGTCTGGCCCCAGTAGCAGTATGGCCAGCCATAGAACCCGCCGTCGCGCACCGAGGTCAGATAATCCGGCGGCGTCTCGTCGCCGAGGCCGTCGCGCTCGTTGACCACCGTCCACAGCACGCCAGTCGTCGGCTCCCACGCGAGGCCGACCGGATTGCGCAGGCCGCCCGCGAAGATGCGGCTGCTGCCGGTCGCCACGTCGAATTCGTAGATCGCCGCCCGGCCCTTTTCGGCTTCCATGCCGTTGTCGCCGATATTGCTCAGCGAGCCGACGCCGATATAGAGCTTCGTGCCGTCGGGGCTCGGCAGGATGCTGCGCGTCCAGTGCCCGCCGGGCTTGAAGTTGGCCAGCGTCCGGCCGGGTGCCGCGATGCGGTCGGCGCCCGGCGTGTAGGGGAACGCCACCAGAGCGTCGGTGTTGCCGACATAAAATGTCTCGCCCAGCAACGCCATGCCGAAGGGCTGGTTCAGGCCCTCCATGAAAATCTGCTGCACCTCGGCCACACCGTCGCGGTTGGTGTCGCGCAGCAGGGTGATGCGGTTCGGGCTGGTTCCGGCGGCGGCGGCGCGCTTCATGGTGCTGACCATGGCGTAGTCGAACACGCTCTTGATGCCGCCCGGCACCGTCAGCGCTTCGGCCACCAGAACGTCGCCGTTGGGCAGCACATTGATCCAGCGCGGATGCTTCAGGCCGGACGCGAAGGCGTTGACCTTCAGGCCGGGGGCGGCGACCGGGGTCTGGCCGCGTGCCCACCCCTGCGCCGTCGGCATTTTCAGGGTCGGCATGGCGCCCTGCGGCTTGGCCAGCGGAATCGCCGGCGCGGTGCCGACCGCCTGAACTTGCGGCGTGCCCTGTATGCGCCGGAACATAACGATCACGGCGCCGAGCAGCGCTACCAGTTGCGCAAACATGGATGACAAAACGAGAACCTTCCGCCGTTAATAGTTCAAAAACGCCTTATAGGCGTCCGTCATGTCCAGCACCGCCGCCTCGTACAGTCGCTTGCCGTGCTCCGGCGAGGACAGCGACGGGTCCGACCCGATCCGCCCGTCCGCATAGCGCGCCCGATAGTCGGCGGCGTCGAAGAACTGCGGGAAGCTGGGCGCCACCTTCGGCGACATCTGCGCGTGCTTGATGTGCCGCGACTGGTAGAACTGCGCCAGCGACACTTCGCTCGCGGTCGCATGTCGGCCCTCGACGCCCGGATACAGCTCCTCGCTGATCGCCTTGCAGCGCGGGCCGGACCAGAACGCCATGCGGCATTGCACCGGCACACCGCCGTCGCCGAGCGACTGGGCGGCGTACAGTTCGTCGAACGCGGCTGTGACGGTGGCGACATTGCCGCCGTGGCCGTTGATGAAGAAGAAGCGGCGGAAGCCGTGGACGGCGAGCGACTGCACCACGTCGCGCACGACCAGCATCAGCGTGCTGGGCCGCAGCGTGACGGAGCCGGCGAAGCCGAGATGATGCTGCGACATGCCGTAGGCCAGCGTCGGCGCCACGGCGGCGCCGGTTGCGTCGCCGACGCCCCTGGCGACCACCTCGGCGCACAGATGGTCGGTGCCGATCAGCCCGTTGGGACCATGTTGCTCGACTGACCCGATCGGCACGACGATGCCGGCCGAGCCGCGCAGATAGTCCTCGACTTCCTGCCAAGTGGAAACGGCGAGTTGCATCGGCGCACAGTGCGGACGACGGCGGGCGCCGTCAATCCGCCCGGATTGCGGCGCCGCGCGGTGCCGGCTGATAGTGTTGTATGTCGGCCAGCGCGCGCGATGGGGCGGCGCCCCGCCAGGTACGGCAGCGGAGCAACCATGCGGGTCATCGGCGTTGCGGGGTGGAGCGGCAGCGGCAAGACGACGCTGCTCGGCCGCCTGATCCCCGCGCTGGTGGCGCAAGGGTGCCGCGTCTCGACCGTCAAGCACGCGCATCATGCGTTCGAGATCGACCAGCCGGGCAAGGACAGCCACACCCATCGCATCGCGGGTGCCACCGAGGTCATGGTCGCCTCCGCCCGCCGCTGGGCGCTGATCCACGAACTGCGCGAGGAGCCCGAGCCGTCGCTGCACGCGTTGCTGGCGCGGGTCAGCCCGGTCGATCTGGTGCTGGTGGAGGGGTTCAAGCGCGAGGCGTTGCCGAAGATCGAGGTGCATCGGGCAGCCCTCGGCAAGAAGCTGCTGCAACCGGACGATCCGTACATCGTGGCCGTCGCCGCCGACGCGCCGCTCAACCTGCCGGTGCCGGTGTTGGCGCTGGACGACATCGCCGCCGTCGTCGCGTTCGTGCTCGCGCGCGCGATCCCGGTCGGCGAGGTGGGGCGGCATGGCGGGTAGCCCGCGCCCGGCGATCCTGGTTCTGGCCGGGGGCCGCGCAATGCGGATGGGCGGCGGCGACAAGGCGCTGCGGCCGTTCGGCGGCGCGACGCTGCTGGATCATGTCCTGGCGCGGCTGGCGGGCCAGGGATCGTGGATCGTGCTGAATGCCAACGGCGACCCGGCACGCTTCGCCCGCTTCGGCCTGCCGGTACTGCCCGACCCGGTGGCCGGCCATCCGGGGCCGCTGGCAGGCGTGCTGGCGGGGATGGAGTGGGCGCGGACGCACGTGCCGGAAACGGCCGATCTGGTCACGGTGCCGACCGATAGCCCGTTTTTGCCGAGCGACCTCGTCGCCCGCCTGCTCCAGGCGCGCGAAGCGGCGGGGGCGGAGATGGCGTGCGCGGAGTCCGGCGGGCAGCCGCATCCGGTGGTGGGCCTGTGGCCGGTGCGGCTGGCCCAGACGCTGCGGCGCGCGCTGCTGGAGGAGGACGTGCGCCGCGTGGACCGTTGGACGGCGCGATTCGCGTTGGCGCGGGCGGCGTTTCCGACGGCGCCGTTCGATCCGTTTTTCAACGTCAATACGCCGGAGGAATTGGCCGTCGCGGAGGGGTGGGCAGGGTCGTTGGCCCGTCCGGACGACAAAGCCTAACGATTATGAAAAAATTGCGATTACGGACAGAATCGCTTGACCGACATAACGTGTTGGCCAAAAAGTGCCAAAGCGTTCATATCGGGGTTTGCAAGAATGAAAATCTGGCTTTCGTTGCGTTCGTGGACAATCGCGGCTGTTGCCGCGCTCGGCCTCGCCGCCCCTTCGGTGGCACACGCCCAATGCGTCGGGGGGTCCACGCTGTACGGCTACTACGGCTTCCAGGTCAGCGGCCAGTCGCCGACCGGGGTTGGTAAGTTCCTGAACGGCGTGGTGTTTTTCAATGGCTCGTGCGCCTTGCAGGCCAACGCGACCATCGGCGAAAACGGCACGGTGAACTCGTTCGTCACCTGGCTGGGCACCTACAACACCAATGCCGACAATACGATCACGCTGAGCTTCACGCTGCCGGGTGCAACTGCGCCGGAAACCTACAACGTCGCCTTCAGCCCGGTGTTCAACGAGGCCCTCGGCACCGAGACCGACAATTCGGCGGTGGCGTCGATCGACATCAAGGCGCAGAATTACCCCGCCCACGGCAACCATTATGTCTATACCAATGCCCAGCTCAAGGGCACGTTCGTCTCGTCCTGCACCGGGACCAACCTGCCGTTCGGCGAAATGAACTACATTACGCTGGACGGCAGCAACAGCAGCGGCGGCTACGGCAACGTCACCGGCGTGAACTATTCGAACGACGAAACTGTGTTCTCGACATCGCCCGTCACCGGGCTCTACGGCGTCAACTCCATCGGCAATTTCGGCGGTTATGTTGTGGTTGGCGGCACCTACGCCGGGTTCAGCGGCGTGCTCGACAACAATTTGAACGAAATCCAATATACGCTCTCGACTGCCGGCGCGGCCGGCACCGACGTGGAGGCATGCGTCGCCAAGCGTGTCAAGTAAACCGGGACGGATCGCCGAGGCGATCGTCGTCGTCCGTTGGATCGCGCTGGGGCCGGCGCTTGCCATGCCGGCCCTGGGGCAATTCCTCGATGATTCGGAACGGGACCGCGCCGACCGTTTCTGCTTCGACGCGGATCGCGACGCTTATGTCGCGGCGCATGGGTTGTTGCGGGCGATGCTGAGCCGGGAGGCGGCGGTCGCGCCCGGCGAATGGCGGTTTCGGGCGGCCAGCGGCGGCAAGCCCGAGATCGACCCGTCGCTCGGCTGCCCGGACCTGCGGTTCAGCCTGAGCCATACGCGGGGCATGGTGGCCTGTGCCGTCGGGCGCGGCGACGCGCTGGGCGTGGATGTCGAGGCATTCAACCCGTCGCTTCGGCCGGTCGAGATGGCGCAACGATTCTTTGCTGCGTCCGAAGCGGATGTGATCGGCAGCCTGCCGGCGGCGCAACGCCACGCCATGTTCTACCGGATCTGGACGCTCAAGGAGGCTTACCTGAAAGCAACCGGCCAGGGGCTCGCCGTTCCGTTGAACGGTTTCGCCTTTTCCCTGGACCCGGTTTCGATCAACTTTGCGGCGAGCGGACAGGACCATCCGGACTCCTGGCAATTTGCCGAGATCGCGCCGGGGCCGAATCACCGGCTTGCGCTGGCGGTTCG
>CAJCJG010000256.1 GCA_903970625.1 Solirubrobacterales bacterium 70-9 | reverse complement strand
CGTCACCGTTTCGCGCTTCCTGGCCGACGGCGCGCTGGACAGGCTGCATGTCACGATCGCACCGCTGCTGCTCGGCGCCGGCATCCCGGGTTTCACCCTCCCCTGCCCCGACCAGCCATCGAACGGCATGAAACTCTCCTGGGTGCTGCACCGGCTGGGCGACGATCTGCTGTTCGACATCCCGATCAACCGCGCCCGCCCGCCCGCCTGCCTGTGATTGCGCGGGCCTTCTGGACGGTTGCGGCCGGTGTCGGCGAACTGCTGACAGAAACGCTGCCGGCGCCGGGTCCCGACGACACTCTGGTCCGATCCCTCGCGAGCGGCATTTCGCGCGGCACCGAAGCCACGGTGTTCGCCGGACGCGTGCCTCCTAGCCAATACGACGTCATGCGCGCCCCGCTGATGGCGGGCACCTTCCCGTTCCCGGTCAAATACGGCTACGCGGTTGTCGGCACGGCGCCGGGAGGCGGGCGCGTGTTTGTCCTGCACCCGCACCAGGACCTGTTCATCGCCCCCGCCGCCATGTGCGTGCCGGTGCCGGACGACGTGCCGACCGAGCGCGCCGTGCTCGCCGCCAACATGGAAACGGCGCTGAACATCCTTTGGGACGCGACGCCCCTCGCAGGCGAACGGATGCTGGTCATCGGCGCAGGCGTCGTGGGCCTGCTGACGGCCGCGCTGCTGTCGCGGCTCCCGGCCGCCCGCGTGACGGTTGTGGACATCGACCTCGCACGCGCCCCGCTGGCCGAAAAATTCGGCTGCGCGTTCGCGACGCCGGAGACCGCGCCGGTTGATCAGGAACTGATCGTCCACGCCTCCGGCAGCGAAGCCGGATTGCGATTGGCGCTAAGATGCGCGGCGTTCGAAGCGCGGATCGTCGAGGCAAGCTGGTTCGCCGAAAAAATGCCCGCGCTTCCTCTGGGCGAGGCATTCCATCCACGCCGCCTGCGCCTCACATCCTCCCAAGTCGGCAGCGTCGCCACGCCGATGCGGGGACGGCGCACGTATCGCGAAAGGCTAGCCACCGCGCTGGCACTGCTGGCCGACCCGCTGTTCGACGCGCTCCTGGAACCGCCAACCGGCTTCGCCGACCTCCCGGCCGCAATGCCGCGCCTGCTCGCCGGCGGCCTGTGCCATGT
Source organism: Solirubrobacterales bacterium 70-9 (assembly GCA_903970625.1). Classification (GTDB taxonomy): domain Bacteria; phylum Pseudomonadota; class Alphaproteobacteria; order Acetobacterales; family Acetobacteraceae; genus CAJCJG01. The sequence continues at coordinate 12,574 of CAJCJG010000256.1, read as the reverse complement.
CGTGCGCTACCCGCCCCAAAAGGGCGGCGCCGAAGCGCCGCCAAGTTTTTAGGGGAGGAAACGACGCAGAGTGGATGGGTTTCATCCGCTCCCGGAAAGGATTTTGGGCATTCACTCGGTTTCGTCAAGTGGATTTTATGTTCAATGAAAAATTACACGTATTTTTTCCGTTATTAACGTCGCGCGGCCGGCACGGATCGGCTAGACGGTTGCGTCGCTGTGCAAGGGGAAGCGCATGTTCAGCCTGACCGTCTGCGACCACATCATGATCGCCCACAGTTTCACGGGCGCCGAGTTCGGCCCCGCGCAACGCCTGCACGGCGCCACCTTCACCGTCGAAGCAGAATTTCGCGCGCCGAAGCTGGACCACCTGAACCTTCTGATCGACATCGGCCTCGCCCGCGACGAACTGCGACGGATTTTGGCCGTCGTCGATTACCGCAACCTCGACGACGTGTCCGCCTTCGCCGGCCAGAACACCACCACCGAATTCATGGCGCACTATATCTTCGTGCAACTCGCCGAAGCCTGCCGCGCCGGCGTGCTCGGCGACGGGGGCAAAGCGGTGACGGGGATAAAAGTTCTGCTGCGCGAAAGCCCGCTTGCGTGGGCGGCCTACGAAGGCGACCTCGCCTGATGCACGCGGCCCTGTTCGTCCCGGCGCCTTTCAACACCGTCTCCGGCGGCTACAACTACGACCGCGTGATCGTCGCCGGGTTGCGCGCACGCGGCCATGTCGTGGACGTGCTGGAACTGGGGGGCACCCATCCGTTGCCGGACGCCGCCGCAATCGCCTCCGCGCGCGCCGCATGGGACAATCTGCGTGCAGATACGATCCCGGTGATCGACGGACTGTGCCTTCCCGCCTTCGCGCCGGAAGCCATCGCGTCCCGCCATACTGTCGGCCTGATCCATCATCCGACGGCGCTGGAAACCGGCCACGATGCGGCCACGCGCGATGCGCTGCGCAGCACTGAACGCGCGCTGATGCCGCTGCTGGCCCGCGCCATCGTCACCAGCGCGCCGACCGGCAAGCGCCTCACCGACGAGTTCGGCGTCGCGGCCGAGCGCATTGCCGTCGTCGTGCCCGGTACCGCGCCGGCACCGCGCAGCCCGGGGTCCGGTGGCCCCGGCTGCGCGATTCTCTCGCTCGCCGTCATCACGCCACGCAAGGGCCACGACGTTCTGCTCCGTGCGCTCGCGCGGCTGCGCGATCTCGACTGGACACTGACAATCGCCGGTGCCCCGCGCGATCCGGTGCATGCGAGCGCGCTGGTGGCGCTGGCCGAAGACCTCGGCATCGCGCGCCGCGTGACGTTTGCCGGTGAGGTCGTTGCCGACGGGTTGGAAGTGCTGTGGCACCGCGCAGACCTGTTCGCGCTCGCCACGCACTACGAAGGCTACGGCATGGCCATCGCCGAAGCGTTGAAGCGGGGCGTGCCGGTGGCCACCACCACCGGCGGCGCGGCTGGCGATCTGGTGACGGCCAACAGCGGCATCGTCGTGGCCCCCGGCGACGACGCGGCGCTGGCGCGGGCGTTGCGACGATTCATCTACGATGGACCCCTGCGCGCCGAGATGGCCGACGGCGCCTGGCAGGTCGGGCAGACGCTGCCGGACTGGCCCACACAGGCCGAAGCCTTTGCCGCTGCTCTCGCGCCGTGACACTCTGCGTCCAGAGGGAGAGACCAACCATGCCGTTACTCGGCTGCATTGCCGACGATTTCACCGGCGCCACCGATCTCGCGTCGATGCTGGTCAAGAACGGCATGCGCACCGTCCAGGTGATCGGCGTGCCCGCCGCGACCGATCCCGCGCCCGACGTGGACGCCGTCGTGGTCGCGCTGAAATCACGCACGTCGCCAGTCGCGCAGGCCGTTTCGGAGAGCCTCGCCGCACTCGAATGGCTGCGCGCCGCCGGCTGCCGGCAGTTCTTCTTCAAATACTGCTCGACCTTCGACAGCACCGAGCGCGGCAACATCGGCCCGGTGGCGGACGCGCTGGTGGCCGCCCTCGATTGCGGCTTCGCGCTCGCGTGCCCGGCGTTTCCGGTCAACGGGCGCAGCGTGTATCAGGGCTATCTGTTCGTGGGCAACGTGCTGCTGAACGAAAGCGGGATGGAAAAACACCCGCTGACGCCGATGACGGATGCGAATCTGGTGCGCGTGCTGTCGCGCCAGACGGACGGGACCGTCGGCCTCGTGCCGTTCGCCACCGTCGCCCAGGGCGCCGCCGCGACGCGGGCGGCGATGACCGCGCTGAAGGAACAAGGCCGCCGCTACGCCATTGTCGATGCCGTCACCAACGACAATCTCGCCGCCATCGGCGAGGCGGCGGCGACGCACGCGCTGATCACCGGCGGTTCCGGCGTCGCCCTCGGCCTGCCGGAGAATTTTCGTCGCGCCGGCCTGCTGTTGGCACAACCGGATTCGGGTGCGCTGCCGGATGTGCCCGGCCACGCGGCCGTGCTCGCCGGGTCCTGTTCGCGCGCAACCCTGTTCCAGATCGCGACGGTGCGCGATCATGTGCCCGTTCTGGAACTCGATCCACTCGCCACGCCCGACGCAAAGTCGTTGGCGGCGCAGGCGATTGGGTGGATGGACGGCAAACTCGGCGCCACGCCTGTCGTGATCGCCGCCTCCGCGACGCCGGATCACGTCGCTGCCTTGCAGCAGAGACTCGGGCGCGACGAAGCCGGCGCGCTCGTCGAACACGCGCTCGCCGACATCGCCGAAGCGTTGGTGGCACGCGGCGTCCGCCGGCTCGTGGTGGCCGGCGGCGAGACATCCGGCGCCGTGGTCACGCGCCTCGGCGTGCGCCAACTGCGCATCGGGACCGAGATCGACCCCGGCGTGCCCTGGACATTCGCAGAAGGCAGCGGCGCACCATTGTTGCTCGCGCTCAAGAGCGGCAATTTCGGCGCACCCGATTTTTTCCTGAAAAGCTTTGCCCGTCTGGAAACGCGATGAGCGTGCGTGAGACCGGCAGCGGGTTCGTGATCCGCTGAAGCAATCCCACCGGTGCCGCGCGAGCGGCACCGGTGGACTCAGTCACTCCTCCGTCGGTACGACGGTCTCGCTCGTCGGCTCCGGCGGCGGCATGCTGGCAATCGGCATCGGTTCGGCCGCAGGCTTGCGACTCTTGCGCGGCGCCTTCGGCGCGGCCGGGGCATGAACCGGCGCTGCGGCGACGGGCGGCGCAGCCTTGGCCTTGCGCGGCTTGGGCGCGGGCTTCGGCGCGGCGGCCTTCGGATTCGTGGCCTTGGTCGCTTTCGGCGCCGCCTTCGGCGTGGCCTTGCGCGCTGTCGGTGTCGCCTTCGCGCGCGCCGATGTCGTCTTCTTCGCGGGCTTGGCAACCGGCTTGCGCGTCGCGGCCTTCGGCGCCGTCTTGCGTGCGCCGGTCTTGGCGGACGCGGCGGCGGCGCGCTTCGGCGCGGCCTTGCGGGCGGCGGGCTTAGCACCGCGCTTGGCCGCCGGCTTGGCAGCAGCGCGCTTGGCCGGAGCCTTCGCCACTGCCTTCTTCGCCGGTGCCTTCTTGGCGACGGCCTTCTTGGCCGGAGCTTTCTTCACCGCCGTCTTGGTCGCCTTCGCGGCCGCCTTCGGCTTGGCTTTCGGCTTGGCGGTCTTTGTCGCGGGCTTGGCCACCTTCGCGGCCTTCGCCTTGCGCGGTGCGGCCTTCGCCGTGGTCTTGCGGGCGCCCGCACCGCGTGCGGCGCGCGTGCCGGTGGCGCTCGATGCGCGCCGCGTTGTCGCGCGCATCGCGAGCGGCTGGGCGCGCGGCTCGCCGCTGTTACTGTCGTCGTTGCTCACGTCCGGCTTCTCCCTGTGTGCCGTGGATGGATCTGCATCGCCGCACACGCAGCCGCTGGCGCGACCGCATCCGCAACATGCCAAGCAAGCACTCGAACGGCCATATGGAGAGACACCGGCAACGCAATCCCGGGCAGGCGACGAGCATCGACACCAACGCGGGAACTTGCCATCAACCGAAACCTTCCAGTCGCCATGGGCAGCGAATACGTGCTTGACGAATCGCGAATCGCATGGGCGTAGCCGTGACTCCGCTATCCGCTTTCTCTCGTAGCGATGTCAACAAGAACAATGCGTATTTTGCGTCCGCACGCGGAGAAATTATGCGGTTCGCGCGCTGCGTGCTTTGCAGTTGAGCGCGCACGCGCGACAAACGACGCTGTCGCGGTCAATCCAACCGCTGGGAACAAGCAGATATCCGATGCAGCCGCGCAGGTCTTTCGCGGCAATAGCGTCGCCGGTGCGTCGATACTTCGCGACGGCCCCATCGTCGCACGCGGCTTCGCGGGCATCGAGACCACGACACGCATCTCCTGATCGCGGATTGCCCGCTGGCGCAAAGCGCCACCCCGCGGATGGCGATGTGGCGTCCCCGAACGCCCGCTTCGTGCCGCGCCGGACGACGTGAGCAATCCAGTAACCCTTTCGTGTGCATGGTGCGCGCCAGGCCGGCGGCGTCCGGCGACGTGTGGGAAAATCCCGAACGTTTCTTGTCAGGATCGCCCGCCATGCAAATTGCCGATCGCTCCCACACATACGTCGCGACGCGGGACGTGCCGCACACCGCCCCGCCGCCCAAACCCGTGACGCCGCGCCACACCGACAGCAGCGGCAGCACCGACGACGGCACGTCCGCCACCTTCGCCGGCACCGGGAACATCGCGCCTTACCAAGTGAACACCGTCGCCTGACTGCCCGCGGGCGCGTGCCGCATTCATCGCGCGTTTACGCTATCGGCTGCATACCAATGCCCATCAGGGATCGCAGGGTCCATGACGGGCGGAAAAAGCCCGCTCCGGCGCCCGGCCTCGGGGCAAACTGCGACCGGGGCCGGTGTCGCGCTGCGGTGTCGTACGCATTGCCCCTTGATCCACGGCCCCCGGTCGCCCAAGAAGAAGGTGGAACGCTATTCGGCCAGCGCCGGGGCCGGTTCTGCGAAGGCCGCTCTCCTGAACGATCAAAGCCCTGTCCGGTGGCAACCGGAACGTCAGGCGCCGCCGGTCTCGTGGCCGGTGCCCACGCTCGCGACAGCAATCGGGCGGGGGCTGCGCATGGTCTGCCCCGCGTGCGGCCAGACCAAGCTGTTTCGCGGCTACCTGAAGGTCACGCCGGTCTGCGGCCATTGCGGCGCCCCGCTCGGCCTCGCCCGTGCGGACGACGCGCCGCCCTACTTCACCATCGTCATCGTCGCCCACGTCATCATCGGGGGCATGGTGTGGCTGGAACGATCCTACGCGCCGGCGCTCTGGGTGCAGGCCGCCATCTGGCTGCCGCTCACCGCCGCCATGACGCTGCTGCTGCTCCGCCCGGTCAAGGGCGCCACCGTCGGGCTGATGCTCACGCTCGGGATGCTGAAGTCCGGCAGCGACGAATGACGCCGCGCGCGAACGCCACCGCCGATCCGCAGGATGCCCGCCTCGCCCGCATCGCGCTGGAAGGCGAAGCGTTGACCCGCCTGTCGCCGATGCTGGAGGCCGACCGCGCCCAGGCCGTCGCCGACTTGCAGGCGGAGAACCATTTCGCCCCCGTCGGCCAGCCGCCCGGCCCCTATTCGCTGCGCCTGTCGATCCAGCAGGGCCGGCTGGTGTTCGAGATCCGCAAGCTGGACGAAACGCCGCTCACCGCCATCGTGCTGGCGCTCGGCCCGTTCCGCTCGCTGATCAAGGACTACCAGATGCTGGTGGACAGCCACATCCTGGCCGTCCAGGACGGGCGGGAGGAGCGGATCCAGGCCATCGACATGGGCCGGCGCGGCCTGCACAACGAGGGCGCGGACCTGATGGTCGCCCGCCTGCACGGCAAGGTCGCCATCGACTTCGCGACCGCGAGGCGCCTGTTCACTCTGATCTGCGTCCTGCACCAGCGCATCGGATGACGCTCGCGTTCTGGGCCATCCTGATCGTCAGCTTCGTGCCGCTCGTCTGTTCGGGGCTGGCCAAGCGCGACGGCAGCTTCGACAACGCCACCCCGCGCGCGTGGCTCGACCGGCAGACCGGCTGGCGGCAGCGGGCCGACTGGGCGCAGCGCAACCACTACGAAGTTTTTCCGGTTTTTGCGGCGGGCGTCGTCGTCGCCCACATCGCCCACGCGCCGCAATTCTGGATCGACGCGCTGGCGGTGCTGTTCGTGCTGCTGCGCATCGCCTTCACCGCCGCCTATATCCTGGACAGGCCCAGCCTGCGCTCGCTGCTCTGGAGCCTCGGGTACGCAAGCGTGGCTGCCCTGTTCGTAATTTCCGCGTGAGCGTCGGCAGACTGGTATAAACTTATCGCCCCACAAGGTTTTCGCGCATGATTTCGCCCAGTTCCAAACAGATCCAGGCCGCCATCGGCCGCCTGCCGCAGCAGGCCAGCGCCGCCATCAAGCAGGTTCTGATCAACGCGCGCGGGCAGAACCTGACGACGCTGGTCGAAGCCTGCGACGCCGAACTGAAGCTGCGCGGCACGCTGGTGCTGACGGCGGATGCCGCCGCGCAGGCCGCCGAAATCGGCACCCGCGTCGCCGGCAAGCCATTGCAGGAGGTCATCGCCACGGCCTTCGCCGAACTCCCGCCGCAGCCGGATGAGGCGGTCATCCTGCGCTGGCTCGCCGCTCACCCCGGCACCTCGTTCGAGGAACTGAAAAAAATCTATGGCAAGGGCGACCTGTCGCTGGTGATCGGCCATCTGGTCTATCGCCGGTTCGGCTATTTCCGACCGCTGCTGATGGGCCGCACGCAGTCGGACCTGTTGCTGGAACGCGATTCCACGGCCAAGAGCGTCCGCTACACGCTGCGCCCGGAAGCCGTCGCCGCCCTCGGCGAGATCGGGCTGCTCGCCGCCGCACCGTGACGAGTCTGTGTCGTCGCCCGGCGCGGCGTGACAACCGCGCCGCCGCGCCCTAGATCGCCCGCAGTCACGGCAGGAGCGCGAGCGTGAAGATCGACGGCACCGCCTACCGCAGCGTTTGGGTCGATGCGTCCGACGGTTTTTCGGTGCGCATCTTCGACCAGACCAAGCTGCCCTGGGCGCTGGACATCCTTCGCCTGACGGACGTGGCGCAGGCCGCCCACGCCATCCGCACGATGCAGACGCGCGGCGCGCCGCTGATCGGCGCCGTCGCGGCCTACGGCATGTGCCTCGCGCTGCGCGCCGACGCCTCCGGGGAGGCCCTGGAACGCGACGCGGCCATGCTGGCCGCCACCCGCCCCACCGCCGTCAATCTGCGCTGGGCCGTGGACCGCATGCTGACCCGTCTGCGCAACACCGCGCAAGCCGACCGCGTCGCCGCCGCCTACGACGAGGCCGGCAAGATTGCCGACGAGGACGCCGCGCAGTGCGAGGCCATCGGCCGCCACGGCTTGCCGCTGATCGAGGCCATCGCCGCCCGCAAGCCCGGCAAGCCGGTCAACGTGCTGACCCACTGCAACGCCGGCTGGCTCGCCACCGTCGACTGGGGCACCGCACTCGCGCCAATCTACATGGCCTACGAGCGCGGCATCGACATCAAGGTCTGGGTGGACGAGACCCGTCCGCGCAACCAGGGTGCCGCCCTGACCGCCTGGGAACTGAACAGCCACGGCGTTGCCCACACCATCGTCGCCGACAATGCCGGCGGCCATCTGATGCAGCACGGCGAGGTCGATCTGGTCATCGTCGGCGCCGACCGCGTGACGCGCGACGGCGACGCCGCCAACAAGATCGGCACCTATTTGAAGGCGCTGGCCGCCAAGGACAACGGCGTGCCGTTCTGGGTGGCGCTGCCCTCCACCACCATCGACTGGACCATCCGCGACGGCGTGGCCGACATCCCCATCGAGGAACGCGCGGCCACCGAAGTCACCCACCTGACCGGCCGCACCGAAGACGGCACGCTGGCCACGATCCAGGTCACATCCCCCGGCAGCCCGGCCGGCAATCCCGCCTTCGACGTCACGCCCGCCCGCCTCGTCACCGGCCTGATCACCGAACGCGGCCGGTGCGACGCAAGCGAGGCCGGCCTGCTGTCCCTGTTTCCAGAGTTTGCCCGATAGGCTGGGCATCGGTGATCCGCTGGGCGTTGCTGGCCACGGCGCTGCTGCTGGCCGGCTGCGGCGGCCGCCATCAGGCGCCCCGGCCCGAACTCGCCGAACGGGTGCCCCCGTTCGCCCGCTTGCCCTACGAGCCGTTCTCGCGCGAGGCGGCGGTGGCTATCGCCGAACGCGAATGGCGCCTGTTCGGCAGCAAGGTGGACGACGACCCGCCCGGCACCCGCTCGCCCCCGCTGCCCGACGAAAAGCCCGAGCGTGCGGAGGGCCTGTGGCAGCGCGTTGGCGAATATTGGTGGGAGGGCGTGCCAGCCGACGCCCCCGAAGCCGCCTGGACCGGCAAGCACGACGCCAACGGCCAGGAATTTTCCGCCGACCTCGACGAAAACTTCGCCTGGTCCGCCGCGTTCGTCAGCTACGTCATGCGCATGGCCGGCGCCGGCGACCGCTTCCCGTACGCGGTCGCGCATTACACCTACATCGACGCCGGCCTCGGCGGTGCATACGCCATCGTCGCCGAGCCGCCGGAGACCTACGCACCCCAGCCCGGCGACCTCATCTGCCTCTGGCGCGGGAGCCGCGCGATCCGCTTCGCCGACCTGCCCGCCCGCTTCCCTGGCCATTGCGACATCGTGGTGGCTACATCCCAAAGCCAGTTGGACGTGATCGGCGGCAATGTGGACGACGCGGTGACGCTGAAACATGTGCCGGTCACGCCGGACGGCCGGCTGGCCGATAGCAACGGGACGATTCTGGACACGCGCTATCCGTGGTTCGTGGTGGTGCGGGTGCTGTACGAGCGGTGATGCGTGCCGCGTCAGGCGGCTTTGTGCGCACTCGGCCTACCGCCTGTGCGTCCGTTAGCCCGCGAAGCGTTCGCCCTCGCCACGGCCCGGCTCATAACCGTCGAACCAAGCTGATCCGCCAGCAACTGCGGCACCGAAATGTCCGCGTCCAGGCTCGCGACATGCAGGCCGTAGCCGCCGCCCTCGACCTCGATCTTGCGCAGATCGGCAGGCGTTGCCTGTTCCAGGCCCGGCATCACCGACAGCGGAAACCCGACAACGGCGCCGTTCGTCAGCACGATCATCACGCGCCCGCCGCGCCGGTCGTAGCGGGCCGACACGGCGAGCAACTGCCGCGCCATCCGCTGCGCCGTCCGCCGCGTGATCGCGGCAAGTTCCAGATCGGTCGGAACGGTGAACTCAGCCATGGGTTGCTCTCCATTTTGCACAGATCGCGGCAAGGTGCGCCGCCACGGCGCGGCCGATCTCTGCGATGCCCCGGCGGCATCCCCGCAATGCCCACTTCGCGATGGTAAGGCCGCATCCCGCGCCAACCTCACAGTGCCTCGCGCTTCCGGTCGGCAGGTTGCGTACGCTCGCCAAGATCAACGCCAGGAGAGTCGAAGAAATCGTCCCAAACGCCGGCCGGCTGTGCGGGTGTCCGCAACTCGTCTCCCGGTTCCGCCGACGGCGGCTCTGGATTGCCCTTTTTCCTCATCGACCGCCCCCTACCGCTGCCGCCAAGGCAGCCCCTCCACCTTCCATCCCGCCACCGTCCCGCGATGCCCGTCCGCGTCGGGCGGCCCTTCGAATCCGTCGGCGATATTGAAACTGTGCGGGAAGCCGGCCGCCACCGCTGCCTCCGCCGCGTGCAGGCTGCGCACGCCGCTGCGGCACAGGAAGTAGATTTTGTGCTCGGGCGTGAACCCCGCCTCCCGCAGCGCCTCGGTAAACCCGTCATTCACCTGCATCTGCGGAAACACCTGCCAGGAGATCGTTACGATCCGCTTGCCCGCCTCCGACAGGTCGGGGAACCCGACATAGGCCCACTCGGCATCGGTGCGCACATCCACCAATTGCGCCAGCGGATCGCCGGTCAGCGCCGTCCAGGTGGCGCTCGGGGATATGTTCTCGACCAAAGCCGTCTCCTTTGCGCCGCAATTGACAACGGGACTGGCCAATCGCATGGCCACGGGCCGATATTCAACGCCCAAACGCCCCCGAATGGACAGAGCCGAATGGACATCCAGCCGCACGCCACCGTCGCCCCGCCCGTCGCCGACGATCTGGCCGGCGCCATCGGCAACACGCCACTGATCAAACTGCGCCGCGCCTCGGCCGCCACCGGCTGCACGATCCTGGGCAAAGCCGAGTTCATGAATCCCGGCGGCTCGGTCAAGGACCGTGCCGGATTGGCCATCATCCTCGACGCCGAGCAGCGCGGCGTGCTCAAGCCCGGCGGGACGGTCGTGGAGGGGACCGCCGGCAACACCGGCATCGGGCTGACGCTCGTCGGCAACGCGCGCGGCTACAAGACCGTGATCGTGATGCCGGAGACGCAATCGCAGGAGAAGATCGATTTTTTGCGCATGATCGGCGCGGATTTGCGGCTGATCCCGGCCAAACCGTACAAAGACCCCGGCAACTACGTCCACTACTCCCGCCGTCTGGCCGAGGAGCTGGGCGCCGTCTGGGCCAACCAGTTCGACAATCTGGCCAACCGCGACGGCCATCGCCTGACCACCGGCCCGGAAATCTGGCATCAAACCGCCGGCCGCGTGGATGCCTTCACCTGCGCCTGTGGCACCGGCGGCACCCTGGCCGGCGTCAGCCTCGCGCTGAAACAGCGCAACCCGAAAGTCCGTATCGTGCTCGCGGACCCCGACGGCAGCGCCCTCTACGGCTGGGTCAAATCCAACGACCTGAACGTGGAAGGCTCCTCGATCACCGAGGGCATCGGCCAGTCCCGCGTGCCGGACAATCTGGCCGACGCCCCCATCGACGACGCGGTCCGCATCCCGGACCCGGAGGCTCTGGACCAGGTTTTCGATTTGCTGATCCACGAGGGGCTGTCCATCGGCGGCTCCGCCGGCATCAACGTCGCCGCCGCCATCCGCGTCGCCAAACACCTCGGCCCCGGTCATACGGTGGTAACGATCCTGTGCGACGGTGGCTCCCGCTACCAATCGAAACTGTTCAACCCCGAGTTCCTGCGCAGCAAGAACCTGCCGGCGCCGCCCTGGCTGAAAGGCTGACCATGCACCGCGACTGGCGGGGCAACGAGGTAACGGCCGCCAGCGCCGCGACGGTCTCTGGCATCGACGATTTCGTCGGCGGCTTCCTGTCCTACGAAACCCGCGCCGCCAACATCCTGGCCGCCGCCGACACCGACGACACCAGCCCGCTCGCCAACGCCTACGCCGCCATGCTGTGGCTGTTCCTGGAAAGCCCCGACGGCCCGGTCAAAGCCGCGCCCTACCTCGCCCGCGCCGAAGCCGCAGCCCCCCACGCCAGCGAGCGCGAACGGATGACGGTCGCCGCCGTCCGCGCCTGGGCCGACAACGACATCCCGCATGCCATCGCCGTCGGCGAGCAGATGGCGGACGCCTTCCCGCGCGAACTGGCGGTGGCCAAAGCCACGCAATACCACCACTTCAACGTCGGCGACGCGCCCGGCATGCTGCGGATCGCCGCGCACATTCTGCCGGCCAACGCGGACCTGCCCTACGCCCACGGCCTCGCCGCCTTCGCCTACGAGCAGTGCCACCTGCTGGCCGACGCCGAACGCGCCGCCCGCACCGCGATCCGCCTGCAACGCAAGGAACCCTGGGCACACCACGCCCTCGCCCACGTCCTGCTGACCCAAGGCCGCAACGACGAAGGCCGCGCCTTCCTCGACGACATGAAGGACAGTTGGACCGGCCTCAACTCCTTCATGCTCACCCATAACTGGTGGCATCTATCACTGGTGATGATCGAGCAAGGCGAGGCGGCGCGGGTGCTCGACCACTACGCAACGCACATCTGGGGCGTCTGGAAAGAATACTCGCAGGATCAGATCGGCGCCGTGTCGCTGCTGGCGCGGCTGGAACTGGCGGGCGTCGATGTCGGCGACCGCTGGCAGGATCTGGCCGACCATTTGGCGCCGCGCATCCGCGACCATGTGCAGCCGTTCCTCGACATGCACTACCTCTACGGCCTTGCGAGGGCCGGCCGCCCCGAAGCGTCCACCATGCTGGACAGCCTCCGCGCCCACGCCGAAACCGCCCCGGATTTCATCCGCAGCACGTGGCGGGAAGTGACCGTCCCCGCCTGCGAGGGTCTGATCGCCCACGCCCACGGCAATTACGGCGTGGCCGCCCAACGACTGCTATCGGTCCTCCCCCGCCTCCCCGAAATCGGCGGCAGTCACGCCCAGCGCGACCTGTTCGAGCAACTCTGCGACGACGCCCTCGTCCGCAGCAACCGCTTGGCCGCCGCGCAAAACCGGCTGGAACAGCGCCACGCCGGCCACCCGCACTCGGCGCCGACGCGGGCAAAACTGGCCGCCGTGTATCGTGGCCTGGGCTTGCCGGAGCAGGCGGCGCGGGTCGCGGCCGGATAACGCTCGGCGGCGCTCCGACCGGCGGTCGTTGCCGGCCCGTCGGCCGCGTGCGATGAGTTGAAAAAATGCACGGGGAGGCGCGGTCATGGAGCATTACGACGCAATCGTCGTCGGCGCGGGGTCGAGCGGCGGGGTCGCGGCCGCCCGCCTG
>CAJCJG010000255.1 GCA_903970625.1 Solirubrobacterales bacterium 70-9 | reverse complement strand
CGCCCAGGCCGGCGCGGAGGGGTTCTTCGACGACGGCGGCTACCCGGTCGGCGGCAGTTGGGACGAGGTGAGCCTGCCGGAGATCGCCGACCCGAACGCGTACGCGCTGGAAATCTCGGGCGAATCGATGGAGCCGGTATTCCGCGACGGCGATCTGGTGATCGTCTCGCCCGCCGCCCCGATCCGGCGCGGCGACCGCGTGGTGGTGCGCACGCGGCGCGGCGAGGTGATGGCCAAGCAGTTGCAACGCCGCTCCGCCCGCCGTGTCGAGTTGTTAAGCCTGAACCCGGCGCACCCGAGCTATTCTTTCGAATTGTTCGAGGTGGCGTGGATTCATCGCATCGTGTGGGCGAGCCAGTAAGTCTTCGCATCCGCCGGCCGGCGATGTAGCATTTTGGCATGAGCGCATCTCTTAGGCCGACGGACATGACGGTGGCCGAGTTCCTGGTCTGGAACAGCGGCGACCTCAGCGGCACGCTATGGCAACTGGTCGACGGCGTGCCGATGGCGATGGCTCCGGCAAGCGTTCCGCATGGCGCGATCCAGTCCGAGTTGGCGCGGCTGATCGGCAACCATCTGCTGGCAATCGGCAGTCGGTGCCGACTTATTACGGCACCCGGTGTCGTGCCGAAGGTCCGGTCGGCCAAGAATTGCCGCGTGCCCGACCTCGGCGTCACCTGCGCGCCCCCGCACCCGGTGCAAATCCTGCCCGACCCGGTGCTGCTGATCGAAATTCTCTCCCCGTCCAACCGGCCGGAGACCTGGGCCAATGTGTGGACCTACACGACCATCCCGACCGTGACCGAAATCCTGATCGTGTCCTCCACCCGGATCGCGGCCGACCTGCTGCGCCGGGACGCCTCCGGATGGCCCGACGAGGCGGAACGGGTCGGCCCCGGCGGCGCGCTGGAGCTGTGCAGCATCGGCCTGCGGCTGCCGCTGGCCGACCTGTATCGCACCTCCGGCGTGGGCTGACCTACGGGGTCGCTTTCTGGGCCGCGTTTTCGACAGCCTGACCGGTCTTGGAAATGTCCTCGCCGGCTCCGGAAACGGTGTGGCAGGCGCCGAGCAGCAGCAACAGGGCAAGCGCGGCGGCGGATTTCTTCGACATGGCACCCTCTTCGAACGAAACGGCCAACACGGCCGCGTGAGGGAATGTAGAGCGAACCCGCAAGTCGGCAACCACTACCGGATCAGCCCGGACGCCTCCGCCTTCGCCCTCGATACCTCCATGCTGGACGTGACGGCCAGCGCCGCCGCCAGCGCACGCGCGCCGGCCGCCGCGTCCACCACCACCGGCGCGCCGTCCAGGATCGCGGCGGCGAAGGCAGCGTGCTCGGCCTCCAGCGCGTCATGGTCCTTCCACCCGATCTCCTCCAGCCGCCCGCCGCCGGTGCCGGGCAGCGGCAAGCCGCGCTCGCGCCCGATCATCACCAGTTTGCGGGCACCGAAATCCACGCTCATGTAGCCCTCCTGGCTGAACAGCCGCATTTTCCGCTCGGTCTTCAAGGAGATGCGGCTGGCGGTGATGGTCGCCACGCACCCGTTCTCGAACCGCACGCGGGCATTGGCGATGTCCTCGTGGACGCTGGCGACCGGCGCCCCCACAGCGTCCACGCTCTCGATCGGACTGTCCACCAGCGCCAGCACCAGATCCAGGTCGTGGATCATCAGGTCGAGGATCACCGAAACATCGGTGCCACGCGGCTTGAACGGCGCGATGCGGACGCAATCCAGATACAGCGGCCGGCGCATCCGCTCGCTGATCGCCTTGTGCTCGGCGGAAAACCGCAGCAGATGGCCCACTTGCAGCACGCGGTTTTGCCCCGCCGCCAGCCGCCCCAGTTCCTCCGCCTCGGCCAGCGTGGCGGCGATGGGTTTTTCCACCAGCACATGCTTGCCCGCACGCAGCGCCTCGGACGCCAACGCAAAATGCGCCTCGGCCGGCGCCGCGATCACAACGGCATCGCTAGAGTCGAGCAGCGCGGCCCACGGTAGCGGCCTGACCTTCGTTTCCCGCGCCACAGTCTCCGCGCGAGCAGAGTCGAGGTCGAAGATGCCGGTGAGCGTGGCGCGGCGGGAAGCCGCCAGTTTCAGCGCATGAAATCGGCCGAAATGCCCCGCGCCTGCGACGCCGATGCGCAACTGCTCAGCCATGCCGATGCTCCCTGTGGCGGGCGCAGGTAGCAGCTTGGGTGGGGGGCGTGAAGGGTGCGGTCGTTACGCGAAAGACGGCGCGGCAGACGGGTTGCGGGGAACACCATCGGCAAAGGCCGCCGCTTCCGCCATGCCCTGCACCAGACCCCAACTGAACGTGCTCACCCGACCCACATCGCCATCAAGCGGCCCTGGCCCGCAGCTCCGGCGTCATCGCCAACACCGCCCCGTCGGCGGCGCGGCAAACTGTCAGATGCCGGGCTGAAATGCCGCTCCCGGTTGGAAAACTGAACCCGCAATACCCCCGCCCAATGCCCGCCGCCTCCAGATCGCGGCGATAGGCCGAGGCGACGACGGTGCCGAGCAGCGTGTCGCGCAGCCATAGTTCAAGCCGCACCGGATGATCCGGATGTCCCTGGTCCTGCGCCCAGCCGTCGATGCGATCGGGCCCCACATTGTCGATCCAGCCGTGCAAGGCCCCAGGCACCTCGGGCGCCGCGAGGTCGTGCCGATCCGCGAGAACCGCACGCAACGCGTCGGTCGGCGGCAAGGCGGCGCCGTCGGCGGCGCGGCGGACGACGAGGTCGCGCGTGGACCCGGCAGGGATGACGATACCGAAGCGGAAGCTGCAATAACCGCGCCCGATTCCGGCGATCGCGAGATCGCCCCGGAAGTCGCAGGCGAGGACGCGGCCGAGAAGCCGGTCGTAGAGCCATATGTCGAGCAGCACCGGCATCTCGGGATTAGCCGTGTCCTGGGCCCAGCCGACGATGCCGTCGGCCTCGATGGTCTCGATCCAGCCGCGCAGGGTGCCGAGTGTCAGGCGCGTCGTCGCGCGCGCCACGATCGGCATGAGGGCGGCCTGCAAATCCGGCCCGCTTTGCGGGCGGGGGGCGCACAGGGCCGGTTCGGCCGGCGCTATGTGATCCGGGAAAAGTGTTCGGAATTCGCCGACATTGTGGAACCGGTCCCGCAGGCCCTCGGCATCCGCATAGCTTTCGGACCACGCCCCCTCGGCAAGAATGCAGTCCTGCGCCTCGAACTCCACCTGATAATAGTGGATGTCCTCGGTCGGCGAGTTTTGCGTAATCGTGACGCCGTTCACTAGATTGCGGGCGAGGATCAGACGGTCTTCGATCAGCATCGAGTGCCCTGGCGAGACGTAGAGGTCCCGCGCCGGTTGGGCGAAGCCGAGTGCCTCGGCTGCGATGCGGACGGGCCATAGCTCCCGAGCGAGGAAGCCGGCCGCAAAAGTTTGGCGACCGATCCATTTAACGGTCTGAACGCCGCCGAAGCGGGTCAGCAGGCGGTCGCCGGGCACGACGGTTTCGATCGGCACTTCGCCGGTCGGCGTCGCCACCCGTGTCCCGCGCAGGTAGCAGATCACCACCTCCGTCCCGCTGCCGACGATGTGGGCGGAAAATTCCGAAGGGTCCGCGATTGTCAGCGTGCCGGTATTGCTCACGAAGTCGATGGTTTCCGTGGCGGCGACGGAGCCGTCGAAGATCACGTTGCTGCCCGCGCCGATATCGATGGTCCCGGCGCCGGTGACGGCGCCTTCGACGGTCAAGGTGGATGGGTCGGTCACGATCGTGCCGTCGATGGTCGCGGCACCCGTGACGGTCAGTTGCGTGCCGCCGAGGACGTCGATCTCGCCGGATGCGGCGACCGTCAGCGTATTGACCGTCAAATCGGCTGCGATGGAAAGCTTACCCTCCGTATCGTTGCCCGACGGCGGCGCCACGCTCAGGCTAACCAGGCTCAGCCCGGCGATGTCGTCGACACCGACGCCAGCCATCTCCACGGCGCTGCCCGCCGCAGGCTGGTCGCCGACCCAGTTGGCGGCGTTGCTCCACAGGTAATCGCCGCTGAACCCGCCCGTCGTTGCCGCGTCGCTTTCCTGAAAAACGTCCGGCGCCGCCGCCGACGCGGGCTCGATCGCAACCTGGCCGTTGGCGTAGAAGCCGGAGAGCGGGGCATCGACGGACACGGAGATCTCGATGTCGACAAGCGTCCGGGTGAGTGCGGACGAAAATTCGACGGAGTCACTGAGGGGGCCGAGATCGATCGCGTCATGGCTGAAAAACGCCTCCGCCGCGGCGCCGCTCGCGAAAGTCTGGTAAAGGATCTGGCTGCCGATCCGAAACTCAACGTCCACCGCTGTCACGCCGGTCCCGACCAGCGTCGCGTTATGGAGGTCGAGCAGAACGTGGCTGTCGGGCGAATTGGCGGACAGGTCGAGATATCCCTCCAACGTGTTGGTGACTGTCACGTCCCCCGTCACGCTCGCGAAATTCCCGCCACCCTGTTCCGTGTCCAAAAACAGGTTGTCCCCCGTGACGAAATCGGTGCCGTTGCTGGCGGCACTCGGATCGAAAACGGCGGTCGAGACCGACCCGGCGGTCGTGTCGAACGCACCGAGCGTATCGCCTTGAGATATAGCAGCGACGGCTTCCGAGGTGCCGGCGACCGGGGCGACGGACGTCGCTTCCGCTGAAATACCGTAGGTGCGAGTTGCGTTGTCGAAATAGCTCGTGGCGGCACTCGCCGTGGCGGTACCGGTTTGGCCGGTGGCCGTGGCCTGGGCCGTGGCGGCACCCCCGGCCTCGGACCCTTGGCCGCCGTCGGCATAAGCCGTAACGATGGCCTGCGCGGCGTTGCCTCTCGCGACCGCATTGGCCGTACCCCCGATGCCGTTCGCCTCGCCGCCCCCGGCCGAAACGTACACACCGGCCAGCGTGCCGGCGGTGCCGGTGCCAGTGGCGTTGGCCGCGCCGCCAACCGCGTCGCTGTCGCCGCCGCCCGCCTCGACGGTGTCGTAGACGGTCGAGGTGCCGGTGATCGTCCCGCTGGCTTCGCCGGTGCCGCCTGGGCCTATGGTCGCAGCGCCGCCGGTTGCGAGTTGACCGATCCCGCCATCGCCCCCCGTGGCGACGACATCGGCCGAGACCTGCTTGCTCGACGTGTCGTCCAGCGTGAGGTCCGAGGTTGCGTCGCCACCGGATGCGCCCCGGCCGGCGTAGAGACCGCCCTCGCCGCCGCCACCGCCGACTGCGGTCTGCATCAGGCTCAGCGTCCCGTCGTCGGTCGTGCCGCTGACGGCATCCGTGAGCGTGCTGGAGCCGCCGTCGCCGCCGGCCGGTCCTACGGCGCCGTAGCCGCCGGTCTGCGTGACGGTCGCGGTGGCGCTTGTGGTGCCGTTGGCGGTGGCGCTGCTGCCGGCGACATTGGCGCCGTTGCCGCTGGCATAGACGTTGCCGACATAGCCCCCGGGATAAGGCCCCGGCGTATCGTATTGCGACTCGCCGCCCGTGCCGCCCGTCGCGGTGGCGGTGGCTGTCGCGGCACCTGCC
>CAJCJG010000254.1 GCA_903970625.1 Solirubrobacterales bacterium 70-9 | reverse complement strand
ATCGACGTGGGCGGCGAAAGCACCCGCCCCGGCGCCCAGCCGACGCCGCCGGAGGTGGAGCAGGCGCGGCTGCTGCCAGTGGTGCGGGCGCTCGCCGCCGCCGGCATCGCCATCTCGGCCGACACCCGCAACGCCGCGACGATGGCGGCGGCGCTGGACGCCGGCGCCCGCATCGTCAACGACGTCTCTGCCCTCTCCCACGATCCGCAATCGCTCCCCACGGTCGCCGCCCGAAACTGCCCGGTGGTGCTGATGCACATGCGCGGCGTGCCGGCGACGATGCAGGGCCTTGCCCGCTACGACGACGTGGCGGCCGACGTCACCCGCGAACTCGCAGTCTCGCTGGCCGCCGCCGAAGCCGCCGGGGTCGTGCGCGCGAATGTCGCGCTGGACCCCGGCATCGGCTTCGCCAAGGGGCCGGGCCACAATGAGGACCTGCTCGCGCGCCTGCCGGTGCTGCTGAACCTCGGGTGCCGCGTGGTGGTCGGCGTGTCGCGCAAAGGCTTCATCGGCCGGCTGAGCGGCGAAACCGTCGCGCGGCGGCGGCTGCCCGGCTCGCTGGCCGCGGGCCTCGCCGCCGTACTCGGGGGCGCTGCGATCCTGCGCGTCCACGACGTGGCCGACACCGCGCAGGCGCTCGCCGTCTGGCGCGGCATTTTCGCGCCGGCCGTGATAACAAACATTGGACAAAACAGCCCATGAGTCCGGATTCGCTGATGCCCCCGCTCCGCAAACTGTTCGGCACCGACGGCATTCGCGGCACCGCCAACGTCGATCCGATGACGGCGGAAACCGCGCTGCGGCTCGGGCAGGCGGCTGGCCTGCTGTTCACGCGCGGCGCTCACCGGCATCGCGTCGTGATCGGCAAGGATACTCGCCTGTCCGGCTACATGATCGAACCGGCGTTGGTTGCGGGCTTCATCGGCGCCGGTATGGACGTGCGCCTCGTCGGCCCGCTGCCGACCCCCGCTATCGCCATGCTGACCCGCAGTCTGCGCGCCGACCTCGGCGTGATGATTTCGGCCAGCCACAACCCGTTCGAGGACAACGGCATAAAGCTGTTCGGCCCGGACGGCTTCAAACTGTCCGACGCGACGGAAGCAGAGATCGAGGCGGCGATGGACTCCGATTTGTCCAGTCAGTTGGCCGCGCCCGCCAAACTCGGCCGCGCCGTTCGGCTGGAGGATGCACCCGGCCGGTATATCGAGGCGGTGAAGAACTCGCTGCCACGGGGCATGCGGCTGGACGGGCTGAAAATCGTCGTCGATTGCGCCAATGGGGCCGCCTACCGCGTCGCGCCGACGGTGCTGTGGGAACTGGGCGCAGAGGTGATCTCGGTCGGCGTCTCGCCGGACGGTTTCAACATCAACCGCGATTGCGGCTCGACCGTGCCGGCGTTTCTGTGCGGCGAGGTGCGGCGGCATGGCGCGGATCTCGGGCTGGCGCTGGACGGCGACGCGGACCGGCTGATCGTCAGCGACGAGAAGGGGCAAATCGTCGATGGCGACCAGATTCTGTCGCTCATCGCCCGCTCCTGGGCGGCGTCCGGCCGGCTCGCCGGCGGCGGCGTGGTGGCGACCGTGATGTCCAACCTCGGCATGGAGCGGTATCTGGCCAGCCTGGGGCTGACATTGCACCGCACACGGGTCGGCGACCGCTATGTGGTCGAAAAGATGCGCGAGGATGGGTTCAACCTCGGCGGCGAGCAGTCCGGCCACATGATCCTGCTGGACCATGGGACCACCGGAGACGGGCTGGTGGCCGCCCTGCAATTGCTGGCCGTGCTGGTGGAACGCGGCGAGCCAGCCAGCGCCGTGACGCGGGTGTTCCAGCCGCTGCCGCAGCGCCTGAAAAGCGTGCGTTTCACCGGCGCCTCGCCGTTGCAGGAACCGGGCGTCCGCCATGCCATCCAGGCCGCCGAAGCCGCGCTGGCCGGCACCGGCCGCCTGCTGATCCGCGCCAGCGGAACCGAACCGGTCATCCGCGTCATGGCGGAAGCGGAAGATTCGGACCTCGTGGACGAACTCGTGGACGGGCTGTGCGCCCGCATCGCCGAAGTGGCGGCACGCGACGCGGACGCGGCCTGATGCGCGGCCGCGTGCTGGTCATCGCGGGGTCGGATTCCGGGGGAGGCGCCGGCATCCAGGCGGACATCAAGACCATTTCCGCCCTCGGCGGCTATGCCGCGACTGCCATCACGGCGCTGACCGCGCAGGACACGTTCGGCGTCCATGGCGTCCATCCGGTGCCCCCCGTCTTCGTCGCGGCGCAGATCCGTGCCGTGCTGGACGACATCGGCGCCGACGCGATCAAGACCGGCATGCTGGGTGAGGCGGCGACGGTTGCCGCCGTGGCCGAGATGCTGGCGGCGCACGCAGGCATCCCGCTGGTGGTCGATCCGGTCATGGTCGCCAAGGGCGGCGCGTCCTTGCTCGCGGATGCCGCGCTGGGCGTGCTGCGCGAAAAACTGATCCCGCTCGCCACGCTGCTGACGCCGAACGTGCCGGAAGCCGAGGCGCTACTGGGCGAGCACATCGGCGACGAAGACGCTCTTGCGCACGCCGCCGCCAAGCTGCGCGGCCTCGGTGCGCGCGCGGTCTTGCTGAAGGGCGGCCATCTGGACGGTGCGGACGTCGTGGACGTGCTGGCGACCGAGTCGGGTGTCGAAGAATTCCGCTCGCCGCGCATCGCCACACGCCACACCCACGGCACCGGCTGCACGCTCGCCAGCGCCGTCGCCACCGGGCTGGCGCAGGGGATGTCCATGCCGGACGCGGTGGTGCGCGCGCGCGCCTACGTCCACGCCGCCATCCTGGCCGCCCCTGGCTTCGGCGGCGGCCATGGCCCGCTGAACCATTTTGTCCGTGTCGATTAGGACAATAGCCGCATCCGATGCGTCGCCGACCGCTGCTCGCCGGGCGGAATCAGGAGCAAACCGGGCTTTTCGGCAAAGTCGCCGTCGAACCCGACCGGGCTCGCATAGCCGCACCACGGCTCGATGCACAAAAATGCCGCCCCCGGCTTCATCCACAGCCCGAGTTCGGAAAATCCCTCCCACGAGACGTCGATGCCCGGCGCGCCGGGGGCGCTGAAGCGCACGGATTGGCTGGCCGGATGGTCCAGAATCATCGCATCGTCGGTGAACAGGCTCTCCGTCAGAAGCAGCATCTGGCCTTCGATCGGCGAGGGCAGGGGATCTGGGCGCAGCAGCCCGCCGGTCAGCCGCCGGATCGGCGCGGGTTCTGGTGCGGAAAACGCCAGCGTGTGCGCTTCCTTGGCAATCCCGTCCCGGAGCGGCCAGCGGAACGCCGGATGCGCGCCCATCGACGCGGGCAATATGGTCGGTCCCGGATTCTCGATGGTGTAAGTGATTGCGAGCGTATCGCCCGCCGCCGCATACGCGACCTCGAAGCGAAATGGGAACGGATAGCGGGCCAGCGTTTCCGGAGTGTCGGTCAGCGCCAGCCGGCAGAATGTCGGCGTCCGCTCCATCCATGCGAAATGGCTGTCGCGGGCGAAGCCGTGCTGGGTCAACCGGTAGGCGTGCCCGTTGTGCCGCAGCGTGTCGCCCGTGAGCCTGCCGACGATTGGAAACAGCACCGGCGCGTGCCGCGACCATTCCGGTCCGGCCTGCCACAAAAACTCGTGCCCCGCCGGGTCTTGCAGCGATTGCAGTTCGGCGCCGTGGGCCGCGATCCGGGCGGCGATGCCCGTGGCGGCGATGCTGTGCTGATCCATGTCACGTCCCCTCCGGCCGCGTTCATCCGGCCCAATCATGCCTCCAGGCTGAGACGGCGCGCCACCGTCGCGAGCAGTGCTGCCGACACCAGCGGCCCGAGCGGGACGGACAGCCCGAGCGCCAGCGGACGCTCGATCAGCGGCAGCACGAAGGCCGCCATCAGCGTCACCTTCTCCCAGCGCAGGAATCCGCCGGTCTGCGCACGCGCGAACACGTAGGCCAGCGGCACGGCGAAGATCGTCAGGTCGTAATCGACCATGAACGGGCTGGCGACCGCCGTCGCCACCACTGTCGCCGCAATTTGGCCCTCGGCGTCCGTGGCGCGGCGGACGCGGACCAGCACCGCGACCGCCAGCAGGGCCGCCGCGCCCTGCGCCACATAGGCCAAAGGGATCGGCGCCGACAGCACGCGCAGGGCCGCGAACACCGTCGGCATCTTGCCGGGTTCGAAATACGCGCCCTCCAGCGCCCCGCGCGCGACGGCGCCGATGCGGAAGAACCCGTGCCATGTGTCCGCACCGAACAGCAGCAGCGAGCAGGCGGCAAGACCGCCGGCCATCGCCGCCGCCGCGACCAAGGCCCGCCACCGGCCGCCCAGCAGCAGCGCGACCGGCACCAGCAACATCAGATGCGGCTTGATGCACAACGCGCCGAGAGACAGGCCGGCGAGCACCGGCCGCGCGCCCAGCCAACGCGCCCCGGTCGCGAACAGCGCCGCCGTCAGAAATGCGTTCTGCCCATGCCCGGCGGTGATCAACACCGCTGGAAAGGCCACGATCGGCAGCGCCGCCCCGGGCCCCGGCAGCAGCGCTCGCACCCGCCACCAATAGGCCGCGAACGTCACCCCGACCCATGCCGCCAGCGACCAGAAATACGGCAACAGTGCCAGCGGCAGGCACACCAGCAGGAACATCGGCGGATACAGAAACGGCGTGTAGCCGGACGCGAGATAAGCCGGGAACAGCGCCTGCTCCCGCGCGCCATGCACCAGCGGGTCGTACACGCCCGCCGCATCGCCGGCCAGTGCGAGGCCGGAGGCGACCCAGAAATTCAGGAAATCGGTGCCGAGCGGATGCCCCATCGCATCCACGCCGCCGGTGGCACTCGCGATCCAGGCCACGGCGATCACGAGTGTTGCGATCAGCAGGATCAGGGCGTAGGCGCGGCTGCGCGCCGGGGTCATCCAGGTGGCATCGGCAAGCGCGGACGGAACAGACATCGTGCGCGATCGCTCCCGGCGGCCAATGGTGTCGTATCCTGATCACGGATCGCGGCACCCGATCAAGCGCGCGAAACGGGGCTTGCCTGCCGCCGCGCACCCACGCTAAGGAGGCGGTGGGCAACGCCCCCCCACCGGGGCGCTTCTCTTCTGAAAGGGAGAGCTGAACATGGCAGACGCCGCGAAACCGGACATCCGTCCGCACAATCCCGATTTTTCCTCCGGCCCTTGCGCCAAACGTCCCGGTTATTCGCTGGCGGCGTTGGAAGGCGCGTTGCTCGGCCGCAGCCATCGCGCGAAAGAGCCGAAGGCGCGACTCGCCGAAGTGATCGAGCGGTCGAAAACACTTCTTGGCATGCCGGCCGACTGGCGGCTCGGCATCGTGCCGGCGTCCGACACGGGCGCCGTCGAGATGGCGCTGTGGTCGCTGCTCGGCGCGCGTCCCGTCGATGTGCTGGCGTTCGAGAGTTTTTCCGAAGCCTGGGCCACCGACATCGTCAAGCAACTAAAGCTGAAGGACGCGCGCGTGCTGGCCGCGCCGTACGGGAAGTTACCCGATCTGGCTGCCGTCGATCCGGCGCACGACGTCGTGCTCGCCTGGAACGGCACCACCTCCGGCGTGCGCCTGACCAATGCGGATTTCATCAGCGCCAATCGCGAAGGTCTGGTGATCTGCGACGCGACGTCGGCCGCGTTCGCGATGGACCTGCCGTGGCACAAGCTCGATGTCGTCACGTGGTCCTGGCAGAAAGTGCTGGGCGGCGAGGCCGGCCACGGCATGCTCGCGCTGTCGCCGCGCGCCGTCGAACGGCTGCTGACCTACAAGCCCGCATGGCCGCTGCCGAAGATTTTTCGCCTCACGTCGGGCGGCAAACTCACCGAAGGCATTTTTAAGGGCGAGACGATCAACACGCCCTCGATGCTGTGCGTCGAGGACGCGCTGGACGGGCTCCGCTGGGCCGAGGGCATCGGCGGTCTGCCGGCGCTGATCGCCCGCAGCGAAGCCAACCTCGCTGCGATCGCCGATTTTGTCGGTGCCCGCGACTGGATCGATTTTTTGGCCGAGGACCCAAAGACCCGTTCCTGCACCTCGATCTGCCTCAAGATCGTCGCCCCTTGGTTCACTGTGCTCGAAGCCGACCAACAGGCGGAGGCGGCGAAGAAAATCTCCTCGCTGCTGGAAAAGGCAGGCGTCGCCTACGACATCGCCGCCTACCGCGATGCCCCGCCCGGCCTGCGCATCTGGGGTGGCGCCACCGTGGAAACCGACGACATCGTGGCCCTGCTGCCGTGGCTCGACTGGGCGTACACGCAAGTGGTGCTCGAAGTCTCGCGCCAAGCCGCCGAATAGCACACGCCGCTGCCACGCCTTCCTCCCCCTCTCCCCCTGTGGGCTTGAGCCGCGAAGCGGATCAAGGACGGGGTGAGGGGGCCGCGCCGCACAAATTCACCCGAACACACGGGACGACGACCATGCCAAAAGTTCTCATCAGCGACAAACTTTCCCCCGCTGCCATCGACATCTTTCGCGCGCGCGGCATCGAGACCGACGTCAAGACCGGCCTGTCGCCCGCCGATCTGCGCGCCATCATCGGCGAGTACGACGGCCTCGCGATCCGCTCCGCCACCAAGGCGACGAAAGAGTTGCTGGAGGCAGCAACGAAGTTGAAGGTTGTCGGCCGCGCCGGCATCGGTGTCGATAACGTCGATATCAAATCCGCGACCGCGCGCGGCGTGGTGGTGATGAACACGCCATACGGCAACGCGATCACCACCGCCGAGCACGCCATTGCGATGATGTTCGCCTTAGCGCGCCAGATTCCCGAGGCCAGTGCTTCGACGAAGGCCGGCAAGTGGGAAAAGAACCGCTTTATGGGCGTGGAACTGTTCGCCAAGACGCTCGGCCTGATCGGCTGCGGCAACATCGGCTCCATCGTCGCCGACCGCGCCGTCGGCCTGAAAATGCGTGTCATCGCCTACGATCCGTACCTGACCGAGCAGCGGGCGCTGGCGCTCGGCGTGGAAAAGGTCGAACTGGAAGAACTGCTCGCGCGTGCCGACATCATCACCTTGCACACGCCGCTGACCGAGACGACGAAGAACATTTTGTCCCGCGAGGCGCTGGCGAAGACCAAGAAGGGCGTGCGCATCGTCAATTGTGCGCGCGGCGGCCTGATCGACGAGGCGGCGCTGGCCGACGCGCTGAAATCCGGCCACGTCGCCGGCGCCGCCTTGGACGTGTTCGAGACCGAGCCCGCCACGGACAGCCCGCTGTTCGCCTTCGAGAACGTCGTCTGCACGCCGCATCTGGGCGCCGCGACGGCGGAAGCGCAGGAGAATGTGGCGTTGCAGGTCGCGGAGCAAATGAGCGATTTTCTGCTGACCGGCGCTGTATCGAACGCGATCAACACGCCGTCCGTGTCTGCCGAGGATGCGCCGCGCCTGAAGCCGTACATGGAACTCTGCCGCCTGCTCGGCGGCTTCGCCGGCCAACTGACCAACTCGCGCGAGGGTGTGATCCGCGCCGTCACCATCGAGTATGAAGGTGCTGCTGCGCATCTGAACCACAAGCCGCTCAACGCCGCCGTTCTCGCCGGCCTGCTGGCCCCGATGATGGCCGGCGCCAACATGGTCAATGCCCCGGTGCTGGCGCGCGAGCGCGGCATCGACGTGGCCGAAACCGTGCATGACCGCCCCAGCGAGTATCAAACGCTGGTGCGCATCACCGTCACCACCGAGCAGCAAACCCGCGCCGTCGCCGGGACGCTGTTCGCCGGCTCCCGCCCGCGCATCGTCGAGATCAAGGGCATCAAGGTGGAAGCAGATTTCGGCCGCCACATGCTGTACGTCACCAACAAGGACAAGCCCGGCTTCATCGGCCGCTTCGGCGCCACGCTGTCGGACGCCGGCATCAACATCGCCACCTTCCATCTCGGCCGCGCCGAACAGGGCGGCGACGCGATCTGCCTTGTCTCGGTGGACGAGCCGGTGACGGAGGAGGTGCTCGCCGTCGTGCGCGACCTGCCGCTGGTGGTGCAAGCGACATCGCTCGCGTTCTGAGCGATGGACCTGCGCCAACTCGCCTCCATCGACCAGGCGTTGCAGGTCGCCGCACACCCCAACACGCGCGTGTGCTTCTCGCAGTTCGGTGAGGACATCGTGCTGGCGTCGATGCTGGGCACGCTCGGCCGCGACATGTCTGACGGCTTCTATGTCGATGTCGGCGCCTACGATCCGGTGCAGGGTTCCAACACCTGCGCCCTGCACCTGCGCGGCTGGACGGGCGTGAACATCGACGCCAATCCGGCCGGCATCGCACGCTTTCAGCAGGCGCGGCCGGGCGACCGGAACGTCCACGCCGCCGTTGCCGACGAGGAAGGCGAGGTCGCGTTCGACATCTACGCGCTCGGCGCCCTCAGCACGGCAGACCCGGCGGCCAAGGCGGCCTATGCGCGCGAGGGCCGGGCGCAACTGGTGCAAACCCTGAAACTGCGCACCCGCCGCCTGCGCGACATTCTGGCCGAAACTGTGCCGCTGGGGCAGTCCATCGACGTGATGTCGGTGGACGTGGAGGGGTTCGACCTTTCCGTTCTGCGCTCCAACGACTGGCATCGTTTCGCGCCGCTGTTCCTGCTGGTGGAAGACCAGCAAATCTCGCTGCTGGACCGGCCGGACAGCCCGATCTTCAACTACCTCAGACCGCTCGGCTACCGTCTCGTCTCGCAGGCGTTCATCACCTCGATCTATCTGCGCGATCAGGTGTGATCTCGTTAAGGTTTCGCGCCGTACAACGCGAGACCAGACGAAGGGACCGGCTATGGATGGGGCGATGGAGTTGCGCGAGGCGATGCGCGCCGGGTTCGCCGACCTGCACCGCTTCGTGGATCGCCGCATCGCCGAACTCAGCGCCGAACTGCACGGCGCCGTCACCTTGATGGACTACAGCGAAGCCAACATCACGGGCCAACTCTCCCGCGTGCATGAGCAGATCGCGGGCCTGCTCGCGGCCCCCGCCGCTGCCACGCGCAACAGCGGCCTGGAACTGGAGGCGGTGGTGCAAGCCACCGAGCGCGCCGCCAACCAGATCATGGAAGCCGCCGAGGCCATCGGTGACTGGCTCGCCTCCGGCGCCCGCGACCCGGACTCCGTCCACGCGGTCGCCGAGCGGATCGGCGCCATCTTCGAGGCCTGCACCTTCCAGGACCTGACCGGCCAACGCATCCGCCGCGCCATCGAGCATCTGCAAAAGGTCGAAACGATGCTCGGCGGCATGATCCACGAAAGCGCCGCCCCCCAAACCCTGCCCGCCGCGATGCATTCCGAAGCCGCCGCCGGCACCGCCGATCTTGCGCAGGACGAGATCGACCGGCTGTTGAACGTCTGACATCGTTCGGCGCTGGCGCCCGCCCGGGCATCCTGCTTGCATCGCGCGGCGATGGAGCTTGGGGGTTGCCGGTGCCAAAATGCGGTTTTGCCGAGGCGAAGGGGCGCATATCTGCCTCACCCGCGCGCGTCTGCCTGCCCGCTGAGCAGGTTCGCCGATGAGCCGGTTCGATTTCGTCGTCATCGGCAGCGGCCCCGCCGGCCGCCGCGCCGCCGTGCAGGCGGCCAAGCTCGGCAATTCCGTCCTCGTGCTGGAAAAAGGCCGCCGCGTCGGCGGCGTCTCCGTCCACACCGGCACCATCCCCTCCAAGACCCTGCGCGAGACCGTCCTGAACCTGACCGGCTGGCGTGAGCGCGGCTTCTACGGCCGCGCCTACCGCGTCAAGCAGGACATCGGTGCCGAGGATTTGCAGGCCCGCCTGCACATGACCTTGGATCACGAAGTGGACGTGCTGGAACACCAGTTTGCCCGCAACGCCGTGCGCACGCTCCGCGCCGCCGCCCGCTTCATCGACCCGCACACCATCGAGGCCACCACCGAAGCCGGCGAAATCCAGCTCATCGAGGGCGAACGTTTTCTCATTGCCGTCGGCACCCGCCCGCACCGCCCGCCGGAAATCCCGTTCGATGGCCGCCGCGTGCTGGACAGCGACGAGATGATCGAGATCGCCAAGCTGCCCCGCAGCCTGACCGTCGTCGGCGCCGGCGTCATCGGCGTCGAATATGCCACCATCTTCAGCGCGCTGGACGTGAGCGTCTCCCTGGTCGAACCCCGCGCCAGCTTCCTCGATTTCATCGACCAGGAACTGATCCAGGATTTCGTGCATCAGTTGCGCGACCGGGGCATCGCCATCCGCCTCGGCGCGAAGGTGGCGAAAATCGAGTTCGAGGACGAGCGCCCGGTCACGACGCTGGAAAACGGCCGTCGCGTCCGCTCCGAAATGCTGCTGTACGCCGCCGGCCGCGTCGGCAACACCGACAGCCTGAATCTGGAAGCCTGCGGCATCACCGTCGATCATCGCGGCCGGCTGAAAGTCGATCCCCGCACGTTCCAGACCGAACAGCCCCACATCTACGCCGCCGGCGACGCGATCGGCTTCCCGTCGCTCGCCAGCACCTCGATGGAACAAGGCCGCATCGCTGCCTGCCACGCCTTCGGCCTGCCGATGCCGCCCGCGCCCGAGTATTTCCCCTACGGCATCTACTCCGTCCCGGAAATCTCCACCGTGGGGCTGACGGAGGAGGAAGTGAAAGCCAAGGGTCTCGCCTACGAATGCGGCATCGCCCGCTTCCGCGAAACCTCGCGCGGCCACATCATGGGTCTGAACACTGGCATGATGAAAATGATCTTTGCCGTCGAAACCCGCCGCCTATTGGGCGTGCATATTGTGGGCGAAGGCGCCACCGAACTGATCCACATCGGCCAAGCAGTGCTGAACCTGAAAGGCACGCTGGATTACTTCATCGAAAACACTTTTAACTACCCGACACTGGCTGAAGCCTACAAGATCGCGGCGCTGGATGCGTGGAACAGGATGGCGCGGGGGTAGGGGGGCGGCGGCAGTGGGATCGAAACCGCTGGCTTCGCGGGAGTGGCAGACTGGCGACTCACGCACTATGTCGTGCATATGGAGAGAATTATGTCGACCCTGAAGAAGCCCTCACGGCGGACGATGCCGGCCATGCTCAAGGTAAAGGGTGCGGGCGCAGCCGCGCCCGCCAAGGCAGTCGCCGGCCGGGCAGGCAACACGTCCGGCTCCGGCAAGCATGTTGGAGGAGCGCCCAGTATGCGCGTTGTCCCGCCGGTGGTAAGGCGTGGTCGCTTGTCCTTGCAGCAGATCAAGCACGCAGTCGCCGTGGCGTTGCGAGGGCAGACATTTGAGGCTGATGCCTAGGGCTCGGTCAGCGATTGGGTACGAAACCAACGTTTTTATCAACTGCCCCTTCGACCTCGACTATCAGGCAATTTTCTATGCAATTGTATTTGCGGTCATCCATTGTGGATACACCGTCCGCTGTGCGCTGGAAACCGAAGACACGGGGCCGACCCGAATCCAAAAGATCCTCGATCTGATCGAGGCATGCCACTTCGGTATCCACGACATCTCCCGCATCGAACGGGACGCGGTTAACGATCTTCCACGATTCAACATGCCATTCGAATTGGGCCTGTTCCTTGGAGCGCGGCGGTTCGGTACCGGGGATCAGCGAAGGAAGCGGTGCCTGGTGCTGGAAGCCGAAGGCTATCGGTATCAGAAATTCCTGTCTGACATCGCGGGTCAAGATATCCGCCAGCACAACAACGAGCAGGGCAAGGCGGTCGGCGCAGTGCGCGACTGGCTCGCAGCGTCGCGACCGAAGGTCGCACCTCCCCTGCCCGGGGCTGCGGCGATTATGAAGCACTATGGCGAGTTCGAGACAAACCTGCCTGCCATCCTCGAGGCCGCCGACATCGAGCCGGCCGAGCTGGGCTTTTTTGATCGGGCCAATTTCATGGATCAGTTCCTACAGCACAGGGCCGCCCTGACGTCGTCTGACCCGCTTCGACCTCGCCGCCCTGATTGAGCGACTCAACACATCAGATCAGCCTCTGCCCCGGCGGTGAGCGAGACTCGAATCTGCCGTTCCATGGCGCCGACCAATTCAGTGAATTGTTGGACCAGTCGAAATGGGAGAATGACTGAAGGGATCCCCGAAAATTTCATCTTCCTCCGGGAAAAGAGAACATAGAGAGACATCTAGAATTGAGGATATTTCAACTACATAGCGAGGTGGCACCCTCTCTCGCCCCGACTCATAGGCGACCATTTTTGTCTCCGCAATCTGAAGGGCATCAGCAAGGGCCTTGGTGGTAAGACCGGCTTTCGTCCGGGCGCCCGTGATCTTCCGCCCCATGATTTTTTCTAACCTATGCATGTCGCCCTCCTACCGTCACCACACGCTCAAACGAATCGGCGCGCCACAAACATGATAATAAACTCAAACGAGGTCAACACGCCGTCGCGATTGAACGACAGAAAGCATGCGGCGGCACATCGGGAAACCGCGCTCGCCGCCCTGGGACATCAATGAAATGTCGGCGATCAATAAGATGGGCGTACCACACACCGGCCATCACCCCGCAAACACGTTCGCCCGCCAATACTGCTCCAGCATCGCCACCGTCTGCGGAAAATCCCGTCCCGGTTGGTGCTTCAACAAATAGCCAGAGATATGCCGTTCGTAGCACTCCTGCCGGTCGTCGGGCGCGTTCGAGGTGGTCAGCACGAACACCACCGTGGTCCTCAGCTCCACGTCGGCGCGCAGCTCTTCCAAAAACTCCACCCCGTTCATGCGCGGCATGTTCAAATCCAGCAGCACGATATGCGGCGACGGCAGTTTCGGCCGGTCGTTGTCGCCGCGCAAAAATTCCAGCGCCTCGATGCCGTTGTTGGCTTCCACGATCGGGTTGCCGATGTGCAGTGCCGCGAAGGCCCGGCGCACGGCCGCGACATCCACCTTGTCGTCGTCCACGACCAGAACCGTGACGGCGCGACTGTTCATGCCGCCTCCGGCCAGGTGAAGGTAAATCGCGTCCCCCGCTGCGGCGGCGCGCTGTCCACCACCACCCGCCCGCCGTGCATTTCCACTTTCTTCTTGACGATGGCGAGCCCGATGCCGCTCGCCTCCACGTCGTCGCGGCGGTTCAATGTCTGGAACACCTGGAAAATCCGCTCGTGATAGCGCGGCGGAATCCCCGGCCCGTCGTCGCTGACGGAAAACCGGATGCGGCCCTTGTCGCGCGAGGCGGAGACCAGAATCCGCCCCACCCGCCGGTCGTGGTGCTTGACGGCGTTTTCGATCAGGTTTTGCAGCACCCGCTCCAACGGCATCCGCTCGGCGGTGATGGTCGGCATTTCGCCGGCCAGCGTCACGGTGAATCCGCCGGGCAGCGCCAGCGTGGCGACCAGTTCGCGCACCATGTCGGCGGTGTCGAACGTCTCTGGCGGCCCCGTCACCCGGCCGGCGCGCGCGTAGGCCAGCAACCCATCCAGCAACGCCTGCAACCGCATCGCGCGGGCGCGCAGCAGCGCGCAGTTTTCCAGCGTCTGCGGGCTGGCCGTCGCGGCGATATCCTCGGCGATCCAGTCCGCCAGATGCGCCATGCCGCGCAGCGGCGCCTTCAGATCGTGCGAAGCCGCGTGCGCGAATTCCGCCAGATCGGCATTGGACCGTTCCAGTTCCTGCCGCTGCCGCTCCATGTCCAGGCTGGCCGCGTGTCGCGCGGTGATGTCCTGCACGGCGGCAATCGTGCCATGGATGCCCTCGGCCACGATCGGGTTCAGGTCGATCTCGATCGGGAATTCGCTGCCGTCGCGCCGCAATCCGACGAGATCGCCGGAGCCGATGCACCGGCCGCCGCCGCGAAACCGCTCCGGCACCAGCATCTCGGCCGGCCGACCGAGCAGGTCCGCGCGGTCGTAGCCGAACATCGCCTCGATGCGTCGGTTGACCAGCATGATCCGGCCGTCGGGTGCCACATGCAGCAGACCGCTCGGCGATGCCTCGACAATCTGGGCATACAGTTCGGCCGTCGCGAAGGGCAGGGGGGCTTGCAGGGTCAGGCTAGCGGCCATTGTGTCTCGCCACGGATCGCGGGCCGCCGATTTACGCAACCGGTGGTTAACGAAAAGCTGTCACGTCACGGTCCGCAGCCACAGCATCCGGAGTGCGCCATGCCGATTCGCGCCGCCACCAGCATTCTGATTGTCGAGGACGGCGACGACGACCGGATGGTCTATCGGATCATGCTGACCCGCCAGCCCGCGCACGGCCTGTCGATCACCTTGGCTTCGACGGGGGAGGAGGGGCTGAAGGCGCTGCGTGGCGGCAAATTCGATTGCCTGTTGCTGGATCACGATCTTCCCGACATGACCGGGCTGGAAATGCTGGACGAGGCGATGCGGCCGGACGGGCGGTTGCCCTGCGCCGCCGTCATGGTCACGGGCAGCCACAGCGACCGCATCGCCGCCGAGGCGCTGCGGCGCGGCGTGCGCGCGGTGCTGCTGAAGGACCAGTTCGACGACTCCGTCCTGCGCGACGCCATCGACACGGCCGTCGCGGCCACGTCAGGCCCGGCGGTGGTGGCGGAGGCGCCGCCGCCGCCGGACTCCGCCATCGCGCTCAGCATCGCCGCCGCCAAACACGGCCTCGCCGCCACCTTCGGCGTCAGCCCAGCGGACGTGGAGATCATCATTCACGCCTGAGGGGGGGCATCCTTCCGCCGCCCACGTCCGGGTGCTATAGCGCCGCGCCCGTCCCGGACCCGTTTGCATGACCGACGATCCGCCGCCCAATCCCGCGCTGCTGCCCGCCGGCCTGCGCGATCTGCTGCCGCCGGATGCGGATACCGAGGCCGCCGCCGTCGCCGCCCTGATGGCCGCCTTCGCCGCCCACGGCTACCAGCGCGTCAAGCCGCCGCTGCTGGAGTTCGAGGACGCGCTTCTCGCCGGCACCGGTGCCGCCACGTCGGACCTGACATTTCGCCTGATGGACCCGGACACGCACCGCATGATGGGCGTGCGGGCGGACATCACGCCGCAAGTGGCCCGTATCGCCGCCACACGGCTCGTCGGTGCCGCGCGCCCGCTGCGCCTGTCCTATGCCGGCCAGTGCCTGCGCGTGCGCGGCACCCAATTGGCGCCGGAGCGGCAGGTGTCGCAGGCCGGCATCGAACTGATCGGTCCGGACAGCCCGGCCGCCGACGCCGAAATGGTGCTGGTCGCCGCCGAAGCGTTTGCCGCCGTTGGCCTGACGCGGCTCAGTTTCGACCTGACCATGCCGCCGCTGGTCGAAAAACTGATCGAGGAGGCCGGCATTGCCGCCGCGCATCGCGGCCCGCTCGCCCGCGCGCTGGACCGCAAGGACGCAGCCGCCGTCGGCGCCCATGGCGGCGCCATCGCCGGCACGCTGACCGATCTCCTGCTGGCCGCCGGCG
>CAJCJG010000253.1 GCA_903970625.1 Solirubrobacterales bacterium 70-9 | reverse complement strand
GCCGCCGCCCCCGCCCCCGCCCCTTCATCTTCGTCGGATCGTAGCCACCCCCGCCCGGCCCCAATGGCTCCGGCGTGCGGTCCCGGCGTGGCCGCATCAACGCCGACGCGGCCGGCGGCGGTTCCAGGCCCAATTCCAGCGCCTCCAGCCGCTTGATCTCGTCGCGCATCCGGGCCGCTTCCTCGAATTCCAGATCGGCGGCGGCGGCGCGCATGCGCTTTTCCAGCTCGGCGATGCTGCTGCGCAAATCCTTGCCGACGAACTCCTTTGCCCCGCTGTCGGCAATCGGCGCGACCGTCACGTAGTCCTGCTCGAACACGCTTTCCAAGACCTTGCCGATCTGGCTGCGGACGGATTGCGGGGTGATGCCGTTGGCCTCGTTCCACGCGCGCTGCTTGTTGCGCCGCCGCTCGGTCTCCTCGATTGCAAAGCGCAGGCTGCGCGTCATCGTGTCGGCATACAGGATGACACGGCCGTCGATGTTGCGCGCCGCGCGGCCGATGGTCTGCACCAGGGACGTTTGCGACCGCAAAAACCCTTCCTTGTCGGCATCCAGGATCGCCACCAGCGAGCATTCCGGGATGTCCAGGCCCTCGCGCAGCAGGTTGATCCCAATCAGCACGTCGAACACACCCAACCGCAGATCGCGGATGATTTCGATGCGCTCCAGCGTGTCCACGTCCGAGTGCAGGTAGCGCACCTTGACCCCGTGTTCGCCCAGATACTCGGTCAAATCCTCCGCCATGCGCTTGGTCAGCACCGTGACCAGCACGCGGCCGCCGCGCGCGGTGACGATTCGGATTTCGGCCAGCAGATCATCGACCTGCTTTTCCACCGGGCGCACTTCCGTCACCGGGTCGATCAGGCCGGTGGGGCGAATCACCTGCTCGGCGAAGCTGCCGCCGGTGCGTTCCAGTTCCCACGGGCCCGGCGTGGCGCTGACGAACACGGTTTGCGGGCGGAATCGCTCCCATTCCTCGAATTTCAGCGGCCGGTTGTCGATGCAGGACGGCAGACGGAAGCCGAATTCCGCCAGGATGGATTTGCGCGC
Source organism: Solirubrobacterales bacterium 70-9 (assembly GCA_903970625.1). Classification (GTDB taxonomy): domain Bacteria; phylum Pseudomonadota; class Alphaproteobacteria; order Acetobacterales; family Acetobacteraceae; genus CAJCJG01. The sequence continues at coordinate 9,816 of CAJCJG010000253.1, read as the reverse complement.
CTGATCGCCCCGCTGCATGCCGCCGATCTGCGGCACCGTCACATGGCTTTCGTCCACGATCAGCAGTGCGTTTTCCGGCAGATATTCGAACAATGTCGGCGGCGGCTCGCCGGCGTTGCGGCCGGACAAGTAGCGCGAATAATTCTCGATGCTCTTGCAGGCGCCGGTGGTCTCCATCATCTCGATGTCGAACGTCGTCTTTTGTTGCAGCCGTTCGGCCTCCAGCAGCTTGCCCTCCGCCACGAACTGCGCGAGACGGTCCTTCAACTCGATCTTGATGTCGCGGATCGCCTGCGTCAGCGTCGGGCGCGGGGTCACGTAATGGCTGTTGGCGTAAACCGTGATGTTTTCCAGCTTCGCCGTCACTTCGCCGGTCAGCGGATCGAACTCCGACAGGCTCTCGATCTCGTCGCCGAATAGGCCGACGCGCCACGCCCGGTCCTCGTAATGGCTCGGGTAGATGTCCACGCTGTCGCCGCGCAGCCGGAACGTGCCGCGCTGGAAGGCGGCATCGTTGCGGCGGTATTGCAATTCCACCAGTCCCTTGGCCAGCCGGTCGCGGTCGATCCGCCCGCCGGTTTCCAGCTTGACGACCATTTTCGCATAGGTCTCGACCGACCCGATGCCGTAGATGCAGGAGACGGAGGCGACGATGATGACGTCGTTGCGTTCCAGCAGAGATTGCGTAGCCGCGTGCCGCATGCGGTCGATCTGCTCGTTGATCTGCGAGTCTTTTTCGATATACGTGTCGGTGCGCGGCACGTACGCTTCCGGCTGGTAATAGTCGTAGTAGCTGACGAAGTATTCGACGGCATTTTCCGGGAAAAAAGATTTCATCTCGCCGTACAACTGGGCCGCCAGCGTCTTGTTCGGCGCCAGGATCAGCGCCGGCTTCTGCACCGCCTCGATCACCTTCGCCATCGTGAACGTCTTGCCGGAGCCGGTGACGCCGAGCAGCACCTGATCCTTCTCGTTCGCCTGAACGCCGGCCACGAGTTCGCGAATGGCGGCAGGCTGGTCGCCCGCCGGCTCGTATTGGCTGACCACGCGCAGCCGGTTGGTCGGCGGCTTCGGCGGCTGCCGCTGCGGCTGGAACAGGACGGGCGTCGGACGAATCAGAACTTGCGACATGCCAATGCAGATGGCGCCGCCCCCCGCCCGAGTCCAGCGCAAAGCAGCACGCGCGAAAGGGCTTGACTCGGCCGTCGCCACATGAGGCCCTATAGTCCGGTCAAAGGCGGAAACACGCCGGGCGACGCGGGAGGACCCATGAAAAAACCCATCGACGTGCTGGTGGAAGGACTCGGCCATCCGGAAGGCCCGTATGTGCTGCCGGACGGGCGGGTACTCTTCGCCAACACCTATCGCAGCGAAATCGGCGTCTGGAAGCCCGGCGGGCGCACCGGCCGCTACGCCTTCACCGGCGGCGGCCCGAACGCTTGCATGCTCGGCAGCGACGGCTTCGTGTACTGCACCAACACGCCCACCGTCGGCAAATGGGTGGCGCCGGAGCACCGCCCGCCCTCGATCCAGCGCGCCGCCCCCGACGGGCGGGTGGAAATCGTCGCCACGGAGGCGGACGGCATCACATTGAACGCGCCGAACGACCTGACCTTCGGCCCGGATGGGCGCCTCTACTTTACCGATTCGGGCGACTGGGACCCGGCGACCAAGCCGCACCCCGGCTATATCTGCGCCATCGACCCGGACGGCACCGCCCATGTGCTGGAATCCCTGGACCATGTGTATCCGAACGGCATCGTCGCCGAACCGGACGGCAGCATCGTCTGGGTGGAATCCTACACGCGCCACGTCATTCGCCGCGCGCCGGACGGCCACAAAACGCTGCTCCGCACTCTGCCGGAGAACCACATCCCGGACGGCCTCAAAATCGACACCCGGGGCAATTTGTGGATCACGTCGGTCAGTTCCGGCGGCATCGACGTGGTGGCGCCTGACGGCACGCCGGTCGATTTCCTGGAGACCGGCGGCATCCCGCTCAATTGCGCCTTCGGGGCCGACGGGCTGTATGTCACCGACTTCGGCGTCACCATGCCCGGCGAGGGCGCGCCGATGGGCGGCCGGCTGCTGCGCGTCGATGTCGGCGTGCAGGGCATGCCGCTATTCCAGGGCCGCATCGGCTGAGCCAAGGGAGACACGATATGCTCACAAACGAACAGGTCGCCGCTTTTCATCGCGACGGCTTCATTTGCGTCGAGGACGCGTTGAGCGCGGCGCAACTGGCGCGCATCAACACATGGCTGGAGGGCTGCATGGGCCGCGCCCACGGCGTCGCCGCCAGCAACGAGGTGTACGATTTCGAGGACACCCACACCCCGGACTCCCCCCGCATCCGTCGCATCAAAGACCCGGTGGCGCGCGACCCCTTGTTTTGGGAGGTGGTGCGCGACCCGGGGGTCAGCGCGCCGCTGACGCAACTGCTGGGGCCGAACGTGCGGCTGTTCGGCAGCAAACTGAACATGAAATCGGCCGGCTACGGCGCCCCGGTGGAATGGCACCAGGACTGGGCGTTCTACCCCCACAGCAACGACGAAGGCCTCGCGGTCGGCATCATGCTGGACGACGTCACGGCGGAGAATGGGCCGCTGATGGTGCTGCCCGGCAGCCACAAGGGGCCGATCCTGAACCACCACAACGAGGACGGCATTTTTATTGGTGGCATCGAGGACGCGGCGCACAAGCTCGACCTGTCCAAAGCGGTGCCGATCCACGGCAGCGCGGGCAGCATGAGCCTGCACCATGTCCGCGCCATCCACGGCTCGGCCCTGAACCTGTCCGGCCGGCCGCGCCGCATCCTGTTCTACGAACTATTCGCCGCCCACGCGTGGCCGCTGTGGTCCGACGTGACGACGCTGAAATACCGAAATTTCGAGCATTATCGCGACATGATGATCGTCGGCGAACATAGCAATCAGCCGCGCATGGAGGCCGTGCCGGTGCGCATGCCGGGGCCGTGGCCGCACGGCAAGGTGGACGGCATCTTCGCCATCCAGGGCGGCGGCAAACAGCGCCATTTCGGGTCGTTCAAGGAGACCGTGGGCGCGATGTAGCTACGAGGCCCGCCCGTGCCGCTCCAGCCGGGTTACTTCGGTCGCCAGTGCCTCCACATGCGGATGATCGGCGACCGCGAGCGGGGCGGACAGGCGACCGTCTGAGACGACGATCACGCGGTCAGCCGCCTCGAACATTTCCGGTACTTCGGTGCAGTACATGACCACGCCGTTGCCCTCCCCCGCATACGCTTCCAGCAGCCGATAAATTTCGCGGCGCGCTCCGATGTCCACGCCCCGCGTCGGTTCCTCCAGCAGCAGCAGGCGCGGGCGGGCAGCGAGCGCCTGCGCAATGGCCACCTTCTGCTGATTGCCGCCGGACAGCGAGCGGATGCCCTGTGTCAACGTCCGCGTCTTGACCAGGAACCGGCGGGAGAAATCGGCCGCCAGCGTCCGCATCCGCGCCGGCCGCAGCGTGCCCATCCCGTCCGCGATGTCCGGCCGGGCGAGGCGCACCAAAAGATTATCGCCCACGGAGAGGTTCGTGTACAGGCTGAGTTGCCGCGTCGCCGGGACGTAGGCGGTCAGCGCGATGGCCGCGCGGCCGGTCGCCTCGGCCACCGCGATCTCGCCCTGCGCGGGATCGACGCCGGCCAGCGAGCGCAGCAATTCGCGGGCACCCGAGCCTTCCACGCCCATCAGCGCCAGAATTTCGCCACGCGCGACCGTCAGCGACACGTCCGCGAAGGCGCCACCGCGATGCGTCCAGCCATGCGCCCGGACCAGCGCCGTCTCGGCCCGCCCCTCGCGGGCGCCGCGTGCCGCCTCGTGCCGGTGCTCCTCCAGCACCAGCATTCTGGCGATCGCCTCCTCGGTCAGCGCCTCGCCCTGCAACTCGGCGGCAATCCGCCCGTCCCGCACCACCACCACGCGCGCGGTGTGCTCCACCAGATCGCCGAGTCGATGGGTGACGAGAATGACGATATTGCCGGCGTCCGCCAGCTTATGGATTTCGCGGAAAAGCTCGTCGGATTCCTCGTCGGTCAGCGCGGAATTCGGTTCGTCGAACAGAAACACCTTTGCATCGCGGGCGAGCGCACGGGCGATTTCCGTGCGTTGCTGGACGGCCAGCGTGCAATCGGCCAGCGGCCGGGCGGCGTAGGGGCCGAGGCCGAGCGCCTCCATAAGCGCGCGGTCCGAGGCGGGCGAGGCCGGGCGCATCACGTTCCCCCCTTCCCGCCCGACCAGCAGGTTTTCAGCCACCGTCAGATTGGGGAAAAGCTGAGGCTCCTGATGCACCACCGCAACCAGTCGGGCTGCCTCCGCTCGGGAAAAAACGGTGCCGCCCGCACGCAACTCCCCGGTGTCCTGCCGCTCCTCCCCGGCCAGAATCCGCATCAGCGTGCTTTTGCCCGCCCCGTTCGGCCCCGCGATGCCCAGCACCTCCCCCGGAATCAGGTCGAGGTCCAGCCCGTCGAGCGCGCGCGTGTTGCCGTAATTCTTGCGCAGCGCCCGGATCGCGATGGCGACCGCCCTCATCCGGCGCGGCGGGCCCGCAGGCGCGTCAGGCTCAAATCCAGCGCCACCGCGCCGATGGTCACGGCGCCGAGGAAAATCTGCTGCGCGTGCGGGCCGGGCGAGAGCAGCGCGAGGCCAATCTGCAACTCCGCCAGCAGCAGCGCGCCGCCGAGGGTGCCGATGGCCGTGCCCTTGCCGCCGGCAAGGCTCGCGCCGCCGATGATCACGGCCGCGAACACCGGAAACGTCTGCGACAGACCGAGGTCGGGTTGCGAGGTCTGGATGAACGAGAAATCCAGAATCCCGGCGATGGCCGCGATGACGGCGCTCAGCACGAACGCCACGATCTTGTAGCGTCGCACCGGCAGCCGCGCGAGTTGGGCGGCCACCGGGTTGCCGCCAATGGCGATCAGCCGAAAGCCGAACAGCGAGCGGTGCAGCAGGAAGCCCACCACCAGCGTCAGCGCCAGCATCCAAAAGACTTCGACCGAAAATTGATGGGCGCCGAACTGCTTCGTCAGATTGACGAAAAACGCCAGTTGGCCGTCATCGACCGTAAAACCCTCCGGCGGATAGTTCGGGTTGAACGTCGAGGCATGCGTCACATACAGCGACAGTCCATACAGCAGATTGTAGCTGCCGAGCGTGACGATGAAGGACGGGATCCGCAGCGTCGTGGTCAGGAAGCCGTTGAACAGCCCGACGCACACCGCGATCAGCAGCACCAGCGGGATTGCCGCGTAGATCGGCACACCGCCCAGAATCCAGATCACGGCGAGCGAATTGGCCGCCAGCCCGTACATGGCGCCGACCGACAGATCGATCTCCCCAATCACGATCACCAGCGTCAGGCCGAGCCCCATGATCGCGACCGAACTCATCGAGCGCAGGATCGAGATGATCACGTCGGTGTTCAGGAAAGCGTCGTTGAGGCTTTGAAAGACCAGCCCAACCAAAACGATGGCCACGGCAAGGCCGCCGAGGCGCAGCGTCAGGTCGAACGTCGCCCGGCCGGCGGCGGAAAACCGCGCGGCACGGGTCTGTACGATGGGTTCGGCCATCATGCGATCCGCGGCAGGCCGATCAATTGCCCGACGACATGATGGAGTTCAGTTGCGCCCGCGCCTCGGCCGTCCCCTCCTTGGTCACGGCCTTCAGCGTCTGCGTGTTCCCCAGGATCGTGCCGTTGCCCAAAAACTGCGCGCATGCCGGCCCGCCGAACGCCGCCTGATCCGGCCACCTTTGGTCCAGCAACGCCACCTGGATGCCGGCGTCGATGGCATCGAGCTGCCCCTTGCTGACGTTCCAGCCGATCGTGAACGTCTTGCCGACACGGTTCAGTTCGCGGATCGCCCGGTCGGCGTGCTCGGCCCCGATATCGACGTTTTCCATGAATTGCAGATCGGGGTGCGCGGAGAAGAACGCCTTGTAATTGTCGAACGTCTTGCCCGGCTCGTACGAGGTGTTCAGGCCGTTGGCCTCGGTATTGACAAACACGGCGCCCGGCACCGCTTTCTGGATCGCCTCGCGAAACCCCTTCATGCGGCCCTGCGCCCAGAACTCGGCCGGGTCGCCGCCGGACACGGCAAACACTTTCAGGTCAGTGTGCGTGTCGGCCATCCATTTCAGCACCACTTCGGCCGCCGTCGCGCCCTCCTTCGGCGGCAACTGGGTGAAATTGGTGAACTCGTGCCCGCGCGAGGTCACGCCCGCCGTGAACGCCGGAATGCCCTGCGCCATCAGCTTGTTCACGATGGCGGTGGTCTCGTCCGACGTGGTCGGCTCGATGGAAATGCAGTCGATCTGACCGGCGGCGAGCTTTGCCTCGATCTGGGAAATCTGTTCGTTCGGGTTGGTCTGCACCGGCGCGATGGAGGTGCAGTTCAGCGGATAGATCGCATTGCCGGCCTGGCAGCCATATTTGAACCCGGCCGCGTATTGCGGCGAGAACAGCGGAATACCGGAACCCTGGTACGAAAAGACGTAATTGATCTTCTCGTGTTTGGCGATTTTGTCGGCGATGCGGGGCGCCAGCTTGAAGGTCCCCCACGGCATCGTCACCTCGCCCGGCGCGCCCGCCGGCTTTTCGCCCGTGGTCGGGATTTGCGAGGCGGGTTCCGCCGCCCATGCCGCCGCCGTAAAGGCCCATACGCCGCCGACAGCGGCGATCAGGCACGCTTTGCGATTGATCATTGGTCGTCCCCCTCCATTGCCCGGGCGGGGACCTTCAGGATCGACCGCGCCGTTCGGCGTTGTCGCCGTTACGATCACTGTGCCCGTGGCCGAACGGACGAGTCAACGTGGGTTCGGCGCGGGTCGGTCGGCGGTCAGATGGGCATTCGAACGGACCACACGCAGGACCATCGCGACCGCCAGCACCGGCGTCACGATTCCCGCTGGCAACAGCACGCCGGCGGCCCCGATGCACCAGAGCAGCGGTGGGATCGCGAACATCGCGTCGTCCGGGTCCACCAGCACACGCCCGCTGGCGGTCGCGACGTGCGGCAGCGTTTTATGGGCCTGGAGGACGTTGATGCTCCAGTACAGCGCGGTGGTGCCGATGGCCGAGAGCACGCCGAGCACGGGAGCGGCAAGCCCGAGCGGGCTGTCGAGCGCGCCGATGCCGAGGCCGATGAAAGTGAGCGCACCGGCGCTCCAGTCCGCCCATAGGTCGTAGCGGTGGCCGTGCTGGCTGAAAAGCTGGGTCTGCCGCGCCAGTTCGCCATCCGCCCGGTCCAGCAAGGCCGAGACGAGGAAGATCAGCGACCCGGGCAGAATGTCGCCCCGCGCGAACGCGACGGCGGCGGCCACGCCCGTAAGGAACCGCAGCACGGTCAGATGGTCGGGGACAATGCGGGTCTTGGCGATCAGGCGGACGGCCGGGCGGACGATGGCGTGGGCGAGCGTGTCGTGACTCATGCCTATACCCGGAACACGTAGGTTTTGCTGCCGTCGCGCTCGATATCCGGCGGGTAGGCGGCGTGCTTGTCGGCGTGGTAGCGGGCGCGCTGGTCGCCGTCCGACGCGCGGTTGTAGGTGAGGTACAGCAGGCGGCGCGGGTGCGCAGTGGCGTTGGGCTTGGAGGCGTGGGGCACGTACGAATCGAAAAAGATCACGTCGCCCGGCGCGGTCGGCACGGGTTGCAGGCCGAGTACGTCGTCCGCCAGCGGCTCCCACTCGACGCCGATCAACCCCTCGCGGTGCCGGCCGGCCACCAGTTCCAGGCAGCCGTTTTCCAGCGTCGCCGGGTCGATGCTGACCAAAGCGGTCACACATAGCGGCGCGTATGTGCTCCAGCCGGCCTGCTGGTCCTGATGCGCCTTGAAGCCGGCGCCGCCGGGCATCTTGAAGTTGATCTTCTCCTTGAACAGCACCACCGGCTCGCCCATCAGGGCCGCAACCCAGCTTGCCAGCGCGCCGCCGCGCACCAGCCGGTCGAAACCAGGGTGAAACGGGCAGAAATTCTCGATCCGCTGCACCACGCGGGCGCCCGGCTCGGTCAGGCTTTCCTCGCGATAAACCCAGTGGCGGCCGGGCGCTTCCGGCGCGTCGCTCAATTGCTCGATCCAGCCCCGCATCTCGGAGATTTCGGTGGGGGAGAAGAAGTCGCGCACCACCAAAAACCCGTCGCGCGCCATAGCGGCGATGTCGGTCCCGGCCGGACCCGCCGGGGCGCTCACGCAACCAATTCCGGAAGCAGGGCGTTGGCTTTGTCCACGTCCTCGGGGAAGTCGATTTCGGTCCAGGGCAGGCCGCTGATATCCTCGAACCCGAATCGGTCCGGCGGGCCTTCCAGCATCATGTCGCGGATCGGTTCCTCGTATTCCATCCCGGAGCTCTCCCCCATCGCGTAGGTCGCGACGCGGCCGGCGAGTTCGGCGGCGACGGAAGGCGCGAAGCGGAAAAAGCCGACCGATTCGCCGTGCCACTCGTGCGGGGCCTGCGGGCGCTTGTGGAAATCGACGATCCGCCCCGCGGAAATGCACAGTTTGACCGGCTCGTCGCCGGGCTCGATCTCGCGGTCGAGCAGCAGGCAGTTCGGTAGTTCACTCTCGACCAGCCGCGCCATCAGGCGGCGGTCGTACAGCACGTCGCCGTCCATCAGGATCACCGGCGCGCCGCTCTCCAGCACGCTGCGGCCGGCATGCAGCGAGACGACGCTGCCGCGCCGGAAATCCGGGTTGACCAGGATCGACGGTTTCGGGCCGGGCAACGTGGCCAGTTCGGCACGGATGTCGGCCTCGCCATAGCCGAGTACCAACGTGACGTCCGTGACCCCGCACTCGTGCAGGATGCCGAGGTGGCGTCCCAGCAGGCTGCGGCCGCCGAAGCGGAGCAGGATTTTGGGCAGATGCGCCCCGGCCGGGTTTTGGCCGCCGAGCCGCCGACCGACGCCGGCGGCGAGGATCAGAGCGCGGGGCGCTGTGGGCATGAATCACCTTCGGTTCCGAATCGCATCGCACCACGGCGAGCGTCACACTTCTTGCGCAAATATTGCACTCCAATGTCGCCGAACTGTCACGCCTGCTTGTGGCCGGTCAAAAGGCGGTCCTTGACGGACGCGCCGCGCGGCCGTAGTTTCCTAACGAACGTTCGTAAGGAAACGCGGTGTTCGACTCCCACGGCTCGAAAGACAGGATCAAGCGCGAGGCGATGCGGTTGTTCGTCGAGCATGGTGTGGACGCCGTCTCGATGCGCGACATCGCCCATTCGGTGGGGCTGAAGGCGCCGAGCCTATATGCGCATTTCCGCAGCCGGGAGGAGCTTGTCGGCGATCTGTTCTTCGCCAGCTACGCCGAGTACGGCCGCAGGCTGGCCGATGCCGCCGCCACGCCCGGCCGATTTCCGGCAAAGCTGGAAGCGATGGTGCGGGCCATCTGCGCGCTGCATGCCGAGGACGAGTTGCTGTTCAGCTTTTTGCTGCTGACCCAGCACGGATTCTTGCGCTACGTCGCCCGCGACGAGACCAACCCGGTCGAAGTCATCTGCCGCGCCGTGGCCGCCGCAATGGCAGCCGGCGACATTCCGGCGGGAAATCCGACGCTGGTAGCGGGCGCGCTGATCGGCGTGATCGTCCAGCCGGCGACGTTCAAGCTGTACGGGCGGCTGGAGGCGGGGCTGGGCGCGCTTGCCGACGACATCGTGGCGCTGTGTCTGAGGGTCGTGGCGTGAGCGAGCGGCGGGCCGCAATCCTGCTGCACGGCCTCGGTTGGGGGCGGCCGGTGATGTGGGCAATCGGACGCGCGCTGACGAAGGCGGGGTGGACGGTCGCCAATGTCGGCTACCC
>CAJCJG010000252.1 GCA_903970625.1 Solirubrobacterales bacterium 70-9 | reverse complement strand
TGGAGACTATCACAGTTCTGTTGTTTGTCCACCAACTCCAGCGAGAACTATGTGCTTACTTTACGCAACTCAGAGTTGCAGATTCTGAGGGTGCCTGTGCTAACCGGATAGGGACAATAAAGTTTGTCGAGTCGTAAGCGTGCGGATCCCGAGGGAGGGATGATGCCGGATAGGTCCGACAACGCGGCCATCGCGCCCCTATTCGACGCCGCCTTTTATCTCGCCGAATATCCCGATGTCCGCGCCGCCGGCCGCGATCCGCTCCTGCATTTCTGCCGCAACGGCTGGCGGGAGGGCCGCCGCCCGAATGCCGCGTTCGACACCGGTTGGTACGCCTCGACCTACCCTGTCGCGGCGGGTGTCAACGTGCTCGCGCACTACGCGCGTGTCGGCGAGCGCGGCGGATGCCGCCCCTCGGCGCGGTTCGATCCGGCCGCCTACCGGCGCCTTGCCGGCATCGCCGCCCGGCGGCCGGCGCTGGCGGATTTTCTGGCGCGGTGCGCCGGCACGTTGCCGCTGCCGGAATCGTTCGATGCCGCATGGTATTTGCAGGAATATTCCGACGTGGCGGCGGCGGGCCAGAATCCGTTTTCGCACTACGTCCTGTACGGTGCCGCCGAAGGCCGCGTCCCGCGAGCCGACGCGGCAATCATCGGCCCGTCGGACCTGTTCGACCCCAGCTTCTATCTGATCGGCAGCCCGGACGTGGGCGAGCACGGCGACGACCCACTGGAGCATTTTTGCGCCCATGGCTGGCGAGAGGGACGCCGGCCGAACGCCTATTTCGATCCGGCATGGTACCGCCGCGCACATCTCGCAGGGGTGCCGCACCCCATCAACCCGCTCACGCACTACATTCTGCACGGTGAGGCGGACGATTTGCGGCCTTGCGTGTGGTTCGACACGCGCTGGTATCGGCGCGTCAACAAGCTGCCGGCCCGGACCTCGCCGCTGCTGCACTATTTGCGCCATCGGCGCTCGCAACGCTTCAGCCCCAATCCGCGCTTCGACCACGCATTCTATCTCAGCACCTACGGCGAGATGATCGGCCCGAACCGCGATCCGTTCGCGCATTTTCTCGTCCACGGCGCGCGCCGCAACCTCAATCCATCGCCGGATTTCGACGCGGCCGCCTACCGGGCAGGCCACATGCCGCCGCTCGACCCGGCGGCAGCGCGGCGCGGTTCGATCGAGGACGAAAATCCGCTGGTGCATTTCCTGCTGCGCCAGGGGGCGGACACTCGCTCGCTCGCCTGAGTCGGTGCCGGTCCGGCGCCACGCGCGGTGGCGAAGGCGTCGCGGTTGCCCGTGTCCAGATAGCTTTCGCAGGGCATGCCCTCGGCGAGCAGCACATCGTGCCGGGGCAGTTCCACATGCCAATACGTGACTTTGTCCCACCGCTCCTGGACGATTGTGGCGCCGTTGAGGAGGTAGCGCACCGGGATCAGCACGCCATCGACGAACACGGCATGGTCGGGCGACAGGATCAGGTCGCAACACGGCTGCCCGGCCGCGAACGCATCGGCCCGGACGCGGACGGGCCAGACATCCACAGGTTTCGGATGAAGGCGGCAATCGACATGGCGATAGCCGAGCCACGCCACCCGCGCCGTTTCGCCCGCTGCGGTCAGCACCAGCGCGCCGACCGGCAGCGTCTCGACGGGGCACGCGCCGGTGGGCGTGGCGATGCGGGTGCCGGCGGCAAAACAGGCCGTCGCCGCCGTGTACGCCGCGTCCACCGCTTCCAGGCTGCCGGTGTCGCCCTGCGGTGTCCAATTCGGCGAGGCGCCGGCGCCGACCGTGGACGGGTCCGGCTCCCAGTTCCAGATATAGACGCCTTCCAGAGACGTGTTGCCCTGCGCTTCCCAGGCCGTGAAGAACGCCTTGTAGAGATTGGCCTGTAGCGTGGGATCGTAGGTCGAACTGCTGGTATAGAACGGCTGCGACGCCGCGTCGGGCGCCGAATTGTAGCCGATCTCCGTGAACAGCAGCGGCATATTCAGGGTCGTGGAGATGTTTTCGTAATACTGAATCAGCGACAGACCGCCGGTCATGCTGCTGGTCGTCGGGTCGGTCGGCGCATCCTCCCATCCGGCGATCAGTTGCGCGAGCGTCGGGTCCGGATCGGCGCCGCCGTTGTTGGCGTCCGAGATCGCCGCGTATTCGTCGATGCCGATGTAGTCGAGTTGCTTCCAGAAACTCACCTGCGTCGTGAGGTCGCCGGTGCCCGCCGCCGGTTGGCCGCCGCCGTACTGCCAGGGGCTGAGGTCGTCGTCCGAGATCGCCGAATAGGTCAGCTTGCCGTGATAGACGGCCTTCACATCGTCGATGATCTTGGTCCATTGCGACAGATAGGCCGGGCCGGTGAGCTGGTCGAGTTCCGTGCCGATGTCGAACAGTTGCGCGCCGGCCGATTGCGCGGCCTTGGCCTCGGCCACGATCATCGTGTCGTAGCTGTCGAAGAACGCGGTGATGTCGGTCGGCTTGTAGTAGGCGCGCCAGTCGCCGTCCGCGTATTGCGTGCTGCCGGTGGACATGGCCTCGCTGCCGGCGGCGGAGACGGTGTTGCTCAGCGTCCAAGTCGTGCCGCTGCCGGAGACGATGGTGGTGCTCAGCGGAATGCCGGCGCCGGCCAAAAACTGACCGGCCGCGATGCCCGCGCCGCTGCCGACGGTCAGGGTCTTGCCGGAGACGGAGCCGTTGAACGAGGCTCCGTCGCGGGTGGTGAGGATCGTCGAGGTCGCATCGGCCGTGAAATCCAGCAGCGGGCGGACCAGCACCGACAAGCCATCCGATTCGGCGGCTTCGATGGTCGCGGTCAAATTGGCGATGGTCTCGGTGTTGCCGGTCGTCGTGTCGGTGTTGCTGTCGGCGTAAACGGTGCTGGTGGCAACGTCGATGCCGTAATCGTCGGTCAGTGCCACGGCGTTCGAGGCGGTATCGGCAATCATCGTCGGCAACGAATTCGCGTCGGCATACGAGCCGTCCACGTCGGCCACATAGTTGAACCCGGCATAGGTCAGTTTCAGCGTCATCTGTGGCTCCGGCTGATCTGGCCGGTCCAGCCTATCCTTAGGTGCAACGAAAAGTCAGCCGGTTTCTGCCGTCATCCAAGCCACGTCCGCAGCAACCACATGGCGAAGGTCGCGATGGCGAGCGATGGCCCGAAGGGCAGGGCGGTCGCGGCGCTCAGCGTGGCACCGCGAACGCGCGCCAGCAGCGCCAGCCGCAGGCCGATCAAGGCCGCCAGCAGCACCGTCGTGGGCAGCGGCAGCGTCCCCAGCCAGGCGCCGGACGCGGCCAGCAGCTTGGCATCGCCATGGCCCAGGCCCTCGCGCTTGCGCACCCATCGGTAGCCCCAGGCGAGCAGCCGGAACACCACGTAGCCCGCGATGGCGCCGATCGCCCGGTCCGCCAGTGCCTCCGGCACGTCCCACCACGCCTCCGTCAAACCCGCCACGATCAGCGGCAGGGTCAGGGCGTCGGGCAGCAAAAAATGCTCCGAGTCGATCCAGCCCAGCGCCAGCAGCGTCCAGCCCAGCGCGCACCCCGCCCAAAGTTGCATCCCGTCGGCGCCCGTCGCGGCCACGGCGGCAGCGATCAGGACGGCGAGGAACTCGGCGGCGAGGTGGTCCGGCGAAATCAGGCTGCCGCACGCCCGGCAGCGGCCCCGCTGGATAGCAAAGCTGGCGATCGGGACCAGTTCCCATGGCGCCAGGGCGTGCCCACAGGTCTCGCACCGCGACCGGCCCCACAGGTCCGGAACCTCGCGCGGCAGGCGGCGCACCAGCACGAACAGCAGGCTGCCGGCAAAGGGCGCGGCCAGCAGGGGGAGCCACCAGGACGTCATCGTGACCCACATTAACGCTCTATCTCTTGCCACGCGGCGTCGCGTTGGAACAATAGTGGACGTTGCGCCAACAGCGCCGGACGAGGACCAATTGGACGCGATCACTGCCGGACGGAGCCTGGAGCAGGCGCTCGATGCGCTCGCGCTGCTTCTCATGGAACAGGGCCACTGCGACCAGAAGACCGTCGAGCGCGCTCGCCGTGTCGCCGCCGACAGCGGGCAACGGCTGGACAGCGTGATGATCCAACTGGGCCTGGTCAGCGAACGCGGCTTGGCCGAATCCTACGCCGCCCTGCTCGGCACGCAGGTGACGGCGCCCGACCGATACCCGGAGGAGCCGCTGTTCGCCGACCGGCTGACGACGCGGTTCCTGCGCACCGCGCGGGCGATGCCCGTGGCCATCGAGAACGACGCGCTCGTGGTGGCCGCCGCCGACCCGCTCGATCCGTTCATCCAGGCGGCCATCGCCGCCGCCACCGGCAAGGCCGTCGCGCTCGAAGTGGCGGTACCCATCGAAATCGACGCGGCGTTCGAGAGGCTGTACCGCGACGAGGCGGCGGCAGACGACGCGGCGGACGAAGCCGGCGAAGCGCCGCTGGAGGAGGATGCCGAGCGGCTGAAAGACCTCGCCAGCGAGGCGCCGGTGATCCGCCTCGTTAACCAGTTGATCTCGCGCGCCGTCGAGACCCATGCCAGCGACATCCATGTCGAGCCGTTCGAGGATCGCCTGCGCGTGCGCTACCGCTACGACGGCGTGTTGCAGGAGGCCGAAAGCCCGTCCGCCCGGCTGGCGGCGGCGATCACGTCCCGCATCAAGATCATGGCCAAGTTGGACATCGCCGAGCGCCGGCTGCCGCAGGATGGCCGTATCAAGCTGGCGGTGCGCGGCCAGGATGTCGATTTCCGCGTCTCCACCGTCCCCAGCCTGTGGGGCGAGACGGTCGTCATGCGCATCCTGGACCGGAACGCGGTCGCGTTCGACTACGGCAAACTCGGGCTGCCGGCCGCGGTGATCGAAAAATTCTCCGACGTGCTGAACCTGCCCAACGGCATCGTGCTGGTGACGGGACCGACCGGATCCGGCAAGACGACGACGCTGTATTCCGGATTGCTCGCGTTGAATTCGATCACGCGAAAAGTCGTCACCGTCGAAGATCCGATCGAATATCAGTTGCGCGGAATCAACCAGATCCAGGTCAAGCCTCAAATCGGCCTGTCCTTCGCCACGCTGCTGCGCTCGATCCTGCGGCAAGACCCGGACGTGATCATGGTGGGCGAAATCCGCGATCTGGAGACGGCGCAGATTGCCGTGCAGGCGGCGCTGACCGGCCATCTGGTGCTCAGTACCCTGCATACCAATTCCGCTGCCGCGACCATCACCCGGCTGCGCGACATGGGGTTGGAGGACTATCTCCTGACCGCCGTGCTGCGCGGCGTGCTGGCCCAGCGGCTGGTACGCCGCCTGTGCAGTGCATGCCGGCGCGAGGAACCGGCCCCGCCGGAGCTGACGACCCGGTTCGACCTCGCGCGGCGCACCAACCGGCGGCCCATCACGCTCTGGCACCCGGTCGGTTGCGCCACCTGCCGCGAAACCGGCTACAAGGGCCGCCTCGCCATCGCCGAGTTCCTGTACCCGAACGCGGAGATCGAGCACCAGATCTTCGCCCACGCGGACCACAGCCAGATCGAAAAGACAGCCGTTGCGGCGGGCATGGAGACGATGTTCGACGCCGGCATCGCGGCCGCGTTGGAAGGCGTGACGACCGTGGAAGAAGTCATGCGCAGCATCCGCGCCACCGAAGCCTGAGGCGGATGCCCAGCTTTCGCACCACGGCGATCACGCCGGCCGGCGACACGCTGCGGGCGGTGGTGGACGCGGCGGACGAGGCCGCCGCCATCGAAATCCTACGCCGCCAGGGCAACATCCCGGTTCGCGCCGACGCCGTCGCCAGTGGCTTCCTGGCGGGCCTGCTGACGATGGAACTCGGCGGCGGCGGCAAGCTGCGCCGGCAGGAGGTCGCCAACTTCACCCGCGAATTGTCGATCATGCTCGGCGCCGGTCAGGATCTGGACCGCTCGCTGCGCTTCCTGGTCGAGACCGCGCCCACCCAGCGTGTCCGCACCGTGACGGACAGCCTGCGCGCGGCCGTGCGCGACGGCACCTCGTTCGCGGTGGCCTTGTCGCGCCAGCCGAAAAGCTTCCCCAAGCTGTATATCGGGCTGGTGCGCGCCGGCGAGGCGGGTGGGGCGCTGACGCAGACGCTGGACCGGCTGGCGCTGCTGCTGGAACGCGAGCGCAGCCTGAACGCCACCGTCACGTCGGCGATGATCTATCCGGCGCTGCTGGTGGTCGCCTCCATCGGGGCCATCGTGTTGCTGCTGACCCAGGTGCTCCCGCAATTCGTGCCGCTGTTCGAGCAGAATGGCGCTTCCCTGCCGCGCCCGACGCAAATTCTGATCGACACGGGCAACATCGTCTCCGGTTACGGCCTGTACATGCTGGCGGGAGTGGCGGTGCTGGTCCTGGCGATCCGACAGGCGCTGACGCGACCGGGCGCTCGGCTGGTGTGGGACCGGCTGCTGCTGCGTCTGCCGGTCGTCGGCCGGCTGGCCAAGGAAGCCCTGGCGGCCCGCTTTTCCCGCACGCTCGGCACGCTGCTGATCAACGGCATGCCGCTGATCGCGGCCCTCGATACCGTGCGCGACGCGATCGGCAATCTCGCGGCGGTCGGCGCGGTGGAGGCGGCGACGCAGAGCGCCAAGGGCGGCGCCGGCCTGTCGCAGCCGCTCGGCGAGTCGGGCCTGTTTCCGGTCCGCACGATCTATCTGCTGCGGCTGGGCGAGGAGACGGCGCAACTCGGGCCGATGGCGCTGCGGGCGGCCGAAATCCACGAGGAGAACACGCGGCTCGGCGTGCAGCGGCTGCTGGCGCTGCTGGTCCCGGCGATCACGATTCTGATAGGCGCCGCGATCGCCGGCATCGTCGCGTCGCTGCTGCTGGCAATGCTGAGCCTCAATGACCTGGCGAATTGACGAGACGGGCAGCAAGTCCGCCTCCGCCCCTCGGGGCGAGGATGGCTTCACCCTGCTGGAAATGATCATCGTCCTGGCGGTGATCGCGTTGATGACCGGCATTTTCGTGGGACGGCTGCCGACGCGGAGCCACGGGCTGCAAACGCGGGCGGTCGTGGCGTCGATGGTGGAGGCGTTGCGCGGCGCGCGCGGGCGGGCGATGGGCACCAACCGGCCGGTAACGGTCGCGATCAACGGTGCCAGTGGCCGATTGGTCGTCGAAGGCGGACCCAGCATCCAACTGCCCCCCACCCTCGCGATGACGGCGGCGGCCGGCCAAGGCGGAGAGGTGGGTCAAAAGCTCACCGGCATTCGCTTCGCGTCCGACGGCAGTTCCAGCGGCGGCCGCATCGTGCTGGCCGACGGAACGCGCCGCACACGGATCGCCGTCGATTGGCTGACCGGGCGCGTGACGGCCGCCGATGTCCCGTAACGGTGAAGGTGGCTTCACGCTGCTGGAAGTCCTGGTCGCGTTCGTGATTGCGGCCCTGGCCCTCGGCATCATGTTCGACGCCGCCATCGGCGGTCTGCGCGCCACCGAGTCCGCGAACCGCTATCAAGAGGCCCTGTCGCTCGCCCGCTCGCATCTCGCCTCGATCGTTTCGGCGGGCCTCGCGGGGCGGGAGGTGTCCGGCGACGACGGGCACGGATTCCATTTCTCGGTGCGGATCAGGCCGGCCGGCACCGCGAAGCTGGCGCGCGGGACGGACGCCGACCCGACGCAGGCCGTCCCGCCGCAGGCCACGCTGTACGCGGTCACGGTCACCGAGAGCTGGAAGGGCGACGGCGGCGACAAGCAAATCCGGCTCGACAGCGCCCGCCTCGGCTCCGGACCGGCCAAGGGCGGATGAGGCGCCGCCGCGCCCCGCAGGCCGGCTTCACGCTGCTGGAAATCCTGGTGGTGCTGGTCGTCCTCGGGTTTCTGATGCTCGGGCTGGCGGAAGGCACCCGGTTCGGTCTGCGCGCCTGGGACACGGAGACCGCCATGGTCAACCGTGGCGCCGACATGGACGGGATGGAGCGGGTGCTGCGCGAACTCGTCACCGCCGCCGACCCCGGCGACACGAACGAACCGGCGCCCTTCAAGGGCCATCCCCACACGCTCGACTTCGTCAGCCGGCTCCCGCTATCGGCGACTGCCGCCGGCAGCGACATCCTGACGCGGGACGGCGAGGTCGGACTCGGGGTGGACGACAAGCACCGGCTCGTCCTGCGATGGAGCCCGCATCCGCATGCCGAGCGGCTGACCAAGGCGCCGGAGCCGGACCAGACGGTGTTGCTGGAAGGCGTCGAGCAGGTCGTGTTCGGCTACGAGCGGCGGCCCGAGCAGGGCGGCGGCTGGATCGACACCTGGGACCTGCCGACGTTGCCGCTGGTGGTGCGCATCACGGTGAGCTTCCCCAAGAACGATCGCCGCCACTGGCCGACGATCGAGGCGGCACCGATGCTCGCGCGTGCCCAGGAGTAGCGATGCCGGAAATGACACTTGACGCGCCGACCGCACGTCGCGCCATACCACATTGGTCGTGCGACGCGCGGCCGTGGCCGGAAGTGGGTTGCGGCAGGCAATGCTGAACGAGATCGTGTCCTGGTGGTTGCGACAGATGCTCGGGCTGGTCCCGGAGGGGTGGCGCGCGCGCGACACCGGGCCGGCGAACGCCATCGTATTGGCATGGAACGGGGCGGGCGGCGGCGCGGAGCTCCTGATTCGCCGCGATCACAAGGAAGTGTCATTGGGCCGCTTCACGCTCGACGAGGCTGGGCTGCGGCAGGCGCGCGCGGCGCTCGGCAACCGCCGTGCGCCGGCCACGGTGCTGCGGCTGCCGTCCGGGCTGTTGCTGGAGCGGCAGGTCACGCTGCCGCTGGCCGCCGAGCAGGGATTGGACCGGGTGGTCCGCTTCGAGATGGACCGCTTCACCCCGTTCGCCGCCGACGAGGTGTTCTTCACGGCCGCCGTGCGCCGGCGGGACCGGGCGCAGGGGCGGCTGACGGTCTCGATACTGCTGGTCGCGCGGGCGCAACTCGGCGCCATTCTGGCCGCCCTGGCGCAAATGCGGCTGACCGCGACCGAGTTGGAGGCGCCGTCCCCCAGGGGCCGGTTCGGGGCCGAGGCGCGGCGGGTGCCGCTGGGCGTCGTCGTCCGCAAGGGCGAGGGCTGGCGGCGCGGCACCCTGTGGGCCGCGGGCGCCGTGTGCGCGATTCTGGCACTCGCGACGGTCGGCATGCCGTTCTGGCTCCAGGCCCAGACGCTCGCGGCCGTGGAGGACCGGATCGTCGTCCTCAAGCCGCGCGTGGATCAGGTCGATGTGCTGCGCCGCCGTCTGGCCTCCTCCGCCGAGGGCAACGACGTGATCGGGGCCGAACAGGCGCGCGTCGGCGACGCCTTGCATTCCATCGCCACGCTGACCGACAGTCTGGGCAACGACACCTATCTGCTCGGCTTGGCGATGCAAAAGCGGCAAGTGACGCTGGAGGGCCAATCGGCGGCGGCGGCCAAGCTGCTGACCGCGCTCTCGGCCAACCCGACGGTGCGCAACGCCGCGTTCGCCGCCCCCGTGACCCGCAGCGCGGCGGGCACCGATCTGTTCTCGATCAAGGCGGAGATCCTCCCCTGATGGCACCCGCGTGGCAATGACCCTGCCCGAGGGCGTGCGCGGCCGGGCGCTGGCGCTGGCGTTGACGGCGATCGTGCTCGCGGCGACGTGGCTGGCGGCCGGGCAGCCGCTGCTGGACGCCTACAACGACGGTGCCGACGAACTGGATCGTCGCGAGGCGCTGGCCAGCCGCATGGCCGGGGTCGCGGCGACCCTGCCGGACCTCAAGCGCGAGGCGGAGGCGCAATCGACCGATGCGACGCCCGTCAGTGCCACGCTGGAAGGCGCGTCGGACGCCCTGGCCGGCGCCGCCTTGCAGGGTCTGGTGGAAGCCATGTGCAAAAACGCCGGCGGCCACCTGACGAGCACCGAGGCGCTGCCGGTCGAGCAGATCGGGGCGTATCGCCGTGTGGCCCTGCGGGTGGCCGTGGATGCGCCCTGGCCTGCGCTGATGCGGCTGGCGCAGGCGATCGAGCGCGCCACGCCCCGCATGTTCATCGACGATTTGCAGGTTCATGCCCAACCCGCCTCTGATGCGACGAAGGAGCCGCCGCTCGACATTTCCTTCACAGTGATCGCGTTCCGCCAGGCCACGACCGCCGACGCGCCGCCGGCCCCGGCCGTACCGGCCGAGCCAGCCGGCAACCCGGCGGCGGCGGAGGCCGCACCGTGAACTGGCGCACCGGCTTCCTCGCCCTCTCGCTCCTCGCCAGCATCCTGGCGTCCGTCGTCGTGATGGAGATGGAAAGCTTGCGGCCGGTGGCCGGGGTGGACCGGACCATGCCGATCAGCCATCCGCGCAAGGCGCCGCCGCGCCCCGCCGTGGAAGATCAGGAGGATCACACCGACGGGTGGCTGGCGACCGCGCTGGCGCGGCCGCTGTTCAATCACGACCGCAAGCCGGTGCTGCCGGAGGCCAAGCCCGGCGCGATAACGACGCAGGAACCCCTGCCACGGCTGACCGGCGTGATCGTGGGTCCGTTCGGCCGCACCGCGATCTTCGCGGGTGCGGAGGGTGCCAAGACGATTGCGATTGGCGAGGGCAAGCCGCTTGGCCCCTACACGGTCCAGACGATCCGGCCGGGCGGCGTGACGGTGAGCGGGCCGAAGGGCGAACAATTTATCGCGCCCAGAGACGATGCCGCCACCCGCAGCGCGCTGGCGGCCGAGATCCCCCATTTGCCTGCGCCGCAACCGGTGGTACAGCAGCAACCGGTGGTGCAGGCGCCTGCGGGTTCCAATTTATCGCCTGCGGCGGGTCAGCCCGGTGCTCCGTTCAATCTCCAGTTGCGCCAGAATTTGCAAAACCTCCGGGCCGGCCCGGCTTTCCAGCGACAGGCCCCGGTCGCCCCGGGCATCCCGCCCATCCGAGAAGGCACGAACTAGACCGTGATACGTCGAACGATCAGGTTGGTTTGCGCGCTGCTGCTGCCGCCGCTGCTGGTGCTTGCTGCGTGCGCCGGGCCCGCCACCCCGGTGCTGACGCCGCTCCCCCCGGTCGCCGCCAACGTGCCGGCGCCGGTGCGGCTCGACGG
>CAJCJG010000251.1 GCA_903970625.1 Solirubrobacterales bacterium 70-9 | reverse complement strand
CGCTGCTGGCCGTGCCGCTTGCCGCCCCGCTGCTGACCCCGCGCGCCGCCCGCGCGCAAACGCCGCCGGCTGCCGCCCCCAGCGCCGTGATCGACGTGGACAAAGCTCGCCGCGACCCGATCCCCATTGCGCTGCCCGCCCTGATCGGTGCCGGCGGCGGCACCGATCAGCTCGGCCGCGACATAGCCGGCGTCATCACCAACAATCTGAGCCGCTCCGGTCTGTTCCGCGTGATCGACCAGGCCGCCTACATCAACGCCGGCGCCCCGGCCGATACGCCCAATCTGCAAAACTGGAAGGCCATCGGCGCGCAGGCGCTGGTGACGGGCCGCGTCGAAAGCCAGGGCGGCGACAAACTGCGCGTCGAATTCCGGTTGTGGGACGTGCTGCCCGGCTTGCAGATCCAGGGCACCGCCTACACCACCACGCAAAGCAACTGGCGCCGCATCGCCCACATCATCAGCGACGTGATCTACGAGCGGATGCTGGGCGAGAAGGGCTATTTCGACACCCGCGTCGTGTACATCTCTGGCACCGGCCCGCGTGACCGGCGGATCAAGCGGCTGGCGATCATGGATCAGGACGGCGAGAACAACCGCTTCCTAACCGACGGCAGCTTTTTGGCGCTGACGCCGCGCTTCCACCCGACCCGCGATCAGATCGCTTTCATGAGCTACGTGCGCAACAAGCCGCGCGTGTATCTGTTCGACCTCGGCACCGGGCACACGCAGTTGCTCGGCGATTTCGGCGGCATCACGCTATCGCCGCGCTTCAGCCCGGACGGCGGCAGCGTCATCATGGCGCAGACCAACTCGTCCGGCGCCGACATCTACACCATCGACCTCGGCGGCGGCCGGCCGCGCCGGCTCACGGATTCGGGCGCGATCGACGTCTCGCCCTGCTACAGCCCGGACGGCAGCCAGATCGTGTTCAACTCCGATCGCGGCGGCGACCAGCAGCTTTACATCATGGGGGCCGACGGCGGCGGCGTGAAGCGGATCAGCTTCGGCGAGGGGCGGTATGCGACCCCGGTGTGGTCGCCCCGTGGCGACCTGATCGCTTTCACACGGTTCGGCGGCGGCAATTTCGCCATCGGCGTGATGCATCCGGATGGCACGGGCGAGCGAATACTTTCGGAAAGCTATTATGTTGAAGGCCCGACTTTCGCGCCCAATGGCCGCGTGATCATGTTCTGGCGGGAAACTCCGGCGCAAGACAGCCGCGGACGGGGCTTTTCGGCCCGTCTGGTGTCCATCGACATCACCGGATTCAACGAGCGTGCGGTCACAACTCCGACGGATGCGTCCGATCCGGCATGGTCCCCCTTGTTGTCATGACCCCGGCGCACCCAACTGCGTGCAAGAAACATGGATGGGATGTGTCCCACCGATGACACAGGTCCTTGACCGGCCGAGATTTGGCGGGCTAAGCGCGCACTGTGTATTGCGAACGGCGCTGCTCGTGGAGCGGTCGCTCCACCGGTACAGCCGTTGTCTTCTCCCCACCGCTCTCCTCCCTGGATTCGCCAGGGGGGCCGCACCCGTTCGGACATCTTCCAAAGGAAGCAAGTGCAAATGAACATCAAGACTATGGGCGCCCTGGCCGCGTTGGCGTTGCTGGCGGCGTGCTCGGACGACAAGCCGATGACCACTGGGGCTGCGTCGAGCAGCGGTGCCACCACCGCCGGTATCGTGCCCGGCAGCGAGGAAGACCTGAAGACCAACGTGGGCGACCGCGTGTTCTACAGCTTCAACAATTCCGGTCTGGATGCCGACGGCAAGGGCACGCTGGACCGCCAGAGCGCGTGGCTCGGCAAATACGGCTCGGTCGCCGTCGAGATCGCGGGCAATTGCGACGAGCGCGGCACCGAGGAATACAACATCGCGCTCGGCCAGCGTCGCGCCAACTCGGCGCGCGACTATCTGGTCGCCAAGGGCGTCGCCCCGGCGCGCATCACGACGATCAGCTACGGCAAGGACCGCCCGGTCGCCCTCGGCTCCAACGAGGACGCCTGGAAGCAGAACCGCAACGCCATCACGTCGGTGAAGTAAAACGGCGCCGGCCGGCGGCTTCGCCGGCCGCGACGAAACGTCCGACAGCCACCTGACGTCCGCACGAGACCGGCAGCTTGCTGCCGGTTTTTTGTGAGCGTCTGGGATTCCCGTCGGCAACCACAGAAAGCAGTAGGTCAATGGACATCAAGACGATGGGCGCCCTGGCCGCTCTGGCGTTGCTGGCCGCGTGCTCGGACGACAAGCCGATGACCAGCGGCACGTCCGGCGGCGCCGGCACCACGGCCGCCGCGTCCGCCGTCGTGCCGGGCAGCGAGGAAGACCTGAAGACCAACGTCGGCGACCGTGTGTTCTTCTTATTCAATGCATCCGGCCTCGACACGGACGGCAAGGGCACGCTGGACCGGCAGGGTGCATGGCTCGGCAAATACGGCTCGGTCGCCGTCGAGATCGCGGGCAATTGCGACGAGCGCGGCACCGAGGAATACAACATCGCGCTCGGCCAGCGCCGCGCCAATTCGGCGCGCGACTATCTCGTCGCCAAGGGCGTCGCCCCGGCCCGCATCTCCACGATCAGCTACGGCAAGGACCGCCCGGTCGCCCTCGGCTCCAACGAGGATTCCTGGAAGCAGAACCGCAACGCCATCACGTCGGTGAAGTAGAGCGGAACCGGCTCGGCCGCCGGACGGCAAGGGGACCGGCGGCTGTTTCGCGGCGTCGGCGGATGCGGTAATGTCGGTGCGTGAAACATATCGATTCTTCCGCGCGCCTGGTTCGTCGGGCCAATCCCGGCACGGAGACTCCCCGATGAAGGCCCCATTCGCCACCAAACTGACCCTGGGGCTGATGCTGGCGATGTCTCTGCTGATGTCGGCGCCGTCCGCCCGCGCGCAGGTGGACAGCCGCGAGGGCATCGCGTTGCAGAACCAGATCGCCGAACTGCGGCAGGAATTGCAGGGGCTGCGCGACCAGATCGCCCGGATGCCGGCGGCCGGCGGCGGCTCGTCGCTGGGCAGCTATCAGGCGCCGCCACCGGCAACGGGCGCGGCCACCGGAGACCTGACGGCGCAACTGCTCGACCGCGTCCAGCGGCTAGAGGACGATGTGCGGGCGCTGCGCGGCCGTGTGGACGAGGTGGACAACGCGCGTCAGCGGCAGGCTGAGGATTTCAACAAGCAGATCGCCGATCTGAATTTCAAGCTGCAAAACGGCGC
>CAJCJG010000250.1 GCA_903970625.1 Solirubrobacterales bacterium 70-9 | reverse complement strand
CCGCCGCACACGCTGGCATGCGGCACCCCGGCCGCTCTGCTCGCCTCCAGCACGGAAAAGCCGCGCGGCACGCGGGCGACGCGCCCATCCGGGTACGCAATCCGCACGGTGCCGCCGCGCCGCTCCACCACCGCCCGCAGCCCGCGCGCGCCCAACGTCAGCAGAAAAAGCGTGAGAAATCCGCCATTCGTGGCCTGCCGCCAGTCGTGTAGCGCGGCGTTTTGCGCCGGCAAACCCGCCTGCCCCGGCGCCAGATGGGCCGTCATCCAGGCCGGATCGTCGGCAAGCGCGCGCACGGCCCGGCCGCCCTGGAAGAACCCGAGCAGCGCCACCACCGGCAGCACCACCGCCACCGACAGCAAAACCGGCATCCAGCGCGGAAACCACGTCTTTAACCGCAGCCAGAAATAGACACCGAAGCATCCATGAACCCAGGCGACCACCAAAACGATAACCTGCTGCACGCCGAGGTCCGGCGATTTCACCCAGAACGAATAGAACTCCTGCGCATACCCCTTCTCGGTGCCGAACAGCTCCCACGAGATCCGGGTGACATAGATGTGGTTGCACAGCAGCGGAGGGATACTCAGGCCCAACACCAATTGCCCGACCTCGGAGCCCGTCCAGCCGAAATGCCGCCGCTCGTAAAACGCCCACAGGCCGAGAAGCATGTGGATGCCGAGCGCGCCGTAGAGCAGGACACCGCCGAGCACGCCCTGCCACACGAATTTCTGTAAGCGCAACCCGGCTTCCGCTGCTGCGACGGAGATGTTCGCCAACGCGTGATTCGTCAGGTGCAGGCTGACATAGGCAAACAAGATCAGCCCACAGCCGAGCCGCACCTTGCGGACGGCTGTACGGCTGGCAAAGCGCCGCCATGTCAGCGCCATGGCCACTAGGCCAATGATGCCGCCGCGGCCAAAACATCGGGCCGGACCAGCAGCAAGCGCCCGGAATCCTTGCCGAGCACGCCGGCATCCTCCCATTCGCGCAATTGCTTGTTAACCTTTTCACGCGAACTCCCGACCAGCGTGCCCAGATCTTTCTGCGACAACTTGACCTCGATCCGCGTTCCCCCCCGCGCCGGCGCGCCATAATCCTGCGCCAGACGTAGCAGCAACCGCGCGAGGCGGGTTGCAAGGTCGAGCAGCGCCATGTCCTCCAACGACGCATTGGCGCGGCGGATACGGCGACACAGGACCGCCATCATGCGCAAACAAATATCGCTGTTGGCACGCAGCAGTCGCAGGAAGCGTGCGCGTTCGATGAACAACAACGTGCAATCCTCCAGGGCCGTCACGTCCGCGCTGATGTCCTCGCCGTCCAGGACCGACATTTCGCCGAGCACGTCGCCCGGCCCAAGCACGCCCAGCGTGACCTCCCGCCCGTCTTCCGACATGGCGCCGATTCGCACCCGGCCCTCGACGATGATGTTGGCGCCGCTGCTCGGGTCGCCACGCCGGAGGATCGTCTCCCCCCGCCCGACCCGCCGGATCGCCGCCTGCGCCAGAACGGCGTCGAGTTCGGCAGGTTGCAGAACCTGGAACAATGCACTTCGGGTGAGCGCCGCCCGGCGCCCAGCGACATCGACAGCGACCATTTTTGAGCGCCCCCGCGCCGCCCAGCCTTGCCGCCCGCCATAGGAGGCACCGCGATAGAAGGCGGTGTGCCGTGCGCGGTCAACGGGGCACGTCCACCCGGTCGGCTGCCGGCGGAAGGCGGTTGCGGCGCCGGATGGGCAGCGGCAGAGTTACGGTGAAAGCGGGCCGACACTGCCACGGAGAGAACGCCATGACCGCCCTCGCCTCCCTCGCGATCAAACCGGGCCTGCGCGCAGTCGTCACCGCCGGGGCCGGCGGCATCGGCCGTGCGATTGCCGACGCGCTGCTCGCCCATGGCGCTCGGGTTTTCATCAGCGACGTGGACGAAAGCGCGCTGGCCGCGTTTCGCGCGGCGAACCCGCAGGCCGGCGCCACCGTCGGCGACGTTGCCTCCGACAGCGACGTGGCGCGGCTGTTCGCCGAGGCGCACGCCACGCTCGGCGGATTGGACGTGCTGATCAACAACGCCGGCATCGCCGGGCCGACCGGCGCGGTCGAGGAGATTTCGGCCGCCGACTGGCGGCGCTGCATCGACGTTTGCCTGACCGGCCAGTTCCTCTGCGCGCATCACGCTGTGCCGATGCTCAAGGCGGCTGGTGGCGGCGCCATCGTCAACATGTCCTCGGCTGCGGGAAAGTTCGGCTATGCGTGGCGCACGCCTTATGCGGCGGCAAAGTGGGGGGTGATCGGCTTCACGCAGAGCCTCGCCAAGGAACTTGGCCCCGCCAACATCCGGGTCAACGCCATCCTGCCGGGTATCGTCGCGGGGCCGCGCATCGAAAAGGTCATCGGCGCCCGCGCGGAGCAGGTGGGGGTCAGCTACGCGGAGATGGAACAAACCTATCTGAAACGGGTGTCGCTGGGGCGGATGGTGACGGCGCAGGATGTCGCGGGCACAGTGCTGTATCTGCTCTCGGCCGCCGGGGCCAACATCTCTGGCCAATCGCTCAGCGTGGACGGCAACGTCGAATCGCTGTGATGCGGCTGTCATTGATTTTTCAAAAAAGTCGGGCTGTCGAAACCTAAAAATCCCGTCACATGGGTCCCAGCGGTCCGCGCCCAGCACACTGGAGTGTTACGGCTGTGTGAACGCCCGTGGAAATAGGGGAATGGCTCGAATGCTGAAACGACAACTATTACGCTCGGCGAGCGCGTCTCTCGCGACGCTCGGAATATTGCTCCAGACGCAGGTTGCATTCGCGCAGTCTGGCGTGACGATCGGCCCGAGATCGAGCGACGCCGTAGCGGCTGTGACCACCGATCCTTCGTCCGAGCCGGTGCTCACACCGACGCAGAAGTTTGCGTTGATCCAGAAGAACGTGAAGTTTGTGTTCGTTCTGTTCCAGGAAAATCGGTCGTTCGACCAGCATTTCGGGACGTTTCCGGGCGCCAACGGTCTGTTCAGCCAATCGGCGGCCAACACCCCCGGCTTCACGCAGCCGATCGTGAACACCGATGGCACCGTGGGCACGGTCTCGCCGTTCCTGATCCCGCGACTGCTGCGAAATGTTCATGGTCATCCGGTCCAGCTTTATCCGGCGGACACGGATTCGACCGACCATTCGCACACCGGAATCGACAACAGCATCGACATCGGGCCGTCCGGCGCGGCGCAGAACGACCGCTACGCGCTGAACGAAGAAGGGCTGACCACGTCCGGCGGCAAGATCGTCTCGCTGAAAACCGGACTTCCGGCCACCGCCAACCCGACGCTGGCGCAGAAGCAGAAGGCCGAACTGGTGATGTCGCATCTGGATTGCGACACCATTCCTTTCCTGTGGCGCTACGCCGACCGCTTCACGATGTTCGACAATTTCCACCAGACGATCATCGGCCCATCGTCGCCGAACGCGGTCGCGATGATCGCGGGCCAGTCCGGCGACACGCAATGGGTGCTGCACCCCGACCAGGCGAACGGGACAACGACGAACGCCGGCGGCGGCGTGCCGCAGGTGGGCGATTCCGGCCCCTTCGCCGGATCCAAGTTCGACAAGACCAGCTTCACGACCAAGCCGCCTTACAGCCCGGATGACGTGAGCCCGAGCACGCCGGGGCTCAACCTGACATCGGCCTCCCTGCCGCTGTCGTTCATGGGGCCACAGATCAATACGATCATCGAGACCGACAAAGACCCGACGCTGGATCTGATGGACGTTCAGGACGACATCAAGACCATTGCCAGCCAGAACCTCAATCAGATCCCTTGGGGCTGGTATCAGGAAGGCTACGACCACGAGCCGACCGACGGCGCCGGCCCGGCGACGTTCGACACCTACGTAACCCACCACAACGGGCCGCAATATTTCGGCTATGTCGGCGATAATCCGAAGGAGACCAAACATCTTCACGGCCTCGGCGACTTCTTCACCGATATCGCCTCCGGCGCCCTGTCGAAGAAAGGCGGCGTCTATTACGTTCGCGGCGGTTACGGCAACATCGACGGCCTGAAGCCGCTGGATCCGAACCCGGCGGTGCAAGCGAACTTCACCGGCAACGACGATCACCCTGCCTATTCGGACGCGCAAATCTCCGAGGCGCTGGTCGCCGACGAGGTCAACGCCATCGTCAACAGCCCATACTGGAAGAACGCGGCAATCATCATCACGTACGACGAGACGGACGGGATGTACGACCACGCGCCGTTCACCCCGCGCACCGTCGATCCGCAAGGCTTTCCGCTGGATGGCGGGCCGCGCATCCCGGCCATCGTGATCTCGCCCTACGCGATGGCGCACGCGATCGTCAGCAACTATGCCGAGCATAGTTCGGTGATCAAATTCGTCGACGAACTGTTCGGGCTGGTGCCGCTGGGCGCCCTGCCGGACGAGGCAAATGCGCGCGAACTTGGCAAGACCGAACTCGGGCAAAGCGAGCTTGGGCCGGCAGACACGCTGGCCGGATTGAGCGATCTGACCGAGGCCTTCGACAACGGGCGCCTGACCGGCGCGACCAAGCCGCTGAACCGCTCGTACGCCACCATCCCGGACAGCATCGTCAAGTCGCTGCCGCACTACAACGGCGACGGCTGCCACGAACTGCGGATCACGCCGACCGACTACGATGCGAACGGCAACCTGATCGACCCGCCGCCGGCCGACTTCAACCCACGCCCCGGCACGACGCCCGGTATCCCGACGTCGGGAACCTGGACTCCGTAACCGGCGCCGCCGGCATTCGGGCGCGAGGGCGGAGCGATGGCTCCGCCCTCGCGATTCGCTGCGATAAGGACGAAAGCGATGATGAGAAATTTCCTGTTCGTCGCGGCCATCGCGGCCGCAACCCTATTCGGTCCTTGCCGACCGGCGCACGCCGGCAGCGTCGTCGAAACCTTGCGCGCGCGGGGAGCGCTGACCTGCGGAGTCGTGACCGAGGAGACCGATTACACCAAATTCGACACGCACGGCGGCCTGGACGACATCGGCGTGGAAATCTGCAAGGCCGTTGCCGTCGCGGTGCTGGGTGCGAAGGCGCAGACGAAAGCGACCGGCTACCCCGACGAACAGACCGCGTTCAAAGCGCTCGCTGCCGGGAAAATCGACCTGCTGGCGGGCGTGACGCCCACGGCGAGCAACGGTGCGCTCTATGCCGTGACGTTCGGACCGCCGACGTTCATCGACGGGCAGGGCTTCATGGTCCGCAGGGATTCGGGGATCAAGTCCCTGCGCGACCTAGCGGGCAAACAGGTTTGCTTCGTCGACGATACGGAAACCCAGACCCAACTGATCGCAACGCTACAAGAGCGGGGAATCAAAATACTCCCCTACCCCTGGTCGGAAACCGGCGAGATGGATGCGGGGCTTGTTAGCGGGCATTGCGCCGCCATGACCGGCGACGTCTCGATGCTGGCGGAGCAGCGCGCCGCCTTCCACGCGCGCAAAAAAGATTTTGTCATCCTGCGGCAGACGATCACGCTCGATCCCTTGGCTCCGGCGGTACGGCAGGGCGATGCGCAATGGGCTGCCATCGTGGCCTGGACGGTCGAGGCGCTGTTGCAGGCCGAGGCCAGCGGCGTGACGCAGGCCAATGTCGAGGCGATGCGGACGAGCGACGATCCTGCCATTCGCCGCCTGCTCGGCACCGACCGGGCAGCCGCCCGCGCACTGGGGCTGGCGGAAGACTGGGCGGTTCAGGTGATCCGGTCGATCGGTAATTACGGCGAACTGTTCGAGCGGTCGGTTGGCCGTGGCACGGACTACGATCTGGCGCGTGGCGTGAACGCGCTGTGGAAGGATGGCGGCCTGCTGTATCCGCTGCCGCTGCGCTGAGGCGCGGCGGCGACTTCCACGGCCACCGCGACCCGGCCCAATAGCGCGGCTCGCCAACCACTTCGCTCGAGAGCGGGTTGCCATCGGTGAGTGCGGCACATGGCGCACGCCCGCCTTGAAAGCGACACAGAGGGTGTGATCTATCCAGCGATGTGCCGCGCCTGCGAACAAACGAGCAGGGACGCGGCTGCACCAAGGTTTAGACGCGCCAGGCTCGCTGCGACGGGAAAGACATGGACGAACAGATCGCCCCACACCGCCACGAAATTGCTCCTCCGGGGGATGGTCACAGCAAGTTGACTTCACCGCAACGTGTGCGACGGCGCGGTCTTTGGCGGTGGCTGGTCGCAATTCTTATCATTTTGTTGCTCGGATTCCTGGCGTGGCGGGAGATCTGGCCGACGCTATCGCCGTCCTCGGCGCCAGCCAAGGGCGCGGCGGGCCCCCCGCAGCCGGTCGGCACTGCAACCGCCGTGTCCGGCAACGTTCGGGTCATCGTCGCGGCACTCGGCACGGTCACGCCGCTGGCGACCGTCACCGTCAAGACGCAGCTTGCAGGGCAGTTGCAGCAGATCGGCTTCACCGAAGGCCAACTTGTCCACAAGGGCGATTTCCTGGCGCAGATCGACCCGCGCCCGTATCAGGCGGCGTTGGAACAGGACCAGGGGCAACTGGCCAAGGACCAGGCGCTGCTGAAACAGGCGCAAGTTGACCTTGTGCGCTATCAAACCTTGCTCCGGCAGGACTCCATCGCCCGGCAACAGGCAGACGACCAAGTCTATCTCGTGCAACAGGATCAGGGCGCCATCCTGTCCGATCAGGCACAAATCGACACGCAGAAGCTTAACCTAACGTATTGCCGCATTGTCGCACCCGTCGATGGGCGCGTGGGCTTGCGGCAAGTGGACGCCGGCAACTACGTGCAGACCAGCGACACCAACGGCATCGTCGTCATCACCCAACTGCAACCGATCTCGGTGATCTTCTCCATCGCCGAGGACAATCTGCCGGCCGTCCTGAAACAGACGCATGCGGGCGCGAAACTCCCCGTCACCGCCTACGACCGCGCCAACACCGTGAAATTGGCGACCGGCGAACTCGCGACGCTCGACAACGAGATCGACACAACAACCGGCACGGTGAAGCTGCGGGCGAATTTCCCCAACACCGACGAATCGTTGTTCCCGAATCAGTTCGTCAACGCGCGGCTGCTGGTGGACACGCTGCGCAGCGTTGTGACGGTTCCGGTGGCGGCGATCCAGCGCGGCGCTCCCGGCACCTACGTCTATCAAGTCGGCGCCGACTCCACCGTCGCCGTCAAACCGGTCAAACTCGGCGTCACCGACGGCGACACGGTGCAGATCGTATCCGGCCTGGCCGTGGGCGACAAAGTCGTTGTGGACGGGGCAGACAGGCTGCGTGGCGGCGTGCATGTGACCGCCAAGGACGCCACGACGGCGGCCACGACGCCGACCGGCGGGGACGCAGCCGCACCAGCGGCCCCGGACACGACAGCGGACCCGACGAAGCACGGGCATCGCCGTCCGCAGGCCGACACGCCGGCAGCCACCACGACGGCGCCTGCCACACCGCCTTCGCCGTGACGGCAAGACCTGGCGCGGAGAGACTGTGAACCCCTCAAGGCTTTTCATTCTACGGCCCGTCGGCACGACGCTGCTGATGGTGGCGATCCTGCTGGGCGGCGCGCTCGGCTACACCTTCCTGCCGCTGTCGGCGTTGCCGGAAGTGGATTACCCGACGATCCAGGTGCAGACATTCTATCCCGGCGCCAGCCCGGAGGTGATGACCTCGGCCGTCACCGCGCCGCTGGAACGCCAGTTCGGCGAGATGCCCGGCCTGAACCAGATGAGTTCGACCAGTTCGGCTGGCGCATCGGTGATCACGCTGCAATTCAGCCTGACGCTTTCGATCGACATCGCCGAACAGGAAGTGCAAGCGTCGATTAATGCTGCCGGCAATCTGCTGCCCGCCGACCTGCCGGCGCCGCCGATCTACGCCAAGGTGAACCCGGCCGACACGCCCATCCTGACGCTGGCGGTGACATCCAAGACGCTGCCGCTGACGGACGTGGAAGACCTGACCGACACGCGGCTGGCGCAAAAAATCTCGCAATTGTCCGGGGTCGGACTGGTGAGCCTCAGCGGCGGGCAGCGCCCGTCCGTGCGCATCCGCGTCAAGCCGCAGGCTCTGGCGGCCTATGGGCTGAACATCGACGACGTGCGTACCGACATCGGCAACGCCAACCTCAACACGCCGAAGGGCAATTTCGACGGGCCGACGCAAGCCTCGACCATCAACGCCAACGATCAGCTCACGAGCGCGGGCGACTACGGAAAAGTGGTACTGGCCTATCGCAACGGCGCACCGGTGCGGCTGTCCGACGTCGCGGACATCGTCAGCGGGCCGGAAAACAGTTTTCTCGGCGGCTGGGCGAATACCACGCCGGCGGTGATCGTGAACGTGCAACGCCAGCCGGGCGCCAACGTGATCGCCGTGGTGGACAGCATCAAGGCGCTGCTGCCGCAGATCGAAACCGGGCTGCCGGCGGCGCTCGACATCTCCATCCTCAGCGACCGCACCACCACAATCCGCGCGTCGGTGTCGGACGTCGAGTTCGAGTTGTTCCTGTCGGTGGCGCTGGTCGTGCTGGTGATCTTTCTGTTCCTGCGAAACCTGCCTGCCACCATCATCCCGAGCCTGTCGGTGCCGCTGTCGCTGGTCGGCACGTTGGGCGTGATGTACCTGCTGAACTTCAGCCTCGACAACCTGTCGCTGATGGCACTGACGATCTCGACCGGCTTCGTCGTGGACGACGCCATCGTGATGATCGAGAACATCGCTCGGTATGTGGAGGAAGGCGAGCCGCCCTTGCAGGCAGCGTTGAAGGGCGCCGGTCAGATCGGCTTCACGATCATCTCGCTGACGGTCTCGCTTCTCGCCGTCCTGATTCCGCTGCTGTTCATGGGCGACGTGGTCGGGCGGCTGTTCCATGAGTTTGCGATTACCCTCGCCGTCACCATCGTGATCTCGGCCGTCGTGTCGCTGACGCTGGTGCCGATGCTGTGCGCGAGGCTGCTGCGGCATCGGCCGGATGCGCAACGCAGCCGCTTCGACATGGGCGCCGAGCGCGCCTTCACCTACACGATCGACCGCTACGGCCGTGCATTGGACTGGGTGCTGGACCGGCAGGCGGCAACGCTGGTGGTGGCGCTGCTGACGCTGATCGTGACGATCGGGCTCTACGTCGTGATCCCGAAAGGATTCTTCCCGGTCCAGGACACCGGCGCCATCCAGGGCATCTCCGAAGCGGCGCAAAGCACGTCGTATGAGGCGATGGCCGAGCATCAGGAGGCGCTGGCAGCGGCGATCCTAAAAGACCCCGACGTGGCCGGCCTCAGTTCGTTCATCGGCGTCGATGGCTCGAACACGACCCTGAATAGCGGCCGCTTCCTGATCGTGCTGAAGCCGCACGACGAACGCAGCCTGACCGCGAGCGACATCATCCGCCGCC
Source organism: Solirubrobacterales bacterium 70-9 (assembly GCA_903970625.1). Lineage (GTDB taxonomy): Bacteria > Pseudomonadota > Alphaproteobacteria > Acetobacterales > Acetobacteraceae > CAJCJG01. The sequence goes on along the minus strand of CAJCJG010000250.1, from coordinate 65,947 downwards.
TGCAAGGCGAAGTTGCCGACGTGAAGGGCATCACGCTCTATATGCAGCCGGTGCAGGACCTCACCATCGATTCCACCGTCAGCCGCACGCAGTATCAGGTAGTGCTGGAGGACGCGAACCCCACGGAGTTCGCGACCTGGGTGCCGAAACTGATGGACAAATTGCAGGCGCGCCCGGAACTGGCGGACGTCGCCAGCGATCTGCAACAACAAGGTCTGGCCGTCGATCTGGTCATCGACCGCGCGACCGCCGCCCGCTTTGGTATCACGCCCGCGACGGTTGACAACGCGCTCTACGATGCGTTCGGCCAGCGCATCGTCTCCACCATCTACACGCAATCCAACCAGTACCGCGTCATCATGGAGGTCGATCCCGCCGTCCGAACCTCCCTCGCGGGACTGTCGCAAATCTATTTGCCGTCCTCTGCGTCCTCGACAGGCCAAGTACCGCTGAGCGCCATTCTGAAAGTGCAGCAGCGAAGCGGCCCGTTGATGGTCTCGCATCTCGGCCAGTTTCCATCCACGACGATTTCTTTCAACCTCGCGGCCGGCGGTTCCCTCGGTGCCGCCGTCGATGCGATCAAGGAGACCGAGACCGAACTCGGCTTGCCGGACAGTTTTATCACCGCCTTCCAGGGTGCTGCGGCAGCGTTCCAGTCCTCGCTGTCCAACGAGGCACTGCTGCTGTTGGCGGCGGTGGCGGCCATGTACATCGTGCTGGGCGTGCTCTACGAAAGTTTCATCCACCCGATCACCATTCTGTCCACCCTCCCCTCGGCCGGGGTCGGCGCGTTGCTGGCGTTGATGGTGGCGGGCAACGACCTCGACATCATCGCCATCATCGGCATCATCCTGCTCATCGGCATCGTCAAGAAAAACGCTATCATGATGATCGACTTCGCCCTCGTCGCCGAGCGCGAGGAGGGCAAGCCGCCGCGCGAGGCGATCCATCAGGCATGTCTGCTGCGCTTCCGCCCAATTATGATGACGACGATGGCCGCCCTGCTCGGCGCATTGCCGCTGATGATCGGCACCGGCACCGGATCGGAACTGCGCCGCCCGCTCGGCGTTGCCATCGTCGGCGGCCTGATCCTCAGCCAGATTCTCACCCTTTTCACCACGCCGGTGATTTATCTGGCGTTCGACCGGTTGGCGATTCGCCTCGCCGGCAAGAAAGAACCGAAAGCCCGGCTCGCCAATGACGGGGCTTCGCCGTGAATCTGTCGGCGCCGTTCATCGCGCGCCCCGTCGCGACAACGTTGCTGACGCTCGGCATCGCGCTGGCGGGGTTGCTCGCATTCTTCCAACTGCCGGTTTCGCCGCTGCCGCAAGTGGACTTTCCAACCATCTCCATCACCGCGTCGCTACCTGGCGCCAGCCCCGACACAGTGGCGACCTCGGTGGCGAGCCCGCTAGAACGCCATCTCGGCGAGATCGCCGACGTGACCGAGATGACCTCGCAAAGTTCCGTCGGGCAGGCGCGCATCACGCTGCAATTCGGCCTGGATCGGGACATCGACGGTGCCGCTCGCGACGTGCAGGCGGCGATCAGTGCCGCACGCGCCGACCTTCCGACCAGCCTGAAATCGAATCCCACCTACCGGAAAGTGAACCCCGCCGACGCGCCGGTGCTGATCCTGGCGCTGACTTCGAAAACGCTGACGCGCGGGCAACTCTACGACGCCGCCAGCAACGTGCTGGAACAGAGCCTGTCACAGATCAGCGGCATTGGGCAGGTCATCATCGGCGGCTCGGCGCTGCCGGCCGTGCGGGTGGAACTGAATCCCACCGCGCTGTTCAAATACGGCATCGGGTTGGAGGACGTGCGCGCGGCACTCTCGTCGGCCAACGCCAACAGCCCGAAGGGCGCCATCGAGGAAGGCGACCGGCACTATCAGATTTACACCAACGATCAGGCCAGCCACGCGGCCGACTACGTGCCGCTGGTGGTGGCGTATCGCAACAACGCTGCCGTCAAACTGTCGGACGTGGCGGACGTGCAGGATTCGGTGGAGGATCTCCGCAATGCCGGCCTGAACAACGGTGATCCCGCCGTGCTCGTGATCCTGTTTCGTCAGCCGGGCGCGAACATCATCAGCACGGTCGATCTGGTGAAGGCGGAATTGCCGCATTTGATGGCCGCGATGCCGCGCGACGTGAACCTCACCTTGGCGGCCGATCGCACCACGACCATTCGCGCCTCGCTGTTCGACACCGAACGCACGCTGCTGATCGCGGTCGGGCTTGTCACGGCGGTTGTGTTCCTGTTCCTGCGCGACGCACGGGCAACCCTGATCCCGTCCGTCGCCGTGCCGGTATCGATCGTCGGCACCTTTGGCGCGATGTATCTGCTGGGCTACAGCCTAGACAATCTGTCCCTGATGGCGCTGACGGTTGCGACCGGCTTCGTCGTGGACGACGCCATCGTCGTGCTGGAGAATATCGAGCGGTATCTGGAGCAGGGCATGCCCCGCGTGGAGGCGGCGTTGCGCGGCGCCGCCGAGGTCGGATTCACCGTGCTGTCGATCAGCCTGTCGCTGATCGCGGTGTTCATCCCAATCCTGCTGATGGGTGGCATCGTGGGCCGGCTGTTCCGCGAATTCGCCATGACACTGTCGCTGGCGATTCTCGTCTCGATGATGATTTCGCTCACCACGACGCCGATGCTGTGCGCGCTATTCCTCAAAACCCGGCCGCACAAGACCAAGCGCACGCCGTTCGACAGGCTGCTCGGATTCTACGAGCGTACGCTCGGATGGGCGCTGCTGCATGGCGTCCTGGTGATGCTGGTTCTCGCCGCCACGGTGCTCGCAAATGTCGGCCTGCTCTACGAGATTCCGAAAGGTTTCTTTCCCGAGCAAGACACCGGCCGGCTGACCGGCTCGGTCACGGCCGACCAAAGCATCTCGTTCCAGGCGATGCAGGTGAAGCTCGGCGAGTTGGTCGATATCGTCAAGCACGATCCGGCGGTGGACAATGTGGTCGGGTTCGCGGGCGGCGGCGGCGGCGGCCGCTCGCAAACCAACACGGCGTCGGTGTTCGTGTCGCTGAAACCGCTTTCGCAGCGGTCGGAGACGGCGGATCAGGTGATCGCGCGGCTGCGTCGCTCGCTGTCACACATTGCGGGTGCCACGCTCTACTTGCAAGCAGTGCAGGACATCCGCATCGGCGGGCGTCAGTCCAACGCCGAATACCAGTACACGCTGCAAGCCGACAGTACGGCCGACATGTACGTCTGGGCGCCGAAACTCACGGCGGCGCTGCAAAAAAGCCCCGTATTGGCCGATGTCAATTCCGACCAGCAGCAAAAGGGCCTGGAGACGGACGTGGTCATCGACCGCGACAGCGCGTCGCGGCTCGGGGTTTCGGCCAGCCAGATCGACAACACGCTGTACGACGCCTTCGGGCAGCGGCAGGTCTCTACCATCTACAGCGCGCTGAACCAGTATCACGTCATCATGGAACTGGCGCCGCGCTATTGGCAGCGGCCAGAGACGCTGAAGGACCTATGGGTCAGCACGTCGGGCGGAAATGCCAGCGGCACCGAGACGAGCAACGCCCTGCCCGGGACCGTCGGCAACAGTGCAAGTACCTCCGCGTCCGCCGCATCCGTGCGCAATGCCGCCACCAACGCACTGGCCAATGTCGGCAAAGGCAGCGCGTCCTCCGGCGCTGCCGTCAGTACGAGCAAGGAAACGATGGTACCGCTGGCGGCCTTCACGCATTTCGGCCCCGGCAGCACGCCGCTGTCGGTCAATCATCAGGGGCTTTTCGTGGCGACGACGATCTCTTTCAATCTGGCAACAGGCAAGTCGCTCAGCGACGCGGTGGCGGCGGTCGCGCAGGCCGGCCAGCAGATCGGCCTGCCCGCCAGCATCCACGGCAGCTTCGCCGGCACCGCGCAGGCGTTTCAGCAATCGCTGAACAGCGAGCCGCTGCTGATCGCGGCGGCCTTGGCGGCTGTGTACATCGTGCTCGGCGTGCTCTACGAAAGCTTCATTCACCCGATCACCATTCTCTCCACCCTGCCCTCCGCCGGCCTCGGCGCGGTGCTGGCGCTGATGGTGTTTCGCACCGATTTCAGCATCATCGCGCTGATCGGCGTGATCCTGCTCATCGGTATCGTCAAGAAGAACGCCATTATGATGATCGACTTTGCCATCCACACCGAGCGGGAGGGCCACACCAGCCCGCGCGACGCAATCTTCCAGGCGTGTCTGCTGCGCCTGCGCCCGATCCTGATGACGACGATGGCGGCGATGCTGGGCGCCGTGCCGCTGGCGCTCAGCTTTGGCGACGGTGGCGAAATCCGCCGCCCGCTGGGCATCTCCATCGTCGGCGGTCTGATCATCAGCCAAGTCCTGACGCTCTACACGACGCCGGTGCTTTACCTGTATCTCGCCCGCTACCGGCTTTGGGCGCTGCGTCATTGGGGGCGCCTGTTCCCGGCCATGGCCGCCGCCCCGCCGGAGGCCGCCGAATGATGCGCGCGACACACGGCATCGCGCTGGCGCTGGCGCTGCTGGCGGCAGGGTGCAAGGTGGGGCCGAACTACGCCCGGCCGCAGGCGCCCACCGCCCAAAAGTTCAAGGAACTCGCCGGCTGGAAACCAAGTCGGCCGCGCGATGGCATCGACCGTGGCGCGTGGTGGTCCTTGTACAACGACCCGCAACTCGACACGCTGGAACGGCAGGTCGAAATCTCGAACCAGACCGTGGCAGAGGCCGAGGCGTCTTACCGTCAGGCGGTCGCGCTGATCGGCGAGGCGCAGTCGAGCCTGTGGCCGACGCTGGGGGTCGCACCCGGGGTCACCCGCAGTAAGGGCGGCAGCGGCGCGTCGTCCAGTTCCTTCGGCAGCAGCGGCGCCGCGCGCACGCAGTATTCTGTCGAAGGAACCGCGAGTTGGGACCTCGACGTGTGGGGAAAAATCCGACGGCAGGTGGAAAGCCAATCAGCGGCGGCGCAGGCGAGTGCGGCTGATTTGGGGAACGCCAAGCTGTCGGCGCAGGGGGCGTTGGCGACCGCCTATTTCGAAATGCGCGGCGCCGATTCGCTCGCGAAGCTGCTGACGGACACGGTCGGCGAATACCAACGCTCACTCGCGATCACGCAGAACCAGTACGATGCCGGCACCGCCTCTCGCGCCGACGTACTGGCCGCCGACGTGCAGTTGCAGTCCACCGAAGCGCAACTGGTCGCGGCCGGCGTGGCGCGGGCGCAGGACGAACACGCCATCGCCGTGCTGACGGGTCATGCGCCGGCGGATCTCACTCTGGCGCCGGCCGAACTGACCAACGATGTCCCAGTCGTGCCGGTGGACGTGCCCTCGGCGCTACTGGAGCGGCGGCCGGACATTGCGTCCGCCGAACGGACGATGCAGGAGGAAAACGCCCTGATCGGCGTCGCCATCGCCGGCTACTATCCGGACATCAGTCTGACGGCGGCGTTCGGCTTCGCCGGCGACCCGTTGTCGAAGCTGTTCAGCGCGGCCAATCGGGTCTGGTCGCTCGGCGCCTCGGCCACCGAAACACTGTTCCAGGGCGGCTACACCGTCGCCTCCGTCAAGGCGGCGCGCGCCGCCTACGACGCGGCGGTCGCCAGCTACCGCCAGACGGTGCTGACGGCGTTCCAGCAGGTGGAGGACGAATTATCCGACCTGCGCATCCTGCAACAACAGGCCGCCGCCGAGGACACCACGGTCGAATCCGCCCGCCATGCGGTGGACGTGACATTGAACGAATACCGCGCCGGCACGGTCGCCTACACCAGCGTCATCACCGAACAGACAGCGTTGCTATCGGCCGAACAGGCGGCGCTGACGGTGCGCCAGAGCCGGATGGTGGCCAGCGTCGCATTGATCCAGGCGCTGGGCGGCGGCTGGCAGGCGGCCGAATTGCCCGGGCCTGCCAAAGAGATCGCGCTGCCGCTGCCGTAACTTCTACCTCTCTCCTTGTGGGCTAAGGCATTCACACATCTCTCTTGAAGCCCTGCTGGCGGTCAGATTCGCTGTCATTGAGGACACAGATTCGGAGCGATTGCGATGGAGATGACGCTGGGACGGTTTGGCGACTGTCGCCTGGAAAAAGGGGGGGGCTTTTTGCTTTCCCGGCTGGTCGCGGTCGGCGGGCGGGCGCTGCGTGTTCGCAGGCTTGGCGGGACGCGCGCCGGCGAAATCCGGCTCACGCGGTTCCTGCGCAACGAGGCCGTCACCATCGAGGAAATGCTGATGAAGGCAGAGCAGCGGACCTCGCTGCGCAGCCAGGGCCGCCATGTGCTGGCGATCCAGGATACGACGGTACTGCGCTCGGAGGGTGGAGGCGGAGACTATCTGCATGCCATGATCGGCCTGGACGCCGAGGACGGCACGATCCTTGGCTTGATCGACGCCCAGTTTCTGAGCCGGCAGAGTGGGCGCAAGGCAACGCGCCGCGCGAAGGCGATCGAGTCGAAGGAGAGCTTTCGCTGGTTGCAGGCCGCCGACCAGGCCGCATCGGTCTGCGCCGGGGCGCAGCGAATCACCGTGGTGGCCGACCGCGAAAGCGACATCTTCGAGGCGTTTGCGCTGCGGCCGGATGGGGTGGACCTGCTGATACGGGCGGCACAGGACCGCAGCCTGAAGGATGACAGCCTGGAGGATGGCGGGCTGTTGTTCGCCGCCGTCGATGCGATGGCAGAAGCCGGCAGGGCCGAGATCGATCTGCCGGCCGGCCCCGGCCGCAGCACGGCGAACGCGCCGGGCTGGCCGATGCGGTAGAGGTGAACGTGGTCGATGTGCGCGTCTTGCAGCCCGACGACCAGCCATTGCTGGAGGCGCTGTGCCGCAAGCTGGAAGACAAGACCGAGCGGCAGAAGAACCCGCACCCGAAAGGCTCGCTGGCCTACGTCGCCTGGGTCTGCGCCCGCCTCGGCGGCTGGACCGGCTATTACGGCAAACCCGGACCCATCGTCATGCTCGAAGGCTGGCTCGAAGTCCAAGCCACCAAGCGCGCCCTCGCCCTGTTGAGCAACGTTCACAGTGTGTGAATCAGGTAGTCTTGTGGGAGAGGGTTGGGGCCAGGGGTCAAGCCGCCCAAAAACCGGAGCGCCAAACTCCCCTGACCCAATTTCTCTCCCACAAGGCGGGAGGGCTTAAAACCATCAACCGGCCCGCCAAAAATCCCAGCCAAAATGAAGCCGGCACCCTGGCGCGCTCATATGGTTATATATACGAAACATTAGCTCGGGTCCGTCCAGGGTTGTGCGCCGATCGCGCCGGCGCGATATCCTTCCCAACGATGACCCGCATTGCCCATGTCATGGCCGGCGCCGACCTCGGCGGGGCCGAACTGTTCTTCGAGCGGCTCTGCCTCGCGCTGTCCGCCGCAGGCGAGGAGGTGCTGCCGGTGATCCGCCGCAACGCCGTTCGCGCCGCCCGCCTGCGCGCCGGCGGCCTGACGCCGATGGAACTGGCGTTCGGCAGCCGTTTTGACTTTTTGACCCGCCCCCGCCTGCGCGCGGCCCTCCGCGCCTTCGCGCCGAAAACCGTGGTCAGTTGGATGAACCGCGCCAGCCAGTACACGCCGCGCGGCGATTGGACGCTGGTGGGCCGCCTCGGCGGCTACTACGATCTGCGGCACTATCGCGATTGCGACCATCTGGTCGGCAACACGCGCGGCATCGTCGATTGGCTGCGCACACAGGGCTGGCCGGCGGCGCGCACCCACTACGTCCCCAATTTCGTCGCCGATTTTGCGGGTGTCGCGCCGGCCGCCGACCTGCCCGCCGGCCGCCCGCTGTTGCTGGCGCTCGGCCGCCTGCACACCGACAAAGGCTTCGACACGCTGATCCGCGCCATGCCCCGCCTGCCGGGTGTTCGTCTGGCCATTGCGGGCGAAGGGCCGGAACGCGGCGCGCTGACGGCGCTGGCAGCCCGCGAAGGCGTCGCGGATCGCGTCGCCTTCCTCGGCTGGCGCGCCGACGCGGGGGCGCTGCTACGGGCCGCCGACCTATTCGTCTGCTCCTCCCGCATCGAGCCGCTCGGCAACATGGTGATCGAGGCGTGGTCCGCCGGTTGCCCGCTGGTCGCCGCGGATGCGGCCGGCCCACGAGAACTGGTGCGCGATGGCATCGACGGGATCATGGCGCCCAAGGACGATTCCGCCGCGCTGGCGAGCGCCATCGCCGGTGTGCTCGCGGACCGCTCAAATGCGGCATCGCTGGCGGAGGCTGGCCGTCTCCGATTTGAGTCCGAATTTTCGGCGCCGACCGTGCTCGCGCAATGGCGACATTTTTTGGCGGAGGCGGGGCGATGACCACTCTCACCGCCGGCCGGGCGGCTCAATCGGCCGTCACGTCCAGGTCTTCGAGCGGCAGCCACTGCGGGGCCGGACTCGCGCGGCCGCTGCCCTTCTGGGTCACGGACAACAACAATCCGCCATCCGACAATGGAACCAGGCCTTCGATGGCCCCCTGCGCCCGCAGAATCTTCAACGCCGAGCGCACGCGCGCCGGTTCGGCCACGATTTGCGCGCCCCGCAGAGCGGCGACCAGATCAGCCTGCCGCCGCTTGCTGCGGACGGCCATCCGCGTAAGGGCCTGGAGTAAAACCACTGCAAAATCCGCGTCATCCAGATCGTCAACGCGATTCATTACCACTCCGGGTGGGGCAACGGGCTCAGCCTCCAGATATTCGGAACCTGAATCGTCAGACAATATCGCGCTTTCCATACCATCTACCTCGCTCGGCCGCCGCGCCCGCAGCCGGTTCTTAGCAAATCACCATCGCAGTTTAGCCATAAAAGCGCCCGGCGCCAGCGGCGTCACGGGCGTGTCACGGAAAAAATTGTATCGTCATCGAGAATTTCGCCGTGTGCAACGGCGTTCAAGTGAAATGGTTTTTGGTTTACAATTATGATCCCGGCAAACTGTCTCACCGATATTTTGGGCCTGCGCGTCGGACATGCCGGCGACACGCTGATATGCTCGGGCGTCACTGCCGTCATATTCGATCAACCTTGCGTCGCCTCGGTGATGGTGCTCGGCGGCGCGCCGGGCGGCCGTGACCTTGGCCTGCTGAGCCCCGCCGCAACTGTCGAACGAATCGACGCCATCGTGCTCGGCGGCGGCTCCGCCTTCGGTTTGGATGCGGCCGGCGGCGTGCAGTCGGCCCTGCGGGAGGACGGGCGCGGCTACCCGGTCGCAGGCCACCGCGTCCCACTCGTACCGCAGGCCATCCTGTTCGACCTCGCAAATGGCGGCGACAAGAACTGGGGCCGGTTTTCCCCCTATCGCGATTTCGGCTACGCGGCGGCGCGCGCCGCCACGGCCGGCCCGGTCCCAATCGGCAGCGTCGGCGCGGGCATGGGCGCCACGACCGCGACCGTCAAAGGCGGCCTCGGCAGCGCCAGCGTCGTCACCGCCGGCGGCTACACGGTCGCCGCCCTGGTCGCCGTCAACGCGCTCAGCTCGCCGCTGATCGGCGACGGGCCATGGTTCTGGGCGGCGCCGTTTGAGGTGGGGGCAGAATTCGGCGACCTCGGCTGGCCGGCTCAAATGGGGTCGCAGGCGACGGCTCTCCGAACGAAGGGCCGGCCGCAGCCCGCCACCACCATCGGCCTCGTCGCCACCGACGCCACACTGACCAAGTCGCAGGCGCATCGTCTGGCGATCATGGCGCACGACGGCCTTGCGCGAGCCGTGCTGCCCGCACACGCGCCGATGGACGGCGACACGATTTTTGCCGCATCTACCGGCAGACGCCCCTTGGCCGACCTGACCGAACTCGGCCACGCGGCCGCAAGCGTCTTCGCCCGCGCCGTGGCGCGCGGCGTGTATGAGGCAAAATCGTTCCCCGGCGGCCAGCCCTCCTGGCGCGACCGGTTCGGTGGCTAGTCTGCCATCCCATCGGCCGGAAGCTGCACGATGGGGGACTCCGGGACGGGGCCAACCGGCAAACGTATCTCGAACGCGGAGCCGCCGTTATGGTTGCGCGCCCGCAAGCTTCCGCCGGCGCCGGCGACGAGATCGAAGCTGATCGACAGGCCAAGGCCCGTCCCCTCGCCGGGCCCTTTGGTGGTGAAGAACGGCTCGAAGATGCGCGCCAACTCTCCCTCGGGCATGCCCCCCGCCGCGTCAGAGACTGTGAGAAGGATTTCGACATCGTCGCTCCGCGCCTCGATCCAAATTACCGGTTTCGCCACGTAGCGCAACGCGTAGGCGTCGGCCGCGTTCACGAGCAGGTTGGTCAGCACCTGTTCCAGTTTCACTTGCGCCATCACCGCTGGCGGCAAACCGGGCGACAGCTTGCGACGTACTGTGATTCCGCCGGCGCGCAATCGCGCGTCGACTATCGCCAGCGCGCCATCAATGGCATCCGCGATGCTCGTCGGCACTGCCGGCCCCGCGTCACGGCGCCCGAATCGCACAACGTTGCGGACAATCTCGCCCGCGCGTTCGGACTGCGCCAGCACCTGGCGCAGCTTGGTCAGCACCGCCTGCGGGTCTGCACCCTGCTCGGTTAGCGCGATGGCGTTCTCGGCGGCCACACCAATTACGGCCAGCGGCTGGTTGAGTTCGTGCGCGAGGCCGGCCGCCAACTGGCCGAGTGTGGCCAGCCGCTGCATTTGCAGCGCATGGGCCTGAGCGGCACGACGCTCGGTAATGTCCAGGATGGTCTTGATCCGATACGGCGGCGAGCCGTCCAAAGGCCGGACATGCGTGACCGTCATCATCGCCGGGAACACGGACCCATCGGCGCGCACCCGATCCGCCTCAAACACGACATGGCCGGCGGCAGCGGTGTCCGACAGCATGGCCTTCACCCGGCGATGATCTCCCGGCGCATAGGTGTCCAGGACCTTGTGCCGCAGGACTTCGGCGGGAACCATGCCGTGCTGGGCGGCGAAAGCCGGATTGGCGTAGTGGACCTTGTCCGACGCCGAATCAACGATGGTAATGCCGATGCCGGCGTGCTTGACGGCGTCCGCCCAGCGGTGCGATTCGCGGCGCACTCGCAGATCGTCGGTGATGTCCTGGACCACGCCGGTGATACCGACCTTGCGACCCTCAGCATCCAACCGAAGCCGCGGCAACTCCCGCAACACCCGCACCTCGCCCGAGGGACGCACGATTCTATACTCGCACTGCGCGACAATGCCGTCGTGCTTGAGCGACCGATGCAACCTCTGGAGCGACGCCCGATCTTCAGGGTGGACGTAGGCGAGAACGTTCCGGCTGTCGGGCGAGAATACGGCCGGATCAAGTCCGAGAATGCCAAAGGTCTCGGGCGACCATTGTAGATTCCTGGGGTGGAAATCCAGGCGCCAATAGCCGATGCGCGCCAATTCCGCCGCATCCGCCAGAGCCGTGGCGCGCGCCGCCAGGCTATCGGTCATGGCAGCCAACGTCCTGTTGATTTCGCGCAATTCGTCCCGTGACCGCTCTATGTCGGTGACGTCCCAGATCACCGCCAGATTTGCCGCGCGCCCCTTGTAAGTGAGTCCGCGAACCGCCACCCGCGCGGCGATTCGCTCGCCGGTGGCAGTGACATGGGTTGAGGAAACCGTCGTGTCAGCCTGGTGCAACTCGCGAATCATAGCGCGCGCCGCATCCAGATGTTCCAGCGGCAGCACATCGCCAACTGTCCGGGCCAGAAACTCGCCGCGCGACCAGCCGTAGCGGGCGACCGCTGCGTCATTGACCTGAAAAAACTGGAGCGTCTCGATGTCGTAAACCCACCTCGGCATCGGATTGTTCTCAAATAGCAAGCGGAACGATGTCTCGTGCTGCCGCCGCTCCAACTCCGCTTTGCGACGCTCCGTGATGTCCGTTTGAATAGAGATGAAATGCGTCACGCGGTCTTGGTCATGCAGTGGGCTGATGCTCATTTCGACAAGGATCGGCGCGCCGTCCCGGCGGTAGTTCAGCAACTCCGCGCTGATTGTCCGTCCCTTCGCAAGGGCCCGCCGCACGCGCGCGAGCGCGCGTGGGCTTGTGCCGGGGCCCTGAAATAGTCGCGACGTCTGGCCGAGCAATTCACTTCGGTCGTAGCCGGTAATGCGACATGCCGCGTCATTGACATACACAATACGCGGGCCTGGTGGTTCTATGGGGGTGGCTTCGGTGATGATCACACCATTGTGCGCTACCTCCAGCGCGTTCCACAACAGTGTCAGTTCGTCCTCGCTGATCTTGCGAAATAGCACGGGTTGGAACGCGACAGAGATTTCGCGCAACTCCGCCCCAATCTCCTCGAACGGCACATCGCCAGTCGCAAACAGCAGCGACAGGACAAATTGCCTGCCGTTGGCCAAAATCGGCTGGCTGATCAACGCAGTAAGCCCTGACGCGACGATCTCCTCAAGCAAATATGTGCCGTCGCTCCTACGATCTCGGAGCTGGGGAATCACGACCGTTCGACCTTGCCGAAGCAAGCTGCCAATGGCGGTCTGTCCCATGATCGGCGGGTGTGACTTCAATAACTCTCCGCACGTTGAGAAGCGATCCGTCGCCCAACTCGTCACCGACAGTGAAGCGAGAGGTTCGGTGGACAGTTCAGTGACAACGGCCACTTCCGCCGCAAAAATCTCCGCCAGATATCCAATGGAAGACTCCAGCGCATTGCGCCAATGCGTCGCTTCACTGAAGAAATCAAGTACTGTGGCGATCCGTTGTTGGCGGGCTTCCAACACCCGCCGTCGGCGCGCGAGGCCAACTTCTCGCACGACGATCCCGCCGAGACGCGAGGCCAACCGGTCCTTCAAAACGACATCGGCGACCCCGATCCGCATCAGATCCGCCACCGCCTCCTCGCCGACCGCGCCCGTGACAAGAACCACAGGCGTGCCGGGCGCGTGCAGGTCTTTCAGGTTCATGACCCGCGTGAGGTCAAGGTCGGGAACGGAATAGTCACACAGCAGGATGTCCCACGCCTGCTTCACCAAAATCGCACGTAACGCACCTGCCGTATCGACGCGCGCTGACGCAACCGCCAAACCGTTGTCGCGCAGATTGCGCAAAATCAGCCCCGCATCGCCCTTATTGTCTTCAACCAGCAAGATCCTGAACGGCGTGGGGGCCATGCGGGGCGCCGTCAGCCCAGTCGCAGCATGCGCAGCGGGTCGCGTAGCCCATTTCTCTCTTGCATGCACATGGCGCAATCGACCTTCGCTTTCTGGGGCAGCATCTAAAATAGAGCAGTCCCGACTGCCATTGTCGGCTCTGCACTATAGCGACCAAAACTTGACATAGCCACGCAAATTGGATCGACAAATCATTGTCGGCTCCTACGGTGATTCGGGATTTCTACTGTTTCGGCCATCTGTCCGCGCAAATTTGATCTCAATCAGACGGCCAGCCTCACAGGCCCCGAGTCAAACCCGTCGGTCGAAGCTCGCGTTCGAGAGGAGCAAATCGCGGGTGTGGTCGTGCGACACCGCGCCGGCGGCCAGCGCGTCGGCGGTCGTCTGTTCCACCAGCCGCCCGTGTTGCATCACGCCGACGTGCTCGCATAGATGCGCTATCACGGCCAAGTCGTGGCTCACCATCAGCATCGTCAGCCCATGTTCCCGGCGCAGGCGGGTCAGCAAGTTCAGGATTTCGGCCTGGACGGAGACATCCAGTGCGCTGGTCGGTTCGTCCAGCAGCAGGATGCGCGGCGCCACGATCAGCGCCCGCGCGATGGCCACGCGCTGCCGCTGTCCACCCGAAAGTTGATGCGGGAAGCGAAAACGGTGCTCGGTACCCAATCCGACTTCCCGTAATGCCGCTGCGATGCGTGCCTCGCCGCCGTCCAGCCCTTGTACGCGCAACGGCGAGGCCAGTGCCTGATCGACCGTCTGGTTCGGATGCAGCGAGCCGTAAGGATCCTGGAACACCATCTGCACCAGCCGCCGCTGCGGTCGCGTCCGATTCGCCGGCATCGCCTGTCCTGCTAGTTCCACCCGTCCTCCGGCGTGTGCGATCAGCCCGGCAACGGCGCGCAGCACCGTGGATTTGCCGCTTCCGGACTCCCCCACCAATCCATAAGCCGCCCCGCGAGCAACGCTGAACGAAATGCCGTGCGCCGCGACGATGGCGTGGCGGCCATGGCCGTAACGGACAGTCACGCCGTCGAGCCGGATCAAGCCCCCGCCGCCCAGGCCGGATCGCGTTGCAATTGCGGCAAAATGTCCCGCCGATGCCCAAGCTCCGGCAACGCCGCCAGCAGCCCGCGCGTGTAGGGATGTTGCGCTTGGTGCAGTCGCCCGGAGTCACAGGCTTCCACCACGCGGCCAGCATACATCACCAGCACCCGGTCGCAGAACGCGGACACTAGATGCAGGTTGTGGCTGATCAGCATCAGCCCCATGCCGCGCACGCGCACAAGTTCGTCGAGGATCGCCAGCACCTGCGTTTGAATGGTCGCATCCAGGGCGGAGGTCGGCTCGTCGGCGATCAGCAGTTCCGGTTCGGCGATCAGCATCATGGCGATCATCGCCCGTTGGCCCATGCCACCCGAGACCTGATGCGGATACAGTCCGTATACCCGCTCCGGATCGCGAATGCGCACCGCCTCCAGCATTTTCAGGGCCGCCAGCCGCGCCGCGCGGCTGCCCGCGCGCATGTGCGCCCGATGCGTCTCGGCGATCTGGTGGCCGATGCTCATAACTGGGTTCAGCGCATATTTCGGATCCTGCAACACCATCGCCACCCGCCGCCCACGCAGCTTGCGGAAGCCGCGCTCGGACAAGGCAAGAAGATCGGTCTCGCCCAGCCGCAATTCCTCCGCCTGTACCCGGCCTAGGGCGCCCACCAGCCCCATGATCGCGCGGCCGGTGGTCGATTTGCCGGAGCCGGATTCGCCGACGATGCCAAGCCGCTCGCGCCCCAGCGAAAAACTCACGTTGCGAACGGCGACAAAATCGCCCTGGTCGCCGGGATGCGTCACCCACAGATTGCGAACGGTCAGTAAAGTGCTCATCCGCGCGCGTCCGCCACGTCGCGCAGCCCATCGCCCAGCAGGTTGAAGCCGACCGAGGTGACGAAAATCGCGATGCCCGGAATCGTCGCCACCCACCATTGGTTAAGTAGCACCTGTCGGCCGGAGGCGACCATCGCGCCCCACTCCGGCGCCGGCGGTTGCGCGCCGAGGCCGAGAAAGCCCAGCCCGGCGGCGGTAATGATGATCCCCGCCATGTCCAGCGTCAGGCGGATCAGAACAGAGGGCAGGCACAGCGGCAGGATCTGCCGGAACAGGATGCTGGTGCGCGATGCGCCTTGCAGCACGGCCGCCTGCACGAATTCGGCGTGGCGGTGGGTGAGCGTCTCCGCCCGCGCCAAACGGGCGTAAGGCGGCCATGTCGTCAACGCGATGGCGACCACCGCATTGTCGATCCCCGGCCCCAGCGCTGCCGCGAACGCCAGCGCCAGCACCAGCCGCGGGAACGCCAGGAAAATATCCGTCAGCCGCATCAGCACGGCATCGACCGCGCCCCCGAAATAGCCAGCCGGTAGCCCGATCACCAAGCCCACCGGTACCACGATGGCGCCAACCAGCGCCACGATGGTCAGCGTGATCCGCGCGCCGAACACAGTACGGGCAAAAATGTCGCGGCCCAGTTCGTCGGTACCGAACCAGTGCGCGCGCGAGGCCGGTTGCAGCCTGTCGCCCAACGACTGCAACGTCGCCGCGCGCGAACCCGCGATCAGCGGCGCACACACTGCGATCAGCACCAGCGCCACGACGATGGCCAATCCGGTCATCGCCAGCCCATTACTCGAAAACCCCAGCCACGCCCGAAACCAGCGCCCGCACCGCGCCTGCCGCCGGCTGGCCGGCGCCGGGTCTAGCAGCCAAGCCCGCATCGTCGCGCCACTCACGTCCGCTCCCGCGCGCGCGGGTCGACCAGCGGATACAAAAGGTCGGAGATCAGGTTCAGCAGGATATACGCCACCCCCACCATAACCGTGCCGCCGAGCACGGCGTTCAGGTCCGCGTTGAACAGCGAGTTTTTCATGTAGAGGCCAAGGCCGGGCCAGGAAAACACCGTCTCCGTCAGCACCGCCCCTTCCAGCAGGCTGCCGAACGTCAGTGCGATGACGGTGATCAGTTGCACCCACACGTTGCCGAGCGCGTGGACCCACACCACGCGCCACTGGCTCAGGCCCTTTGCCTTGGCCGCCAGCACGTATTCCTGCCGCAACTGCCCCAGCATGAAGCCGCGCGTCATGCGTGCCACGTACGCGAGCGACAAATAGCCGAGGATCGAGGCCGGGAGCACCAGATGACTCAGCGCGTTCCGGAATACGTCGTAGTCGCCATCCAGCAGCGCATCGACGGTCAGCAGCCCGGTCACAGTCGGCACCATGTCCTCGTAGCCAACATCTATCCGCCCCGGGCCCTCCACCCACCCGAGCTTGGCGTAGAACAGCAGTAGCCCCACCAGCCCGAGCCAGAACACCGGCATCGAATAGCCGAACAGTGACAGCAGCCGCGTCAGATGGTCCGGCCATCGCCCACGATGCGTCGCCGCCACCACGCCCAGCGGCACGCCGCCCACTGCGCCGATCAGCAACGCCAGCAGCGCTAGTTCCAACGTCGCCGGAAACACGCTCAGCATGTCCGTCAATACCGGCTGCGACGTGATCACCGACGTTCCGAAATCGCCGTGCAGCACCTTTGCCAGATAGCGCCAGTACTGCACCGGCAGCGGCAGATCGAGCCCAATTTCCGCCCGCACCCGCTCGTACGTCTCGTTAGAGGCTTTCGACCCCACAATGGCCAGCGCCGGGTCGATCGGGATCACCCGGCCGATGAAAAATGTGACGACGGTGAGGCCGAGAAACGTCAACACCATCGAGACCAGCGTGCGCGCGACACGCCGGCCGATCCCGTACAAACCGCTAATGCTTTGCGGTCAGGCGGTAGAACGTTATGTCCTCGGTCAGCCCAGCCCTGAAGCCGGTGACGTTGGCGCGCGAGGCGATCGGCTGCGCCGTCTGGAACATCAGAATGAACGGCCCCTCGTCCGTCACCTTGCGCTGCAAATCCTCGTACAGCGCGACGCGCTTCGCGGTGTCCAGTTCCTTGGCCGCGTCAGCAGTTTCCTTGCTGATCTCCGGAATGTACCAGGAATTGCGCCACGCCAGCGGCTTGGTCGCCGGCTTGTCGGAATTGTCGGTGTTGCGGGCGAAACTGTCGGCGTTGGTGTGCGGGTCGAAATAGTCCGGGCCCCACGACACCAGCAGCAACTGGTGTTTGCGCGCGCGATAGACGCCGATGACGGATTTCAGTTCACCGGGGACGATGCTGACCTTGATCCCCGCCTCGCCAAACGTCTGTTGTACCGATTGCGCGATTTCGGTGAACGGCGAGGTGTTCGGCGCGTCCATCTTCAACTCGAAGCCGTCCGGATAGCCCGCCTGGGCGAGCAACGACTTCGCTTTTGCCAGATCGAGCTTGAACGGATTGTAGTCCAACGCGCCGAGAAAGCCTTGCGGCAAGAACGTCTCATGGGTGAAGAACCTGCCCTTCAGGAAGCTGCTCACCATTCCGTCGTAGTCCACCAGATATTTCAGCGCCTGCCGTACTTTCGGATTCTTCAGGCGGTTGTCAGCCACGTTCATCGACATATACCAACTGTCGGAACCAGGAAACGACTCCACCTTTACGTCCTTGTTTCCGTTCAGCGTGGTCAACTGGTCGGGTGACAGGTTGAACGCGATGTCGACATCGCCCTTTTCCAACAGTAGCAACTGCGACGCCGTCTCGGGGACATGCCGCACGATCACGCGCCGATTGAAGGGTGCGCCGAGGCGAAATTTCGGATTGGCGTCGAGGATAACACTCTCGTTCGGTTTCCACGCGACCAGCTTATACGCGCCGGACGCCGCCGAGTGCGCCTTCAGCCACGCATTGCCGAAGTCGCCGTTCACCTCATGCTCCATTGCGACCTTCTTCTCGACCACGGAGGCGACGATGGAGGTCATCAGGTTCAGCACCAGCGAGGGCGCGAGGTCGGCGGTGATGGTGAATTGCAGCGTATCGGGCGCCGTCGCCTTCACCAGATCCTTCACGTTGGCGGCGGTCCAGCCGAGCTGGTCCAGCAGGAAGGCGGGCGTCTTGTCCATAATGACGACCCGTTGCAGCGAGAACGCCACATCGTCGGCCGTCAGCGGCGCGCCGTCCTGAAATACCTGGTTCGGGCGGAGCTTGAAGGTGAAGACCTTCCCGTCCGGCGTGATGGTCCAGCTTTCGGCCACGCCGCCGACCAGCTTGGTCACATCCTCCGCCTCGTAGCGCAACAGCCGGTCGTAGATATTGGTAGCTATCTCGACGCCCGACAGTTCGTAGTCCTCCCCGGGGTCGAGAGAGATGATGTCATCGATCTGCTTGGCGATCACCACAGTATCGGGCGGCGTGGCGGCAAAGGCAGCAGGTGCCGCAACCAGTGGCAACGCGGCGAGGGCCGCGATCAGACGCCTGTGCATGCCGGAACTCCCAGTGTTCTTGTCGGGCGATTAGGCCGTAGGGATGAGCGGGCCGCAAGCCCGCTCCAGCACGGTCCCGAGCGCCCGGTAGTCCGCCGCCCGCGGCGTGTGCGGCCGCCACGCGAAACCGAGTGTCCGCCACGCTCCGGCCCCGGCCAGCGGGCGCAGCACGATATCCGTACCCTCCGCCACCCCTGCATCGACAGCCAGTTGCGGCAGGAGCGTCACGCCCAGGCCACCGGCCACCATCTGCACCAGCGTGTGGAGGCTGGTGGCAGCGAACCCATCGTGATCGTCGCGCCGCGCCACGCCGCAGGCCGCCAGCGCCTGATCGCGGAGGCAATGTCCGTCCTCAAGCAACAACAGGCGCTCGCCAGCCAGCGCCGCAGCCGGCACCGACGACAGGGCGGCGAGCGGATGGTTGGGCGGCAGCGCCGCCACGAACGGGTCGCGGACCACCGGAAAGCTCTCCGCCTCGCCGCAGTCACACGGCAGCGCCAGCAGCGCGACGTCCAGTTGCCCGCCCGCCAGCCGGTCCACCAGCCGCTCCGTCGTGTCCTCGCGCAGATACAGCCTCAGCAAAGGAAACGCCTCGCGCAGCCCCGGCATGAAGCGCGGCAGCAGGAACGGGCCGACGGTCGGGATCACGCCCAGTCGCAGAGGCCCGGTCATCGGCGCGCGCGCCGCGTCCGCCGCCTCCACGATCGCCGACAGCGCGGCCATCGCCGCCCGCGCCCGCCCGACCAGTTCGCGGCCGAGCGTGGTGAACACCACCCGCTTGGCGCCGTCGCGGTCGAGGATATGCGAGTCCAACTGCCGCTCCAATGCCAGGATTCCGGCCGAGAGCGTCGATTGGGTGACGGCGCAGGCCGCCGACGCGCGGCCGAAATGGCGGTGTTCGGCTAGCGCCAGCAGGTAGCGAAGCTGTTGCGGCGTGGGCAGCGGCGTCATCGAACGGCTCGATCAATCTGCGTGAAACGATGCACGAAACATGGGGCAGTAACGCTCCCATATCCAGCCCATCCTTCACGCACGCTTAACCGCACACGCCCAGCATCCGTCCGCATGCACCCCTGCCCCACCGCGCCGCCACGCGACCGGTTTGTCGCGTTCGCCTTCGCCGGCGCAGACCTGTTGGTGGAAGCCTCAACGGACGGCTTGATTCGCTTCGCCACCGGCGCATTCCGCCAGCGCATGGGCATCGCGCCCGAGGCGGCGGTGGGGCGGCATTTGCGCTTCCTGATCGCGCCGCCCGACCATGTCGGGCTGGACCTGGGGCTCGGCGGTCTGGTGGCGCGCGGGCGGCTCCAGCCAATGGTGGTACGGCTCAGCGACAGCGCGCGCACCCAGGCTACCTTCGCCGCCATCGTCGTCCCCAGCGCACCGCCGCGCATCTGCGTCACCCTTGGGCCGGTGCCGACCGCCCCTGCCCTGGAGGCAGAGGCAGCGGACGACTCGCGGACGTTTGCGCGTGAGGCCGAGGCTCGGTTGCGCGACGGCGTGGCAGCAGAACTGGCGCTGGTGGAGGTCGGCAACTGGCGGCAGATGCGCGCGCAATTGTCCACCGACGACCAGCGCGTGCTGCGCGCCGGCATTGCCGAGACGGTCTGCGCGGCCGGCGTGGACGGCACCGCACAGGACATCGGAGAGGGCCGCTTCGGTGTGCTGATGTCGGATATCGGCGGGGTGGACGTGCTGGTCGCGCGGCTGAGCGCCTTGGTCCGGGCCGGCCCCGCTGCGCGTATCGCGCGGGTGGACGGCATCGGAATGTCGCTGGGCAGCCCCGCGCTCGCGCCGTCGCAGGCGGTGCTGGCACTGCGCTACGCTTTGTCGCAGTTTCGCGCCGGCGGCATCGCGGCAGCGCGGTTGGTTGCCGGCACCGGCAGTCTGGCCAGTGTGCTGGCCGAGGTCGCCGGCCGCGTGGCCATGACGCGGGACGCGATCCTATCGCGCAAATTCCAGTTGAAATACCAGCCTGTGGTCTCGCTGGTGGATCGAAGCACGCATCATTGCGAGGCGCTGGTGCGCCCGTTCGCGCCGCTGGTCGGCCCGGAGCAGACCACGCAGGATTTTGTCGTCTCGGTGGAGGCGATGGGGCTCACCGAGCAACTGGATTGTGCCGTGGCCGAGACAGCACTGGCCGCGCTGCGCGCAGCACCTGACGCGGCCGTTGCCGTCAACATATCAGGGCTCTCGATTCAGAACGAGCGGTTCCATCGGCGCCTCGTGGGCGTGCTGACCGACCCGCGCGAGGCAGGCCCGGCGGTCGCCCGACGCCTGCTGGTCGAACTGACCTAGACGGTCGAAATCGGCGACACGGCCGGCGCCGCCACCCGCATCGCCGAGTTGCGGGCCCATGGCGTACGCGTGTGCCTGGACGATTTCGGCGCCGGCGCCGCAGCATTCCGCTACCTGCGGGACTTCCAGATCGATGTGTTGAAGATCGACGGCCAATATGTCCGCCGCGCTCCGCTGGGCACGCGGGAGCGGAGTTTCGTCACCTCGATGGTGGACCTCGCAGCGGCCGTGGGCGCCCGCGTGATCGCCGAACAGGTCGAGACCCTGGAGGAGGCGCACCTGATGCGCGTACTCGGCGTGGAGTTCGGCCAGGGCTGGTTATTCGGGCGCCCCGGATCGCTTCCCTGTGGAGACCGCTAGCTTGTCCGACTGTCTTGCAACATGACAATCATGTGCGATCAAGGCCCAGCCCTTCGCTAGGTCGTCGGAACCCTCTTGCACCAACCTTGCCGCATGCGGCATGTGACGCCCGTGCCTGGAGGGATGGCCGAGTGGCTTAAGGCGCACGCTTGGAAAGCGTGTGTGCGTGAAAGCGTACCGTGGGTTCGAATCCCACTCCCTCCGCCACCATCAAAGACGCCGATCACGCCGTGCCGGTCAGGGTTGGCGCGGTTCTGTACTGCGTGGCCTGCTCGTAGTCGAATGCGAAAGCGAGCAAATCGGGCTCGCTCCATCGGTGGCCGACGAATATGAGGCAGAATGGAGACCCGGAATCGTATGCGCCAGCCGGGACGACAACGCCCGGCAGGCCGGAAATGTTGATCTCGCTCACGGTGGTTTCATGAATCGGCTCCCCGCCATGCAGCGGCGGCAGCGGGTCACGCATCTGCGGGAACACCAGGGCGTCGAGATGATGCGCGTCCATAACGCTGGTGAAAACGTCGAGATAGGCCTCGCGAGCGGTCGCGAATTCGGACATGTCGGGGGGCACGCTTGGGTCTGCCAGACAGTCCTTAAACGCCGGCAACTCGGCGAGGTATCGTAGCACGCCCTTGGGGCCGAAGGCGTCCTGCGCTGCGGTAACCTGGGCAAAGTCCGCGAAGCTGCGCAAGGCCGCCCTTGGGCCCAGGCGCTGAAGGTAGCATTGCAGGTCGTACGGCAAGGATTCCAGTCCACGCACATCGAAGCGGCCGGGGCCCGGCACGGGGCGGGCGATGCCGGCGAACCCGCTTCCCTGAAACGGGTCGGCCACCAGCGTGGCCCCGCGCGCCGCGATCTCGCGCTGGGCGCGCTGGTATAGAACGGTCGTAGCGTGCGACAGCGGCTGATCGCGCCACCCGGGCCCGTAGAGGCCCAACCGCCTGCCCTGTAAGGCGGTGGCGCTCAGCCGCTCGGTATAGCCGCCTTTGGGGATCTTGCCGATGCTGGCCGTGGTTTTCGGGTCCGCCATCGTGAACCCGGCGAGCACGTCGAGACACAAGGCGGCGTCGCGCACGCAACGAGCGATCGGCCCCACCACGTCCCGCTGGCTCGCCAGCGGCACCACCCCAGAATTCGGTACCAGGGCGAACGTGGGCTTGATGCCGACCAAGCCCTGTGCCGAGGCGGGATTCTGAATCGAGCCGCCAGTCTCCTCCGCAAGCCCAAGCACGGCCATGGACGTGGCGACGGCGGTCGCGGTTCCGGAGGAACTGGCCCCGGGGACGCAGTCCGGCGCGGCCGCGTTCAGCGTCGGGCCGGCCCAGCTATCGTTTGCATGGCTGCCGCTGGCGCTCAGCACCGGCACGTTGGTTTTGCCGAGCATGATGGCGCCGGCGGCCCGCATTCGGGCGACCACCGGGCTGTCGGTGGCGGGCAGCAGGTCGACGCCGCCGGTGCCACTATGCAAAAGCGACCAGCCGGCGGTGGTCGGGAAGCCGACCATGTCCATCGGGTCCTTGATGACGACCGGCACGCCGGCCAGCGGCGGCAGGGTTTCGCCGGCCGCGCGCCTACGGTCGACGGCACGGGCATCGTCGAGTGCCGCCGGATTGAGGAAGATGATGGCGTTGTAGTGCGGGTTGAAGGCGGCGATGCGGTCAAGGCACGCTTGCGTCAGCGCCTCGCAGGTGAACGCGCCGGAGGTCAACCCGGCCTGCACCTGAGCGACGGTCAGTTCGACGAGGTCGATGCGTGTCGTACCGGTAGCGCGTGAATTCATTGTGTCTGGCCCGATGAGACGCCGCAGGTATGACGCGTACGGACGCCAACAGGCAATCCCTATGCCGCTCCGGCGCCGCGGCGATGCTCTTGATCCGGGGCTTCGATCGGCCGGAAGACGCCGTCCCATAAGGCTGCGAATCTCTATCCGCCGCCCTTCCTCACGTCGCCGCGCGGTTGACCGGAGCAGTGACCGCAGAATCGTCGGCGGCTAGCCGGCGCCGATGTAGGTGGCGTCCAACCGCGAGCGCAAATAGGCAGCGCCGGTGATCGGTGGGTATTTCGCCGTCTCGCCTGGCGGGAGGCATGCGGGCAGCACGGAGACGCTGGCGTCCGGGTTCGGGTCAAGGAAGAACGCCAGCGAATGGCGCTGCTTTTCGGGTTGGCGGACGCGATGGGGGGTCGAGATGTAGATGTCGTTGGTCCAGCGCATCAGCAAGTCGCCTATATTGACCACTAGCGCACCCGGCACGGTTGGCGCGTCGATCCAGGTCCCGTCGCGGCGGCGGACTTCAAGCCCGGGCACCCCGTCCACCGCCAGCAGCGTGATGTTGCCGTAGTCGGTATGGGTCCCGGCGCCCAAGGCGTCCGAGGGCGTGGCCGGGTCGCGGTTCGGATAGCGGAGCATCCGCAGCGTGGCCATTGGGCGGTCGATCAGGCCGGTAAAAAACTCCTCGTCAATGCCGAGATCAAGCGCAAAACCCCGGTGCATGATGACGCTCAAATTCATGCAGGCGTCGAAATACGCCAGCATCGTCGTCCGCCAGCCGGGCAGGTCGGGCCAGACATTGAGGCCGCGAAACGGCACGCCCGCCAGCAATTCCGGGTCGTCTTGTGCCAGGTCGAAGCCGATGTTGAAGGCTTCCTTCAGGTCCGGCACGGCCGTCTCGTCCAGTTGCTCGGTGCCGAGGCCGGCGTAGCCGCGATTGTGGGGGGAGTGCCGGATGTCCAGCGCCTGCTTCTGCGCCGCCGGCAGGTCGAACAGCGCCTTGGCGGCGGAGAAGGTGGCGTGCAACAGGGTCGCGGGGATGCCGTGGTTGACGACATACAGAAAGCCGGTGCCGCGCGCCGCCTGCCCCATGGCGGCGGCGACCGCCTGCCGCTCGCGCAGATGCGGTGAGCGCAGTCCGGCCACATCGACGATCGGGATTTCCGACATTTTGCCCTCGCCATGCTGCGATGCGGCAAGCGTCGCGCCGGCGCGAGGCGCGGTCAATCGGGAAGGATGGCGGTCGCCTCGATTTCCACCAGCGCGTCCCGTTCCACCAGGGCTGCGACGCCGACGACCGCCATGGCCGGAAAGTTCCGGCCCATCACCTCGCGCCACACGGGCGCCAGCGCCGCCGTGCTGGCGCGATAGGCCGGAATGTCAGTGACGTACCAGGTCAGACGAGCGATGTGCTCCGGCCCGCCGCCCGCTTCGGCCAGCACGGCCAGGATATTGCGCAACGCCTGGCCGATCTGGGCGGGCAGGCCGTTCGCGAACCGGCCGTCCGCGTCCCAGCCGATCTGGCCCGCGACCACGACGACGCGGCCGGTGCCGGCCATGCCGTTTGCGTAGCCTTTCGGGCGTGGCCAGCCGGGCGGTTGCAGCACGGTCAGCGTCATATCTCGTCACCGGCATTGGCCCCGCGCACCGATTGCTTCAACGCGCCGAGCAGGCGCAACAGGGTGCGCAGGTCGGCCGGCGGCAGAGCGGAAAACAACCCAGCGATCCAGCCGGCATGGACCCCCGCCATCTCGGCGAAGGCGGCGTGGCCCGCCTCCGTCAACTTGACGTAGGCGATGCGCCGGTCGGTCGGGTGCGCGACGCGCAGCACATGCCCGCTTTCGGCAAGACGCTCGACAAGCCCGGTGATGTTGCCGTTGGAAACCATCATACGGCGGGACAGATCGCCGAGCGTCAGCCCCTCCGGCGCCTTCTCCAACTGCGCCATCAGGTCGAAGCGCGGCAGCGTCACGTCGAACTTTGCCCGCAGGCGGGTGCGCACCTCGCCTTCGATCAGGTTGGTGCAGGTCAGCAAGCGCAGCCACAGCCGCAGCTCCTCGCGATGGTCGGCGGGCGGCTGGCCGGGCGCGGCGGCGAGGCGAGTTTCGGCGTCCGGCGTTTTATCCGTCACAGGATTTCTCCGCCGGCCACCGCGATGGACTGGCCGGTCATCGCACCCGACCCGGGCCCGCACAGGAACAGCACGGCAGCGGCGACTTCCGTGGGCAGCACGAGGCGGCCTTGCGGATTGGCGCGGACGTAGCTGGCCAGAATATCGGCGGCCGGGCGACCGGATTTGGACGCGACCGAGGCGACACTGTTGGCCAGCAGATCGGTACCGGTAAAGCCGGGGCAGACGGCGTTGATCGTGACGCCGGATTTGGCATGTTCGAGCGCCAGCGCCCGCGTCAGCCCGACGACGGCGTGCTTGGCCGCGACATAGGCCGCCACGTACGGATAGCCGGTCAGCCCGGCGGTGGAAGCGATGTTGACCACGCGGCCGTAGCCGCGCACGGACATGGCGGGCACCACCAGCCGCATCGCCTCGAACACCGAGGTCAGATTGACCGCCAGCATCCGGTCCCACAATGCGCGATCCGTGCGGGCCAGCGGGGCGGTCTCGGCGGCGCCGGCGTTGTTGACCAGGATAGCGAGCGGACCCTGCGCGGCCTCGGCCCGAGCAACGGCGGTGGCGAGCGAGTCTGTGTCCGTCACGTCAGCCTGCACCCAGCCGGCAGCGTCTCCCGCCGCGACTATGCCGGCCAGGAGCGAAGTGTTTCGGCCCACAACCGTTACCACGGCGCCCGCCCCGGTCAGCGCCCCCGCGATCGAAGCCCCGATGCCGCGTCCGCCGCCCGTGACCAGGGCATGTCGCCCCGCCGGCTCCATTGCTGCCTCCCTCGTCCGTCCCACATCCCACCATTGCGAGAAAGATGTTTCAAGTCTAAAATACCCTCATTGATGTCGGAGAGCCAGCGTGCGAATCTCCATTCTCGGCGGCGGCCCGGCGGGCCTGTATTTCGCCATCCTGATGAAGCAGACATGGCCGGAACTGGACATCACGGTGCATGAGCGCAACCGGGCGGACGACACGTTCGGCTTCGGCGTGGTGTTCTCCGACCAGACGCTGGAGACGTTCGAAAAATACGATCCCGCGAGTTACAGCGCCATCACGCAAGCGTTCGCCTACTGGGACGACATCGAAATTCGCTTCAAGGGCACCGTGCATCGCGTCGGTGGCAATGGATTCTGCGGCTGCTCGCGGCGGACGCTGTTGCTTCTGTTGCAGGAGCGGTGCCGCGCGCTCTGCGTGACGCTCACGTTTTCCGAAGACGTCAAAAGCCTGGAAGCGTTCGCCGGGTCCGACCTGATCGTTGCCGCGGACGGGATCAATTCGATGGTGCGCGAACGGTACCGCGCGCATTTCGGCACGTCCGTCGATTTGCGGCCGAACCGCTTCGCCTGGATGGGCTCGACCAAGCCGCTCGATGCATTCACGTTCTGCTTTCGCGAAACGCCACACGGTATCTTCATCGGCCACGCCTACCAATACGAACCAGGGCGCTCGACCTGGGTGATCGAAACGGACGCGGCGACATTCGCGCGTGCCGGGTTGAAACGGATGGACGAGACGGAGAGTGCGCGCTTCCTGCAAGGCGTTTTTTCCGACGATCTGAACGGGCACGCGCTGACCACCAACCGCTCGCTGTGGCGGCAATTCCCGATGATCCGCAATGCGCGCAGCGTGATGGGCAATGTCGTGTTGCTGGGCGATGCGAAATCGACCGCGCATTTTTCAATCGGCTCCGGCACCAAACTGGCGATGGAGGACGCCATCGCGCTGTTCGAAAGTTTTCGTGCGACATCGAATGTCGCAGAGGCGTTGGCAAACTTCGAGGGGTCGCGGCGCGGTGAGGTGGAGCGGACGCAGCATGCGGCGGATGTATCGCTGGTGTGGTTTGAGCATCTGGACCGCTTCCGGCACATGGACCCGCAGCAATTCGCGTTCGGGCTGATGACGCGCTCCAAATCCATCACCTACGACAATCTACGGTTGCGGGCGCCGGCGTTCGTCGATGAGATGGACAAGATGTTTGCCCGCGACGTGCGGGCCGCCGGATTCGACGTGAACGTGGACAAGCCATTGCCGCCGATGTTCCAGCCGTTTCGGCTGCGCGGGCTGACGGTCGGCAATCGTGTCGTCGTCAGCCCAATGTGCATGTACTCGGCGACCGACGGGATGCCGGGCGATTTCCACTTCGTCCACTACGGCAGCCGCGCGATGGGCGGCGCCGGATTGCTGTTCACGGAGATGGTGTGCGTCTCGCCGACCGGGCGCATCACGCCGGGGTGCGCCGGGTTGTGGAGCGACGCGCAGGAAGCGGCATGGACACGCATCGTCGCCTTCGCGCACGCGCAAGGTTCGACGAAGCTGTGTCTGCAACTCGGCCATTCCGGCCGCAAGGGTGCGACGAAATTGATGTGGGAGGGCATGGACCGGCCGCTGCCGGAAGGTGCGTGGCCAATCATGGCGGCCTCGCCCTTGCCGTATTATCAGGACAGTCAGACTCCGCACGAGATGACGCGCGATGATATGGATGCGGTGCGCGACGCATTCGTGGATGCCGCCCGACGCGGGGTGCGCGCCGGCTTCGATATGCTGGAGCTGCATTGCGCGCACGGCTATCTGCTCGGCGGCTTCATTTCTCCGCTGACCAATCTTCGCACCGACGAGTACGGCGGCAGCCTGGAAAGTCGTGTGCGCTTCCCGCTGGAGATTTTTGACGCGATTCGGGCCGTGGTGCCGTCAGACAGACCGATGTCGGTACGCCTGTCCGCCACCGACTGGCAGGATGGCGGCATCGTCGGCGAGGATTCCGTGGAGGTCGCGCGCGCGTTCATTCGCGCTGGCGTGGATTTGATCGACGTGTCCAGCGGCCAGACGACGCCGCATGCCAAGCCGATCTACGGCCGCATGTTTCAGACGCCGTTCAGCGACCAGATTCGCAACGACGCCGATGTGGCGACGATGTGCGTCGGCAGCATCACCACGGCCGACCAGATCAACACCATCCTGGCCGCAGGCCGTGCCGATCTGGTGGCACTCGGCCGCCCGCATCTGGTGGATCCGTCGTTCACCGTGCGCGCGGCGGCGCAATACAGCATCGCACTGCCCGGCCCGGTGCAGTACCAAGCCGGACGCGATCAGGTGGTGCGGACAGCGGCGGCGGCGGCGGCGGAGATCGTGGAACTCCGCCGGAAGGCCAAGCCGAAGCAGCACGCGCCGGTGGCGGCTCAGTAGCCGATCGTAAAGCGCGCCCTGATGTGCTTCGAGTCCTCCAGTTCGTCGGCCGCCGCGACGGCGAAATCATCGTAGGAGATCGAACTTTGGTGATCGGGGCCGGCGATCAGCGTGTCCAGGCCCAGCCGGAACTTGCCGGTGCGCTCGCCCGGCAGAAAATAGGCGGCCGGCGGCGATCAGGTCTGCTGTGTTGTTGCCGAGGAACCACAGGCTACTGATAACCGCGTCGTGGCCGGCAAGCGATGATGCTAGCGCCGCCGGATCGCTCGCGTCGCCGGTGACGGGCGTTACGTTAGGCTACGCCGCGAGGCTGGCGACATTGCGGGCGATGGCGGTGACATAGTGGCCGAGACCGGCCAGTTCGGCGACGAGGCGGGTGCGGACATTGCCGGTGGCGCCGACGATAGCGACGCGCATGGGTTTCTCCTATGGTCCCCGATCGATATCGTGACGCGCTACGGCATCAACTGGCCCCCATTCACTTCGATGATCTGCCCGGTGATGTAGCCGCTCAGCGATTCACTCGCGAGAAACAGATAGGCGCCAACACATTCTTCTGCCGACGCGGCGCGACTCATCGGGATGGTAGCGACCAGCGCCGCCATCTGCGCGGGCGAGGTAAAGCGATCGTGCAGCGGTGTCGCGATAATGCCGGGGGCAACGCCATTGACGCGAATGCCATCCTTGGCGACTTCCTTGGCAAGTCCGCGCGTGAAGGTGGACACGGCACCCTTCGTCATTGCGTACAGAATCGTGCCCGGGCCGCCGCCGTTGCGCGCGGCGATGGACGTGGTGTTGACGATGACACCTTTGCCCTTCGCGCGCAGATGCGGCAACGCGGCATGGCTGGCCTCGACGAGCGACGTGACGTTCAGATTGACCAGGCGGTGATACAGTGCCGAATCCGTCTCGGCGAACGGCGTACGGCCCATCAAATCGCCGGCGTTGTTGATCAGTACATCGAGTCCGCCTGCCCGCGCGGCAACGCGCTGCACCAACGCCGCCGCGTTGCCTTCGGTGCCAAGGTCGGCCTGTTCCGCCCATGCCTCGCCCCCGCCGCCGGCCCGGATCGCCGCGACGACTTCCTCGGCTGCATCGGCGCTGCTGTTATAATGCACGCACACACGCGCACCCGCCGCGCCGAAGCCACGCGCGACGGCCGCACCGATGCCGGTGCTGGCGCCCGTCACAAGCACGATCTTGCCGGCAAGATCGGCAAACAAATCGGTCATGCCGGCACGCCCCCCGGCACAGCCGCGCAGAAGGCGCGGAACGCCGCCATGTCGCCATAGGATTTCTGCGTGCCGCGCGCAGTGACGGAGTGCGCGGCGTAGCGCACCGCCCAATGCAGCGCCTGCGCCACGTCGCTGCCGCCCGCCAGGAAATGCGCGAAACTGCCGATGAACGCATCGCCCGCGCCGGTCGTGTCCACCGGCGTCACTTCGACGCTTGGGACATGCGTCGCCTCCTCCGCCGTGACCAGATAGACCCCGTCATGTCCGAGCGTGGCAATCACGGTGCGAATGCCGCCCGCGATCAGTTTGCGTGCGGCAATTTCGATTTGCGGCAGCGTCTCGGTCGGCAGATCAGTGAGCAGCGCAAGCTCGCCCCGGTTCGGCGTGAAGAACGCCACGTCGCGCAACTTGGAAAGATCGAGGTCGCGCGTCGCCGGCGCCGGGTTGAGCACCACGGTGCGGCCATGCGCCGTCGCCAACGCGACGGTGTGATAGACTGTCTCCAACGGGATTTCGAGTTGCAGCAGGATGATGTTGCTGGAAAGCAGATCAGAGGCCGCCGCATCGACATCGAGCGGCAGGCAATAATTGTTGGCGCCTTTGACGATCAGGATGGAATTTTCGCCTGACGGCTCGACAAAGATCGGCGCGACGCCGCTCGACGCACTTTCGACCACGCCGACATAGCGGGAATCGATGCCCTGCGCCGCAAAGTTCGCCAGCGTGTTGCGGCCGAACACATCGTCCCCGACCTTGCTGACCATCAGCACGTCGCTGCCAAGCCGCGCCGCCGCGACCGCCTGGTTGGCGCCCTTGCCGCCCGGCCCGATTTCGAAGCGCGGCGCCTCTAGCGTCTCGCCGCGCGCCGGCATCCGGGTAACATACGTGACAAGATCAGTCATGTTGCTGCCGACGACGGCGATGCGGGGCATCGGTTACAGGCTCCGGATTGTATGGTCCATCGCGGCGGCCGCCGCGCTGTCGAGATAGCCGGTTCGGACCGTGAAGTCGGCGCTGGCGCCGGGGGCGAGGCTCTGCACGCGGCCGGCCGCCTTCTCTGCCGTATAGCCTTCGGGAAGGCAGGTGGCGGGCAACGCGAAGGCCGCGACGCGCTGATCGGCATTTCGCATCAGCCACCGCACGGTCTGCGGGAATTTTTTCAGATCGTATGAGATCAGGAAGCCATCGCCTTCCGGCCGGCGGAGCATCAGGTGCGTGTCGCCGGCGGCATCCGCGTGTAGGTCGTAGAGGTAGAAGACCTGCTCGGGAAAATAGCTTTGCACCGCATCAAGAATTTCCATGCCCTGCGGGTAGCGCTCCAAGTCTGCGATCTGCGCCAAAAATTCGGGCGGTTTTGGAACATGCAGTGGAATCGCCGTGCGCACCCTCACGCTTTCTGGCGTCCAGGGCGCGGGCTGCACGATTCGCGCGTCCTCCACGAAAATCGGATTGATATGGCACATATACATCAGGTCCATCGGGGCACCGCCGACGTTCGCGACGTGCATCGCGATATCGAACAAAGATACGCCCGGCCGCAGCGTCACGGTCGGACGGGCGACATAGTGCGCGCCGAATCCCATTATGTATTCGCGCTCGCTCACGAGACGGACGAACGCGCCCTCCGCATCGGTGCCGAGTTCGATCGAAGCAGACTGCATCGGCGCGCACGGCATCTCGCCATGTGGCGCATGGGTATCGTGCGGGCCGGGGTTACCATTGCGAAGTAAGCCACTATGATACGCGTAGCAGCCATATGTCTCAACAATCGTAGCGGCCGGACGCGGAGCGGCGAACATACTGCCCATTGTCATGCAGACGCCAGCAAAACTCACGTCCCACACCATCTGGCCCATATAAGGCAGCACGATGACGTAGCCCAGCGCGTTGGCGAGACGGACCGCCTCCACGCCGGTATCGTAGCGGAACAACGAAACTTGAACTCCACCGGTCTCGATGAATGCCCGCTCCCGCTCGCCGAACAGCGCGCGAAACAAATGCACGCACGTCATAGCACCACCGAGGTCACGATGCCGACGCCGTTGCTGGTACCGATGCGGTTGGCGCCCGCCTGCACCATCGCCAGCGCCGCCGCAAAGTCGCGCACGCCGCCCGAAGCCTTAACGCCCATTTCGGGGCCAACCGTTTCGCGCATCAATGTTATGTCGGCGACCGTCGCCCCACCGCTAGCGAATCCCGTGGAGGTCTTCACAAAGTCGGCGCCCGCTTCATTCGACAGCACGCAGGCCACGCGCTTTTCATCGTTGGTCAGAAAGCATGTTTCGATGATCACCTTCAGCAGCGCCTTGCCACAGGCCTTCTTGACTGCCGCGATGTCCGCGCGTACCGAATCATAGTCGCCTGCTTTCAACCCGCCGATATGGATCACCATGTCGATCTCTCCGGCGCCTTCCCCGACGGCCCGTTCGGCCTCGGCCACCTTGCTCGCCGTCGCGACCGCGCCGAACGGGAAGCCGACGACGGAGCAGGTCGCAACTCGAGATTGGGCGAGCGCCTTGGCGACCACCGGCACGAACACCGGATTGACGCAGACCGCGAACAGCCGGTGGTCAATCGCATCTGCGCAATAGCGCCGCACCTGATCGGCGGTAGTCTCAGGTTTGAGAATGGTATGGTCGATCAGCGCGGCGAGGTCGGCCGGACGCACGATAGGAGTAGCAGTCATGGCAGCGTTCCGGCCCTTTTTCCCCTGCCGCGCGGGCACGGCCTGTTCCCCATATACGTCTACCGGAGCCGCCGATCCGTCAAGAAGGACGTCGAGGGAAAGCGTGTTCGCGTCGCGACGAACGCCGATCAGGGTGGACCAAACCAATTCAATCAAAAAACGCAGCCCAAACTGCTTCGGAGACAGACCACGGTCAGAATGGTCTTTACAAAACGACTACAGGCCTACGCCACGAACGGGCCTCTGGCAGGGCGGTTCGGTCCATCGTACGGAATGGGTCGACCTTATATCAGGGAAGCATCTGGTCTACGCGGCGGTTAGGGATCGCTCGCCCATCGACGGAACTGCTTCGACCGAAGGACGTTCAGCAGCAACGTCACGCATCGTATAGCCACGCCCCCAGACTGTCCCGATCAACCCGTCGGCGCCTGCTGCGGCAAGTTTTTTACGAAGTTTGCATATAAAAACATCAATAATCTTCATCTCTGGTTCGTCCATACCACCATACAGATGATTCAAGAATGCCTCCTTGGTCAATACCATGCCCTTTCGAAGGACTAATAGCTCAAGAATGGCGTATTCCTTGCCGGTAAGATGAACCGTGACACCACTAACTTTCACTTCTCGGCTGTCCAGGTTGAGGCGCAAAGAACCAATCACTAAAATGGGTTGGCTAAATCCCTTGCTACGCCTGACGACCGCCTGCATTCTGGCTAACAGTTCCGCCTTGTCGAACGGCTTTGTCATAAAATCATCAGCCCCAACGCCGAGCCCTTTGACCTTGGCTTGCGGGCGGGAAAGTCCGGACAGAATCAATACTGGTACATCTATTCGGCTAGCGCGCATGCGACGTACAACGTCGTAACCCTCCATATCCGGCAGCATTAAATCCAGTACGACAATATCGTAGTCATAGTGGCGTACAAGCTCGAGCGCCTCTTCGCCGGTATCGGCTGTATCGACCACCGCTCCACCCGATTTCAGCATCAGAGCTATACCGCGTGCTGCGGTAACGTCATCTTCAACCAGAAGTACCCGCATTGGCCGCCCCATCTACCACCATAGGTTGTCATGTATCACCATCGAATCTGAAAATCCACAGATTTTTCACCAATTATCGAGCATCAAACCGTCGTTCGGATCAAAATTGGCCTGTGGAGCAATTTTTGACGAAAGCGAGCACTCTCGCCTCGCGCGTTAACGCGGCGGCAGCCGCCGTCGAGGCGTTGACACCGGCTCATTGGGAGGGACGTCTAGCTTCCGCCTCGAGGCACAGTGGCGACGTTCTCGGACTGGCGCCCCATCTTTCCCTCGGAGACCGCCTGACCGTTCATACGCGACAGGGCATGTCTGCGATGGCGGAAATTGTCGCCGTTGGCGGCGACGTCGTTCACACGATGTTCTTTTGCTCTCCCGACGGGTTGGGACTTGGCGTCACGGTCTCCGCACCAATCAATAGCTTCTCCTCGGGTCTTGACGTGTCGGACGACTGGATTGGTCGGGTTGTGGACCCGCTAGGCCGCCCCCTTGACGGCGGACCTCCGCTCGCGCGCGCCGGACGTCAGTCTCGTCCGGTCCGGGCTACGCCACCCGAGGCGACGCAAAGGGCACGTCTGGGTGATCGGATCAGCTTGGGGGTCAGAGCACTGGACCTCTTTGTCACATGTCGTCATGGCCAGCGTCTTGGCCTGTTCGCCGGATCGGGCGTCGGTAAGTCGTCACTGCTTGCCATGCTCGCGCGCAATGCTGCCTGCGACGTGAGTGTCGTCGCGCTGGTGGGAGAGCGTGGACGGGAAGTTCGGGAGTTCCTTGAGGATGAACTTGGCCCCGTGGGCGCCGCAAAATCGGTCGTTGTCGTAGCAACCTCGGACGCCAGTCCATTGATGCGTCGAGAGGCCGCCTATGCCGCGATGACCATAGCGGAACACTTTCGTGATTGCGGAAAGGAAGTACTCCTCGTGATGGACAGCATCACACGCTTCTGTCAGGCCCTGCGGGAAATCGCACTCGCGGCCGGCGAACCCCCGGCAAGCCGCGGGTATCCGCCCAGCGTGTTCGCGGATCTGCCGCAGTTGCTGGAACGGGCGGGGCCGGGTTTGCAACCGAGCGGCCATATTACGGCCTTCTTCACTGTACTGGTCGAGGGAGATGACTTGAACGAGCCGGTCGCCGACAGCGTCCGCGGGCTTCTAGACGGCCATGTCATCCTCGACCGCCAAATCGCGGAGCGCGGCCGCTTCCCAGCAGTGGACATTCTTCGGTCGCTCTCGCGGACGGTGCCAGCCTGCAACATACCATCTGAAAATGGCTTGGCGTTAGAGGCGCGACAAATCATGGCAACCTACAGGGATGTTGCCGATCTTGTTCGGCTTGGTGCTTATCGCCCCGGGGCCGACCCCGGTGTCGATGCAGCGCTCGCCCTGGCGCCCAGGATCGAGGCAGTTTTGCAACAAGATCGTCACGTATGTCCCGATCTGACTGCCTCTTTTGTGCAACTCAAACTGGCCATGCAACAAGGTGATCCATGTCCAAGTCCCCTCTCCTCAGCCTCCTGAAAGTTCGGCGGATGTCGCTCGACCAAGCCAAGGCGGCACTGGTGGCCGCACTGGCAGCCGAACATGATGCGTCTATCGCTGAGGCGGATGCAGCAAGGGAGATTCAGCAGGCAATTGTCGCGGCGTCCGAGCCCAGCGCCGACGACCACGCGGTTGAGGCGCTTGCCGCGTGGTTGCCGAAAGCCCGGCATATGCAAGGCGTGGCTATGGAGCGCCATCGGGTGGCAGCAGCTTCAACGGCACGGGCCAGAGCTGATCTCGGGGCGGCTCGGGCCGCCGAGGCGGTCGTTGAGCGCATCCTTAGCGCCAGGCAAGCGGAGGCGCGCGCATTGAGCGAGCGACACGCTCAGGCTGCTCTCAACGAGCAGATCTCAGGTCGTTCCGAGAGGAACAAGCCGGCGGCACCTTAGCCCGCTCCGGCCGGGGCTTGACGCACGCCCTCGATACGCGCGACCAGACTATATGCTAATGCATGATTGGGTTGGCTGCGAGGTCGAGAGAGGAACAATACCATGCGGGTCGCCATGATAGGCGGTGGATATGTCGGCCTTGTGTCGGGGGCCTGCTTTGCGGAATTCGGCGTCTCGGTTGCGGTCGTCGAGGCAGACCCGGCACGGCTTTCTGCTCTCCGCGAGGGGCGCATGCCGATCTATGAACCTGGGTTGGAGAAGCTGGTTACGTCCAACGTCGCGGCGGGGCGGCTGACGTTCGGAAACGACATCGGGGCGGCTGTCAGAGGTGCCGAAGCTGTCTTCATCGCCGTTGGAACACCGACGCGACGTGGCGATGGACACGCCGACCTGACGTACGTCTATGCGGCGGTCGAGCAAATAGCGGCGGCAATTGATAGCTACACTGTCATCGTCACGAAATCGACGGTGCCAGTCGGCACCGGTCGCCGCATTGCGGAGATACTCAAGCAACAGCGACCGACCGTGGAGGTCGACGTTGCTTCCAATCCTGAATTTCTACGGGAAGGCAACGCGATCGGCGACTTTATGCGGCCGGACCGTGTGGTTATCGGTGCGGACAGCGAACGCGCCCGCGAAGTTTTGCAACGGCTCTATCGGCCCCTGTTCCTGATTGAAACACCAATTGTCTTCACCGGACTCGAGGCTGCCGAACTCACAAAATATGCCGCCAATGCGTTTTTGGCACTCAAGATTACGTTCATCAACGAGATCGCGGACGTCTGCGAGCGGGTTGGAGCGGATGTGCATGACGTGGCCCGCGGCGTCGGACTGGACGGGCGGATTGGACGCAAGTTCCTGCATCCCGGCCCGGGCTTCGGGGGATCTTGTTTTCCCAAGGATACCCTCGCGCTCGTTCGTATCGCGCGAGACGCAGGCGCACCCAGCCGCTTGGTCGAAACGCTGGTAGACGTGAACGACACGCGCAAGGCCCAAATGGCCGACCGGATCGTCGCAGCCTGCAGCGGGAATGTGAGAGATCTGTCGATCGGCGTGCTGGGCCTGACCTTCAAGCCCGAAACCGACGACATGCGTGAGGCGGCGTCAATTCCGATCATCACGAGGCTCGTGGATCTCGGAGCCAACGTAAAAGCTTTCGATCCGCAAGGGATGGATCAGGCACGGCCGATGCTTCCTGCCTCCGTGACTTACTGCTGCAACGTCCATGAAGTGGCAAAAGACGCTGATTGTCTTGTTGTTATAACGGAATGGAATGAATTTCGCGCCATTTCTCCCGGGTTCCTGCGTGACGTCATGGCTGGCAAGGTGATTGTTGATCTGCGCAACATCTTCGATCCTAGCGCCATGCGCGCCGAGGGCTTTACCTATGTCGGAATCGGACGTCCGGAGTCCGTGCGCAATTAAATTGCCGATCCGGAACTGCTGATGAATTGTTTAGCGAGGAATTAGGTTCTCGTGAGTAGAATGAGTTACTGTGATATTTTCAATTTTGATTTGATTTACCGAATCCCCAGTGCTTCTCGTCTTATTTTACATGTCGGATGCGGTGCGGGAGTGCTCGGCGAGGAGTACAAGCGCCGGAACCCGAAGGCCACAATCATCGGAATTGAGGATGACGAGGATGCCGTACAGCTCGCAAAAACAAGATTGGATTCGGTTTATTTCGCTGACCTGGATGAAAATCCAACACCATTTGGTGCAGACATCGCTAAATCTGCCGTAGATTGTATTGTCTATGGTCCCGCGTTCACGCAAACGCTGGCACCTTGGCAAATTCTTGAGAGTCATATGGAGTTTCTGACTGAAGACGGTTCCATCATAATGTGTGTTCCGAATATGGATCATTGGAGCATCGTAGAAGGACGCTTGAAGGGAGCCTTGGCAGACGCGAATGAGGGGTTCGCTGAGCGGGGGCAGGCAAACTTCTTGGTGGAAGATCAAATTCGAGGCGCATTGTCGCGAATTGGCCTTTTCGTGGTTGATTCGATTCCGTACGGGTCTGACTTTGAACTCACTGACATTTTTCTTGACCGCGTTGCTCCAATGCTCACAGAAATGGGTATTGATTTGGTTGCATATGCGCGACGTATCGCGCCGACGCACCATATTTGGCGGGCACGCCGCCAGCCCGTGACGGCACCACTGGCCGTGGTCTCCACGATGCTGACGCCTGTGGGGGGCGTGAGCGAGGTGCGCGTGGTCGAACCCATGCAAGCTCTCAGGGCGGACCCCAGTCTTTTAGCAATAGTGGTGTCGAATGGAGATCCGCCATCTTTGCGCGTAGAAGACCGAAAAATATTTATCCTGCATCGTCCATTGTTGGCCGGAAATCAGGGATTGGGCCGGGTCAGGGAATTGATAAGAGAAGGATGGCTGGTAGTTTGCGAGTTTGATGATCATCCGGACTATATTCCGGTCCTACAGCGGCCCGATATACAGAACTTCCGAGCGGTCCACGCAGTTCAGACGACGACTAGCGCGCTTGCTTCTGTACTATCCCGACACAATCCGGAAGTCGGAATTTTCCGCAACGCAATCGCAGTTTTGCCGACAGTGCGAAATTTCATTGATCCGGACTGCGTAACGCTGTTTTTTGCCGGGCTGAATCGTGACAAGGACTGGCCGCCCTACATGAGCGTACTAAATGCGATTGCCAAGCGGTTTGGGAAACGAATCCGATTTGAAGTCGTCAATGACCGAGTTTTTTTTGATTCGCTTCAAACTGAGCAAAAGAATTTCACGCCCCTTTGCGACTATCGCGTATATCAAAACATCTTGTCCATGTCTGAGATCTCATTTATGCCTTTGTTGCGGACACCGTTTAATGCCTGCAAGTCAGATTTGAAATATATCGAAGCCGCCGCCCATCGGGTAGTCGCCTTGGCGGGTTCTGTTGTCTATTCGGACGTGATTGAGGATGGTCGCACAGGACTCTTATTTGATACCCCAGATGATTTGGAAAGGCACTTGGTCCGACTGGTCGATGATCATGAATGGGGGCGCACCGTTGCGGATGCTGCGCGCAACTACGTTATAGAGACGAGAATGCTCGAATATCAACTGTCGCAAAGGGCTAGTTGGTATCGTTCGCTTTGGGAACGTCGTGATCTATTAAGAGAATCTCTATCACGAAGAGTTCCTGAGATTTAAACATCACTGGATTTTAGGTATCGAACGGTATAGGCTATTCGTGTCATTCAAAACACGCCGCCCATCATACATACTACCGGTGTCGTCTTTGTATTATGTTCATCCTAATCCCACTCACCCCTCCCCCCTTCTCCACCCGCTTACCTGCGCCCCATCCTCACGCCGCAGCCGCCAAAAACCCGGCAGCGCCGCCAGCGGCAGCAGCGCCATCAGCCAGAACACGTCCTGGAAGTGCGCGGGGGTCAGCGTGCGGCCGCCGCCGCTCAGCAGGCCGAGGAGGATGGCGCTGACGGAGACGCCGAAACTGACCGTCAGTTGCTGTACCGCGCCGAACAGGCTGGTGGCCTGGCTCAGCCTGCCGTCCGGCGTGTCGGCGTAAGACAGCATGTTGGAGGCGATGAATTGCGTGGCGCGGATCACGCCGAACACGATGACGATGCCGCCGATCAGCCAATGCGGCGTGGCCGGGCCGATGCAGCCGAAGGCGATGAGGATGGCGGTGGACGCGACTGCGCTGCCGATCAGCAGCAACCGGAAGCCGCTCGTCCGCAGCAGCGGCTTGATAAACACGCGGATCGTCAGCGCGCCGCCGCTGCCCAGAAAGACCAACGAGCCGGAGACGACCGGGCTCAGCCCGAAGCCCACTTGCAGCATCAGCGGCAGCAGGAACGGCGTGCCGTTCAACCCGATGCGGCACAGGCCGCCGGCCAGCACGCCGATGGAGAAAGTTCGTACTCGGAACAGCGACAAATCGACGGCCGGCGAGGCCACCCGTTTCGCGTAGCGGGCGAAGGCCAAAAGCAGCACCGCCGAGGCCGCCAACAGGCCGACGATGGTGGGAACGGAGACGATCGGGCGACCGATATTGTCCATGCCGAATTGCAGCAGCGCAATGCCAGTACCGACCAACAGGAAGCCCGGGAAATCGAAGCGGATCGCGACGTCGCCGCGCGTGTCCTCCATGAACCGCAGCGCGAGCGCGATGCCGGCGGCGCCGAATGGCAGGTTGACGTAAAAGATCCAGCGCCAGGAGGCGTAGGTCGTCAGCACGCCGCCGAGCAGCGGGCCTATCACCGGTCCCATGATTGCCGGGACCGTCATGTAGGTCATGGCCGTCACCAGTTCGCTGCGCGGGAAGCTGCGCAGCAGGATCAGCCGGCCGACCGGCGTCATCATCGCGCCGCCGATGCCCTGGAGGATGCGGGTGGCCACCAGTTGCGCGAACGTGTTGGACAGGCCGCACAGAGCCGAGCCGACCGTGAACAACCCCAGCGCAAAGATAAAGATGCGGCGCGCGCCAAACCGGTCGGCGAACCAGCCGCTGAGCGGGATGAACACGGCGAGCGTCACGACATAGGCCGTCACGGCGAGGTTCATTTGCACCGGTGCGACCGACAGGCTGCGCGACATGTCGGGGATAGCGGTGGCAATGATCGTGGAGTCAAGCTGTTCCATCAGGAACGCGATGGCGACGACCATCGGGATCAGGATGCGCAGCTTCGGATCGCGCTGGACCGCAAAGACCTTGTCGTCCAACGCGCCACCCGTGCGGTTATCCGTTTAACAGGCCACAGGGTCCGACACTTGTCTGGTCATGGCAAGCTACACCTGCAAATGCGCCCGTCGCGCGGCATCGTCCGCTAACAGGGCCGCCATCGTGCCGGCCCACGCGATGCGCCCGCTTTCGATGACGACGGCACGGTCGGCGACGCTGGCAGCAAAGTGGAAGTTTTGCTCCGCCAGCAGCACCGCTACGCCGGCGGCTTTGAGCGCGACAATCGCAGCGGCCATCTGTTCGACGATGATGGGTGCCAGGCCCTCGCTGGGTTCGTCCAGCAGTATGGCGCGCGGGTTGCCCATGAGCGTGCGGGCGATGGCCAGCATTTGTTGCTCGCCGCCGCTCATCCGCCCGCCGGGGCGGGTGCGCATGCGACCGAGGTTGGGGAACAGGGCGAACAGGCGGTCTTCCGTCCATGGTTCGATGCCGTCGCGGGCCGGCTGGCGGCCGACTTCCAGGTTTTCGGCCACGGATAGGTCGGCGAATATCCGCCGTTCCTCGGGGACGTAGCCGAGGCCGAGGCGGGCGATGCGGTACGGTTCCCAGCCCGCGACCTCATGGCCGGCGAACGCGATCCGGCCGGCGCGGGGGCGGACCAAACCAATGAGAGATTTCATGGCCGTGCTCTTGCCGGCGCCGTTGCGGCCGAGCAGGACCAGCACTTCGCCCGCCGCCAGCGCGAACGAAACGCCCTGTAAGATGTGGGCGCGACCGTAATAGGCGTGCAGGTCGGTGGCTTTCAGCATCCGTCCGACATAAGGGTGGGGGGCCATGACCGTCCAGACTGCCCTGCTTCCCGACGGCCGGCTGCATTTGCAGCACGGCCCGATCGACTGCCTGTGCCGCGCGTGGGGCGCCACGCGTGAGGTGCGCGCCGCCTATGCGCAGGCCGCCGCCGCGTTCCCCGCGATCTTGCCCGACCTCTGCACGGAACTTTCGCTCCTGCGGGCGCCATTACCCTCCATGCCGCCCTCGGGACGCATCGCCCGCGCCATGCACGCCGCCTGCGCGCCGTTTGCCGATGCGTTCGTCACGCCGATGGCGGCGGTAGCGGGCGCGGCGGCGGACGGGGTGTTGGCTACCATGACGGCAGGGCGGACATTGGAGCGCGCGTTCGTCAACAACGGCGGTGACATCGCCTTCTATCTGTCTCCGGGTGGCGTTTTGCGCTGCGGCCTTGTCGCAGACCTCGCAGTGCCGACGCTGGATGGCACCATCGAACTGCTGGCACAAAATCCCTCGCGCGGTCTGGCCACGTCCGGCCGCGCTTGCAAAGGGCGGGGGGGCCGCAGCTTTTCGTTCGGCATCGCCGACGCCGTGACCGTGCTGGCCGCCACCGCCGCACAAGCGGACGCCGCTGCCTCCATCGTCGCCAACGCGGTCGATCTGCCGGGCCATCCGGCCGTGATCCGCCGCCCGGCCTGGGACATCGACCCGGATAGCGATTTGGGAGATCGGCCGATCACCTGGGATGTGGGTCCGCTGGCGGAGGCGGAGATTCGTGCGGCGCTGGACGCGGGGCGCCGCGTCGCGGATGCTCTGATCTGGAAAAACCTGATCCACGGCGCCGTACTGGCCCTGCGCGGCCAAATCGTCGTATGCGGCACCATCATTGCGGAACTGGCAGAAAAATGATCCGAAAACTGCTGACCATCGTCGAGGAAACCCATCGCGAGGCGGGCGAGACCATCAAGCCGCCCACGCGCAAGGCCGCCGCCGTCGCGGTGATCGAGAACCCTTTTGCCGGCCGCCATGTCGAGAATCTGGACGAGTTGATCGCGCTGGGCGAGATGCTCGGTGCGCTGCTCGGCGAACGCGCGGTTCACGCCCTCGGCATCCAGCCCGGCGAGGCGCACAGCTATGGCAAGGCCGCCATCGTCGGCGAGGACGGGGAATTGGAGCACGCCGCCGCCATCCTGCACCCCAAACTCGGCGCCCCGCTGCGCGCGGCGGTCGAGAAGGGTGCCGCGTTGGTGCCGAGTTCCAAAAAGCGCGGCGGCATGGGCGCTGCCATCGACGTGCCGCTCGGCCATAAGGACGCGGCGTTCGTGCGCAGCCATTTCGATGCGATGGAGATTTCGGTGCCGGACGCACCGCGCCGTGACGAGATCGTGGTCGCCGTCGTCGTGACCGATTCCGGCCGGCCGCTGCCGCGCATCGGCGGGCTGAAGGCGGACGAGATCGTCGGCAAGGACGGCTTGCGGTGAACCGCCTGATCCACATTGTCAAAGGCCGGCCTCGGCTGTTCGCGAGTGCCCTGATCGCCATTCTGGCAGAACTGGCGCTGCTGCCGCTGCACATCCACCCGATCAGCCGCGCCCTGCTCGCCTGGGACATCGGTTGCGGGGCGTTGCTGATCCTGTCGGCACAATTCTTCAGCAGCGACCGGCCGGGCGGCATGCCCGCCGACGCCGAACGGCAGGAGGAAGGGGAATGGACCGTCTTCTGGGTCACGGTCGGCGCCGTCACTGCAAGTTTCTTCGCGATCCTCGGCGAGTTCGCGTTGCTCAAGGATTTGCCGGAGCCCTCCAAGACGCTGCATGTCGGCCTGGTCGCCGTCACGCTGTTCCTGTCCTGGTTGATGACGCACACGGTCTTCGCCTACCGCTACGCTCACGAATACTACGAATGCGACAATGCCACCGGAAAAATCATCGGCGGGCTGCAATTCCCGGAGGATATCGAGCCGGATTACTGGGATTTTTTCTATTTTTCATTGGTGCTGGGTATGACGTTCCAGGTCTCAGACGTACAAATCACCCGCCGCAGCCTGCGCCGGTTGGCGGCGGCGCATGGCTTGCTGGGGTTTTTGTATAACACGGTGATATTGGCCCTGACGGTGAATATCGGGGCGAGTTTGTTATGAGAATGTGGAAGTCGGATTTGCTGTCAACAGTTCGAACACCATGGTCTCTGACTTAGAGGCTGACCCGGAAAGTCTCCGGAACGATGACCTCATTCTCGTCAATTCGTTGCGGCGTGCGCGCTCGGATGGACGTTGACGGACACGACCCTCGCT
Organism: Solirubrobacterales bacterium 70-9; assembly: GCA_903970625.1. Taxonomy (GTDB): domain Bacteria; phylum Pseudomonadota; class Alphaproteobacteria; order Acetobacterales; family Acetobacteraceae; genus CAJCJG01. The sequence goes on along the minus strand of CAJCJG010000250.1, from coordinate 23,139 downwards.
CTTGGTTACACGACGGGCGACGCGCGCTTCCGGCAGTGCCTTGAGGACGGCACGCTGGAGCACTTGTTCGAGGAGACCGACATACCCCCCGATTTTGGGAATGGAAGGACCACGAAATATTGGGCGTGGCGTACAATGAGGCGATGCAGGTGGATGGATGGAAGGCAATTGCCGGCCAGCATTCACGTCGCCGAAGACGTCGCCGCTACAAGTTTGTCGATGGGAGACCAAAGATAGGCCATCTGGACCACCGGCGCGCCGCCGACCAGGATGGTGCCTTCGGCGGCCGCGCGGCCGCCTAGGCGTTCGTAGAACCAGCGATTCGGGTTGTCGCGCAGCACCCAGACATAGACGGAGCCGCAGCCGGCCTCTGCCAGATGGGCGGCGGCGGCGCGCATCAGGCGTTTGCCTAGGCCGCGGTCGCGATAATCGTCCAGCACGTACAGCGTTTCGATCTCGCCGTCGGCCAGCGGATCTGGGTCGCGGGACGTGCGCGCGGGTGCGCCGCTGACGAAGCCGATGATACGGGTCACGCCTGGCTTGTCCGACGGGGCGAGATCGACGCCAGAGGCTGTGGCGACGTGAACGCCGACGCCGTTGCGGATAGCACTGTCGTAGTAGGCGGCCTGCCTTGGCACCGACAGGCGGGCCAGAAACTTGTCGGGCAGGATGCCGGGGTAGGCGCTGCGCCACGCCGCGACGTGGACGGCGGCGATGGCGACCGCATCCGCCGGGCGGGCGGGGCGGACGGCGATCACGCCGCGCGCTCCAGCACCGCCGCGAAAAAACCGTCCGTGTTGTGCCGATGGGGCGTCAGTGACAGATACGGGCCGGGACCGGGCGGCGGCGCCGGGAGGGTCCAGGCTGCGGCCAGCGGCACGACGGAAAAATCCGGATGGGCGGCGAGGAAGTGGTCCACCTGCGCCTCGTTCTCCTCAATGAACAGCGAGCAGGTGGCATACACCAGTCGGCCGCCCTTGCGAACGAGGCGGGAGGCCTGATCGAGAATCGTCGCCTGCTTGGGGCGCAGTTCGGCGAGGTCGTTTTCCGTCAGGCGCAATCTGGCGTCCGGGTTGCGGCGCCAGGTGCCGGTGCCGGTGCAGGGGGCGTCCACCAGCACACGGTCGAACGTGCCGGCGCGGCGCTTGGCCCATTTGTCGCCGGGTTCGACCAGATGGCGTTCGACGTTGTGGACCCCGGCGCGGCGCAGGCGGCGGACGGCGCCATCCAGGCGCGGAGCAGAGACGTCGCAGGCGGCGATGTGGCCGCGATTTTCCATCGCCATGGCCAGCGCCAGGGTTTTGCCGCCCGCGCCGGCGCACCAGTCGGCCACCCGCATGTCGGGCTGCGCGCCGACCAGGGCGGAGATGAGCTGAGAACCTTCGTCCTGAATTTCCACAAGGCCGCCCTGAAACGCCTTGCCGGTGGTGACGGCGCGGCGGCCTTCGATGCGTAGGCCCCAGGGGGACAGCACGGTGGGACTGCTCTCGATGCCCTCGGCCGCGAGGGCGGCTTGTGCCGCCTCCCGCGTGGTTTTCAGCAGATTGACACGCAGGTCGAGCGGGGCGGGTTCCGACATCGCCGCCATTTCGGTTTGCAGGTCGGGCCCGAAGCGCGCCCAGATGGGGCGCAGCGCCCAGTCCGGCATTTCCAGGCGGACGGCGTCCGGCATTTCCGGGTGGTCGAGCGTGTGGCCTTCCAGCGGGCGGAGCGCGGCGCGTTCGGCGGCGTTGAGCGCGCTGGGGCCGAACTGGCCGCCGGAGAAGGATTGGATGACGCCGTCCAGCGACCACGCCTGCGTCAGCAGCGACGCGGCCAAAAGCATGCGGGGATTGCCGGGGACGCCCGCTCTGGCCAGCCACCAGTCCAGCCGGCGGTGGGTGCGCAGCACGCCCCATGCGCGTTCGGAGACAGCACGTCGGTCGCCCCCGCCGATATAGCGGCGGTCGCGGAAGAAGCCGTTGGCGATGGCGTCCGCCGGCTTGCGGGGGGCGCTCTCGATGGCGGCCAGCAGTTCGATGGCGGCGGCGAGGCGGGCGGCTGGGGTCACGCGGTCGCCGGCATCAGCCGTCCTGCCGGTAGTTCGGGGCTTCGCGGGTGATCGCCACGTCGTGGACATGGCTTTCGCGCAGACCGGCGCCGGTGATGCGGCGGAATTTTGCCCGCGTTTGCAGGTCGCCGATGGAGGCGGAGCCGGTGTAGCCCATGCCCGCGCGCAAGCCGCCGACCAGTTGATGCACGACGGCCGCGACCGGCCCCTTGTAGCCGACGCGGCCTTCGATGCCCTCCGGCACCAGTTTCAGCGTGTCGCGAATTTCCTGCTGGAAATAGCGGTCGGCCGAACCGCGCGACATCGCCCCGATGCTGCCCATGCCACGATAGGATTTGTAGGAGCGGCCCTGATACAGAAACACCTCGCCGGGCGCCTCGTCCGTGCCGGCAAGCAGACTGCCGACCATCACCACGTCCGCCCCCGCACCGATGGCTTTTACCATGTCGCCGGAGGTGCGGATCCCGCCGTCGGCGATGGCGGGTACGCCGGCCTCGCGGCAGGCAGCGGCGGTTTCCAGCACGGCCGAGAATTGCGGCACGCCGACGCCGGCCACGACGCGGGTGGTGCAGATGCTGCCCGGGCCGATGCCGATTTTCACTGCATCCGCGCCCGCCGCGATCAGGGCCAGCGCGCCTTCGGGCGTGGCGACGTTGCCGGCGATCACCTGGACGGAGTTGGACAGCGTCTTGATCCGCTCCACCGCCGCCAGCACGCCGGCGGAGTGGCCGTGGGCCGTGTCAACAACGATCACGTCCACTTCCGCTTCAATCAGGGTGCGGGCGCGGACAAATCCGTCTTCGCCCACGCCAGTCGCGGCGGCCACGCGCAGGCGGCCGAGTTCGTCCTTGATGGCGAGCGGATGCGTCTCAGCCTTGTCCATGTCCTTGACGGTGATCAGGCCGACGCAGCGATAGGATTCGTCCACCACCAGCAGCTTTTCGATGCGGTGGCGGTGCAGCAGGCGGCGGGCTTCCAGCGGGTCCACTTCGGCCGAGACCGTGACGAGGTTTTCGCGCGTCATCAGCTCGTAGACTTTGAGCGCTGGGTCGGTGGCGAAGCGGACATCGCGGTTGGTCAGGATGCCGACGAGGCGGCCGGTGTCGCGCTCCACCACCGGGATGCCGCTGAAGCGGTATTGCGCCATGAGGGCGCGGGCGTCGGCGAGCGTCTGGTCCGGGTGGATGGTGACGGGGTTGATGACCATGCCCGACTCGAATTTCTTCACCGTGCGGACTTGGAGCGCCTGTTCCTCGGGCGTGAGATTTTTGTGGATGACGCCGATGCCGCCGTGTTGCGCCATGGCGATGGCCATGGCGCTTTCGGTGACGGTGTCCATCGCCGAGGAGGCGAGGGGAATGTTCAGCCGGATGGTGCGGGTGAGCCGCGTGCTGGTGTTGGTGCTGGCCGGCAGCACGGTGGAATAGGCCGGCACGAGCAGCACATCGTCGAACGCGAGGGCCTCTAGCACCCGCTGATCGGCGATGAACGCAGGGGACTGGGTCATATCTTGCGGAGCCATGGCCGGGCCTTTCCGAAACCTTGGCGCGTCCTGCTACTCTTGCTGATGGTGCAGTGCAAGCTTGGTGGGGTGATGGGCTGGTGTGCGTGGGGTGGGCGGCCTACGCCAGTTCGGCATCGAGATGTCGGTGGCGCCGGTCCATCTCCGTGTCCGCGATTGTTTCGAGATCGGCGTCCGACAATTCGCCGACCCGCAACGCTTCGCGCGCGCGGCGACGGAGGCGGCGGTATTCCTGGGCGGAGAGTATGACCACATGATCGCGACCGTGGCGGATGATGGCGATCGCCTGCGCCTCCGCCTGGGTCTGATAATGCGCGAAATGGCGGCGGAATTGGGTGGATGAGACGGTGAGCATCGGTGTTTGTCGTCCGATAGTGTGGCCGTTATTTGGGTAGTGGCGGCGCTTGCTGCACGATGATCGAGCCCGGCCGGAAGATAATTTGAGGCGCTTGCGAGAGATCGTTGTGCCGAAGCCAACTCGACACGCACAGCACGCTGCCGGCGAACACCAACGCTGTGGCCACCATCGCCGCGAGGGCCTTCCACGGTTCCCAGCGGAGTTGCGCCTTGTAGAGTTCGATCTGCGTTGGCACGAGCTTGATCCTGGGATCGCGACAGGCTCTTATATAAAAGGAGACGCGCCGTTTTATCACGCTAGGCTCACTGTCGAATCGTAGCGGAGCCCAACCGGGGGCGTACACGATGCAAGCCGCCAGGACATTGCTAGAAAAGATCGAGGCCCTTCCGGCCGACCGAATCGCCGAGGTCGGGGACTTTGTCGAGTTCATTGCCGCGCGAGAACAGGCACGCTCGCTGACCCGTGCGGCTGCGGCGACCAGCGCGCCGGCGTTTGCAGCCGTCTGGAGCAATCCGGACGACGACGTCTACGATGCCCTATGAGTTCGGCGACGTCATGCTCGTGCCGTTTCCATTTACAAATCAAGTCGGATCGAAGAAACGGCCCGCTGTCGTCGTCAGCAGCGATGCCCACAATCGCAGCAAATCTGATGTCGTCGTCATGGCAATCACAAGCTAGGTGCGGCCAACCCTTACGCTCGGTGAGGTTTGGATTGCCCAGTGGCAGGCTGCGAGCTTGCTGAAGCCGTCCGCTATCGAGCCCGTGCTTGCGACTTTGGGCCAGGCCCTCATAATCCGGCGATTTGGCGCGCTTGGTTTCTTCGATAAGCATGAGCTTCGGCAGGCCATTGCCGCAACGCTTGCGTAGCCCGGATTACCGACGATCTACCACTGAAATGGAGCGACCGTGGCCAGCATCACCATTCGCAGTCTGGACCCGACGATCCGCAAACGCCTGCGCGTCCGCGCCACCGAGAATGGGCGGTCGCCGGAGGAGGAGGCGCGGGCGATTCTGGAGGCGGCGCTGGGGGGCAAGACGAGCATCTCCGCGATGGGGATGTTCGCGCAGGTGCAGTCGAAGTTGGCGCCGTTCAACACGCCGCGGCCGGACACGGATTCCGAATAGTCTAAACGCCGCGAAACCTCGTCGCGACGACGTACAACTCGCTGGAATTTTTGCGGCTGGCCGGCGGCTTCACATGGCGCACTGTCGCGAATACGCGCTTCATCGGGGCCAGCAATTGCTGCTCCGACCCGCCCTGGAACACTTTTGTCACGAATGCCCCGCCCGGGGCTAAAACGTGGGTGGCGAAATCGAACGCCAGTTCGGCGAGCGCGACGATGCGGATGTGGTCGGTGGCGCCGTGGCCGGTGGTGTTGGGTGCCATGTCGGACAGGACCAGATCGGCCGCCCCACCCATCAAAGCGCGCAGGCGGGCCGGCATGTCGGCGTCGTTGAAGTCGCCTTGGAGGAACGTTACCTCCGGGATCGGGTCGATCGGCAGGAGGTCCATCGCCACGACTTGCGCCGCGCCGCGCTGGACCGCGACCTGGCACCAACCGCCGGGGGCGGCGCCGAGATCGACGATGCGGCTGCCCGCGCGGATCAGCTTGTACTTGTCGTCCATCTCCATCAGCTTAAACGCGGCGCGGGAACGGAAGCCTTGCGCGCGGGCGGCCGCGACATACGGGTCGTTCAGTTGCCGCTCCAGCCATTTCTGGCTGCCGATGGTACGCTTGTTGGCGGTGCGCAGGCGCACGCCGAGCGAACGGGTCGCGCCGGGCAGGCCCGGTTGTTTGGCCATGGAACGCGGTTCCTCAGGCTTGCAGCGGCAGCGAGGGGCCGTCCGCGCAGGCATTGAACCGACGCGCTTCCCCGAGCCGCGCACGGTCGAACCGGGCACGTTCGCAACGGGTGCGTTCGGCGCGGATCATGCGCAGCAACATGCCTTCGCGCAGGCCACGGTCGGCCACCACCACCTGTTCGGCGGGCCACAGGCGCTGGATGGCGGCGAAGATGGCGCAGCCGGGCAGCACGAAATCCGCCCGTTCCGGCCCGACGCACGGGTGCAGGGCCAAACCCTCGCGGCCCATGTCGCGCAGGCGCTGCACGGCGTCCGACGCCTCCGTGCAGGACAGCACTGCGCCGTCCACGCGCGGACGGGAGTAGCGCGGCAGATCCATCGCGAGGCCGGCCAGAGTGGTCACCGTGCCGGAGGTGCCGAGCAGGAACACGCCGCCCTGCCGGATTTCCTGGCCGATACAGTGCGTCCGCTCGAACGGGGCGAGGCTGTCGCCCACCTCGTCCATCATGTCGTGGAACGCTTCGCAATCGAACCCGGCCGCACCAAACCGTTCGGCGAGCGTGACGACGCCGATGGGCAGCGAGATATAGCCAATCAGTTCCGGCGGCGCCTCATCGCACGGCGGTAGGCGGACCCAGGCGAGTTCGGTCGAGCCGCCGCCGATATCGAACAGCAGCGCCCGCCGGCCGCCCCGACGCAGCAGCGGCGCGCACGACTCGACGGCAAGTTCGGCTTCCTCGCGGCTGGAGATCGTCTCGATCGGCAAACCCGTCTCCAGGCGCACGCGGGTAAGGAATTCCTCGCCGTTCTCGGCGCGGCGGCAGGCTTCGGTGGCGATGGCGCGCAATCCCCGGATCGGCCGGCGCGCAAGGCGGCCGGCGCAGCCATGCAGCGCCAGCAGCGCGCGGTCCATCGCAACCTGACTCAGCCGGCCAGTGGTATGCAGCCCCTCGCCGAGGCGAACGATGCGCGAAAAACTGTCCAGCACCCGGAAGCCATCGCCGGTCGGCGCGCCTATCAGCATGCGGCAATTGTTGGTGCCCAGGTCGAGCGCCGCGAACGCCTGGGACGGTGCCCGGGCCCTTTCATGCGACAAAACTGTTGCCAACTCGACCATCCGACTGCGCCTTTCAGGGCACGACATGGTATCTTCGACGCATGTTTGAAACTGGGCAAGGGTTTTTGCAGATGTGTGACAGGCGCGGGTCCAGCGCCGGGTTTGACAGTCCGGCCCGCGCTTTGTAGGGGAAGCGCCGGTCCGAATGGGGGATCGTTCAATGGTAGGACAAACGACTCTGACTCGTTTTATCTAGGTTCGAATCCTAGTCCCCCAACCAAGCTCACCGGCACCGACGGAAGGCGCCCCGACGATGCCCACAACCATTCCGTTCAGGATCACCGTCTGCGGAATCGACGAATTGCAGGAGCATGGCGCGGTCGGTGTGACTCACGTCCTGTCGATACTCGATCCCGCGTGGCCGGTGCCGGATGCGTTCGGCACGTTCGGCGAACACGAGCGGCTGGAACTGCGGTTCCACGACATCATCGAGGACGCGCCGGATATGGTTGCGCCGAGCGAGGCGCAGGTGGCGCAGGTCCTGGCGTTCGGGCGCACGCTGCTGAAGGAGCCGGCGGGTGCCGCGCATCTGCTGGTGCATTGCCACGCCGGCATTTCGCGCTCCACGGCGTCCATGATTCTGATCGTGGCGCAGGCACGGCCGGATTTGCCGGCGCTGGCGATCACACAGGAAATATTGCGCATCCGGCCGAAGGCGTGGCCGAATTTGCGCATCATCGAGATGGGCGATGCGATACTCGGCCGGCGCGGCGAGATCGTGGCGGCGGTGGCGACTCTGTATCAGCACCAACTGGCCGTCCGCCCGCAATTGCTGCAATTCATGACGGACGGCAACCGGCAGCGGGAGGTTGCGGCCGGGCAGGCGCTGGGCGTGGCACCGTAGCGGCTACCGCGGCCGCCCAAGAACTTCGGCCACCTCGTCGATCGCGGCGGCGTCGTCGATGGTCGGCGGCGGGTTGGCCGGCTCGCCGTCGGCGAGGCGCCGAATGCTGGCGCGCAGGATTTTGCCGGAGCGGGTTTTTGGCAGGCGGGGGACCACCAAAGCCGTCTTGAACGCGGCGACCGGGCCGATTTTGTCCCGCACCAGCGCCACCAACTCGCGAGACATGTCCGCCTCGTCGCGGACGCTGCCGGCCTTCAGCACGACCAGACCCAACGGCACCTGTCCCTTGATCGCGTCCCTAGCGCCGACGACCGCGCATTCGGCCACGTCCGGGTGGGTGGCCAGGATTTCCTCCATCTGGCCGGTCGATAGCCGGTGGCCGGCGACGTTGATGATGTCGTCGGTGCGGCCCATCACCCACACGTCCCCGTCCGCGTCGATCAGGCCAGCGTCGCCGGTGCGATACCAGCCCGGGAAGTCGGCGAGGTAGGACCTGCGATACCCCTCCGCGTTGTGCCACAGCGTCGGGGCGCAGCCGGGGGGCAGCGGCAGGCGGAGGGCGAGGTTGCCGCTTTCGCCGCGCGGCAGCACCGCGCCGGCATCGTCGAGCGTTTGCAGATCATAGCCGGGGCAAGGGCGGCCGCCGGAGCCGGGTTTGAACGGGAACAGACCAAGTCCGGAAAAACCGGCGGTGATCGGCCAGCCGGTTTCCGTCTGCCACCAATGGTCCACTACCGGCACGCCCAGTTTGTCCGCCGCCCACACCGCCGTCGGCGGGTCGCAGCGTTCGCCGGCCAGATACAGGGCCTGGAAGGCGGACATATCGTGGGGGGCGAGCAGCGCCGCGTCGGGGTCGCGCTGCTTGATGGCGCGCAGCGCCGTCGGCGCGGTGAACAGGACTTTTACGCCATGCTGGGCACACACGCGCCAGAACGCGCCCGCATCCGGCGTGCCGACCGACTTGCCTTCGTACATCACGCTGGTGCAACCGGCCAGCAGCGGTGCATACACGATGTAGCTGTGACCGACCACCCAGCCGACGTCCGAGGCCGTCCAGAACACGTCACCATGGCCCAGGCCGTAGATCATCCGGATCGAATGGTGCAGCGCCACGGCGTGGCCGCCGACGTCGCGGACGATGCCCTTCGGTTTGCCGGTCGTTCCCGACGTGTAGAGAATGTACAGCGGGTCGGTGGCCAGGACCGGCACGCAGTCGTGCGGGGTCGCCCCCGCTTCCGCCTCCGCAAAATCTTGGTCGCGGCCGGCGACTCTCGCCGCAGTCGCCTGCGGGCGTTGCAGGATCAGGCAGGCTTCCGGTTTGTGCGCCGAGAACCCGATGGCGGCGTCCAACAGCGGCTTGTAGGCGACGACGCGGCCCGGCTCCAACCCGCAGGACGCCGAGACGACCACGCGGGGCTTGGCGTCCTCGATCCGCTTGGCCAGTTCGGCGGCGGCGAATCCGCCGAACACGACGGAGTGGATGGCGCCGAGCCGCGCGCAGGCCAGCATCGCGATGGCGGCTTCCGGCACCATCGGCATGTAAATAACCACCCGGTCGCCCATGCCGACGCCGAGCGCGGCGAGCGCCCCGGCGACGCGGGCGGTGCGGTCGCGCATTTGTCGATACGTGAAACGGGCAACTTGCCCGGCCATCGGGCTGTCCCAGATCAGCGCCGTCCGGTCGCCGTGTCCGGCATCCACATGGCGATCCAGCGCGTTGAAGCAGGTGTTGAGGCGGCCGCCAGCGAACCATTGGCCGAAGGCGCCAGCGGCCGGGTCGAACACGCGGTCCCACGGCTTGTCCCACACCAATTCCCCGGCGGCCTGCGCCCACCAGCCATGCGGGTCCGACTGCCAGTGGGCGTATTCAGCGGCATAGTCGGGCGGCGATGGCAACATTGGCTGACGTTCCCTTCTGTAAATTATTATCTCGGACACAAGGCATATTGCCATCCCGGGCCGTTACGGGGATAGAGTGCTGTTATTGCGCGCCTGTCTTGGCGCGACGCGGTGAACGATCGCCGCGTACCGATCGGGAGGACAACGATATGAAGGCCGACACCGCAAGTCGGATCAGGAACAATCCGTATTTCGTCGAACTGGAGGCGAAACGGGGCAAATTCGGCTGGTGGCTGACGGCGATCATGCTGGTCATCTACTACGGTTTCATCGTTCTGGTCGCATTCTTCAAAGGCGTCCTTGGCACGCCGGTGTTCGGCGTCATCTCGCTGGCGTTTCCCCTCGGCATAGGCGTGATCCTGTCCGCCATCGTGCTGACGGGCATCTATGTGCTTCGCGCCAACGGCGAGTTCGACGCGCTGACGCGGAAAATCGTGGCGGGAGAGCGTTGATGCGCCAGTTTCGTCGCGCGCTTCCGGCCCTCGGGCTGCTGGCGGCCGCCTCCCGCGCGCATGCCGCCGAAGGCGTGGGCCAGATCGACATCGCCCAGACCAACTGGACGGCGATGGCGATGTTCTTCGTCTTCGTGGCGATCACGCTCGGCATCACTTATTGGGCGGCGCGGCGCACGCAATCGGCGTCCGCGTTCTACACCGCCGGCGGGCAGATCACCGGGTTGCAGAACGGGCTGGCGATTGCCGGCGATTACATGTCCGCCGCGTCGTTCCTCGGCATCTCCTCGCTTGTGTACAACAATGGGTTCGACGGGCTGATCTACTCAATCGGTTTCATCGTTGGCTGGCCGATCATCATGTCGCTGATGGCCGAACGGCTGCGCAATCTGGGCCGCTTCACATTCGCCGACGTGGTCAGCTACCGACTGAGCGCGGGGCCGACGCGCGTCCTGTCCGCCTGCGGCACCCTGGCGACGGTGGCGTTCTACCTGATCGCGCAGATGGTCGGCGCCGGGCAGTTGATCAAGCTGCTGTCGGGCAATCTGCTGGATTATTGGGAAGCGGAAATCCTCGTCGGCGTGCTAATGATTTTGTATGTCACGTTCGGCGGTATGCTGGCGACGACGTGGGTGCAGATCATCAAGGCGCTGATGCTGCTGGGTGGCGCCAGCTTCATGGCGCTGATGGTGCTGATCTATTTCGGCTTCGACCTGACGGCATTGGCCGCCAAGGCGGTGGAAGTACACCCCAAGCACGACGCGATCATGTCGCCCGGTGCGTTCGTGGCCGATCCGGTCAGCACGATCTCGCTCGGCATCGCGCTGATGTTCGGCACGGCGGGGCTGCCACACATCCTGATGCGCTTCTTCACCGTGGCCGACCAGAAGGAGGCACGGAAATCCGTGTTCTGGGCGACCAGCTTCGTCGGCTATTTCTACATCCTGACCTTCATCATCGGCTTCGGCGCCATCACGCTGGTACGCACCAACCCGCAATATCTGGACGCCAAGGGGGCGTTGCTGGGCGGGGCCAACATGCCGGCGGTGTGGCTCGCGCACGCGGTCGGCGGCAACCTGCTGCTGGGCTTTATCTCGGCGGTGGCGTTCGCGACCATTCTGGCGGTGGTGTCCGGCCTGACGCTCGCGGGCGCCTCTGCGATCAGCCACGACATCTTCGCCAGCGTCATCTCGCGCGGGCGGGTGAACGAGAAGGTGGAGATGCGGGCGTCCAAGATCGCGACCGTGGCCATCGGCATCGTGGCGATCTTTCTGGGCGTCGTGTTCGAGAAGCAGAACGTCGCCTACATGGTGGGCCTCGCCTTCGCGGTCGCCGCAAGCTCCAACTTTCCGGTGCTGTTCCTGTCGATGTACTGGAAGCGGCTGTCCACGCGCGGCGCCGTGATCGGCGGGTTCGCCGGCCTGATTTCGGCGGTGACGTTGACGGTGCTGAGCAAGGGCATCTGGGTGACGGTGCTAGGCAACAGTGCCGCGATCTTCCCCTACGACAATCCGGCGCTGTTCTCGATGCCGCTCGCGTTCCTCCTCACGTGGGTCTTCTCGATCACCGACGGCAGCCGCAGCGCGCAGGCGGAGCAGGCGGCGTTCGAGCCGCAATATATCCGCTCAATGACCGGCATCGGCGCGTCGGGGGCGCCCGCCGGTCACTGACGACCATGGCGCGACGATGGGAGAGGCGCCCGCGTTAACCGGGCGCCTCTTTTTTTGGTCACGGTCATGGTTTCGTCACTTTTTGTCGCTTCAATGGGACTCAGCAAGGCCGGAGAGACCCATGCACGCCAACCAGTTCCGCCGCATCGCGCTCGCGCAAGGGCTGCTGCCGGCCATTCCCGCACCGCCACCGCCGCCCGTACCGGCCACCACCCCAGCCGTGCGCGCGGCGGAGCCATGCGAGGCGCGCGATAAGGCGGCGTGACCGGCCGCTTGATCCTCGCCGATCATACGCTTACGAACGAATTCTTGGACCCTGCGGGTTCGTTCGGGCGGAGAATACCGTGTCGCAGCCGTTTTTGGCCACCGACCCTGCGGGCGCGCATCGGGGTCCCCTGGACAGCTATCTTGTCGAGGATCAGGTGGGCTTCCTGCTCCGCCGCGCCCACCAGCGCCATGCGGCCCTGTTCCAGGAGACGATGGCCGAGGCCGACCTGACACCGACGCAGTTCACCGCGCTGATCAAGGTCGTCGAACTCGGGCGGGTGACGCAGAACCAGTTGGGGCGCCTGGTCGCCACCGACCCCGCCACGATCCAGGGTGTCGTGCAGCGGCTGATGGCGCGCGGGCTGGTCGGCCGCACCGCCGACCCGATGGACCGCCGCAGCGCCGTGCTGGCGCCGACCGAAGCGGGACTGGAACTGGCCGGTCGCGCCGTGGTGCTGGCGCGCCGCATCACTGCCGCCACCTTGGAACCACTAGACGCGGCGGAGCGATTGGGCTTCCTGGCGTTGTTACGAAAATTGTCGTGAGAGAGGATCGACGGATGGATGCCGAGACCCCCGACTTTGCCGCGTTCGCCACGCGCGAGGGGCTGATCGGCCTCGACAAAGGCTTCCTGGCGGCGCTGTCGGGCGACGACGGCGACCTCTACGCTCGCCTGCTGGCGGCCCGCGCCGCGCCGGACGCGCTGGACACCAAGGCGGAGGGCGAACTGATCGTCGCCCTCGGCCCGCATGTGGAAAATTTCGTCGGCGACCTGTTCGGCATCGCCGACCGACTGGCCGAGATTGCGGCGGCGACGAAGCGGCTGGACCCGATCCACGACTGCAAGCGCATGTTCGTCCAGCGGCAGGCGGTGAAGAAATATCCCGACCCGTCCGGTTTCGACGGCGCCGCGTTGCGTGCCGCTCTCGAAGCTGCAATGGACGGCCCGCTGACGGAAGCTTCGTTCGCCGCTCACGTCGCCATGTGGCAGATGCCGCAGTACGCCGAGACGCTGGATGCGGCGCTGCGCTACGCCGCGTGGGCGACGCTGACGCCGGCGGGCCGGCATGCGCATCGCGGCGGCACGCTGTTCCGCGTGCCCGGCCGCGTCGATCCCCAACACTTCGTGCCGGTGGAAACCATCGAGCGCGACGGCGTGACAATGCTGCGGTTGCCGGAGCACGATTGGCGGCATCGCGAGGGCTTTTCGCTGACTGACGCCGGCATGGACACGCAGCAGGCGCTGGACCAGATGAATTACTGCATCTGGTGCCACACGCAGGGGAAGGATTCGTGCAGCAAGGGCCTGAAGGACCGCAAGACCGGCGCGTTCGCGAAAAGCCCGTTCGGGGTGACGCTGGCGGGCTGCCCGCTCGACGAAAAAATCAGCGAGATGCACACGCTGCGCGCGCAGGGCTACTTGCTCGGCGCGTTCGCGACCATCGCCGTCGATAACCCGATGATGGCAGCGACCGGCCATCGCATTTGCAACGACTGTATGAAGGCGTGCATCTACCAGAAGCAGGAACCGGTCGATATTCCGCAGGCGGAAACGTCCATATTAAAGGACGTGCTCGGCCTGCCATGGGGTTTCGAAATCTATTCGCTACTGACGCAGTGGAACCCGCTCGACATCCGCCGGCCGCTGCCGCGCCCGGAGACCGGCAAGAAAATCCTGATCGTGGGGTTGGGTCCTGCGGGTTTCACCCTCGCGCATCATCTGATGAACGACGGCCACACGATCGTCGCCATCGACGGGTTGAAGATCGAACCGCTGGGGTTCGATCCGGCGCAGCCGGTCAAGGATACCGACGTTCTTTACGAAAATCTCGACGACCGCATCATGGCCGGGTTCGGCGGCGTGGCCGAATACGGCATCACCGTGCGCTGGAACAAGAACTATCTGAAACTGGTGCGGCTGCTGCTGGAACGCCGCGAACAATTCGCGATGTTCGGCGGCGTGCGGTTTGGCGGCGGCGCCACGCTCGGCATCGACGATGCCTGGAGCATGGGATTCGATCACGTCGCGCTGTGCATGGGCGCGGGACGGCCGACAGTCATCGACATGCCGAACGGCCTTGCCAGAGGCGTGCGGCAGGCGAGCGATTTCCTGATGGCGCTGCAATTGACGGGCGCGGCCAAAACCTCGTCCATCGCCAATCTGCAACTACGCATGCCCGTCGTCGTCATCGGCGGCGGGTTGACGGCCATCGACACCGCGACCGAAAGCCTCGCCTACTATGTGCGGCAAGTGGAGAAATTTTCTCTCCGGTTCCGCACACTCGTCGCCGAACGCGGCGAGGGCGCGGTGCGGTCGCGCTGGAACACGGAAGAGTCGCTGGTGGCCGACGAATTCCTGGCCCACTCCGCCGCCATTCACGCCGAGCGCGCCGCCGCCGCCCGCGAAAGCCGGAGCCCGCATCTGGCACAATTGTTGGAAAGCTGGGGCGGCGCCACCGTCGCCTACCGCCGCAAACTGACCGAAGCGCCCAGCTACACGCTGAACCACGAGGAAGTGGCCAAGGCGATGGAAGAAGGCGTCCGCTTCGCCGAAGGGATGACGCCGCTGGCCGTCGAAGTGGACGGTTTTGGACACGCCGCCAGCCTGCGCTGCAAGACGGCCGATGGTGCCGAGGTTTTGCTGCCTGCCCGTGCCGTCATCGTCGCTGCCGGCACGGCGCCGAACACCGTGCTGGCGCGCGAGGATTCCCGCGTGCTGCTGGACGGCAAGTATTTTCAGGCGGTGGACGACCATGGCACCCCGCGGACCCCGCAACGGGCGCTCAGCAAACCCGATAGCGCCGATGTTCTGATGCACCGGGCGCAAAATGGCCGCTTCCTGAGCTTCTTCGGCGATCTGCACCCGAGTTTCTTCGGCAATGTCGTCAAAGCCATGGGCAGCGCCAAGCGCGGCTATCCGGTGGTCAGCGAACTGCTCGCGCACACGCCGCCGGCATCGGCGAGATCCGGCGCGGACCTGATCGCCGAATGCCGCGACCAATTGGCCGCCACCGTCCACGAAGTGAACCGCCTGACGCCGACCATCATCGAGGTTGTGCTCCGCGCCCCGGCGGCGGCGCGCGCGTTCCGGCCCGGCCAGTTCTACCGGCTGCAAAACTACGAGATGCACGCGCCGCGCGTGGCAGAGGCCGGCATCGGCGCCACGCTGCTGGCGATGGAGGGCCTGGCGATGACCGGCGCATCGGCGGACCCCGAACGCGGATTGGTCTCCGTCATCGCGCTGGAGATGGGCGGCAGTTCCGATTTGTGCGCCATGCTGAAACCGGGCGAACCTGTCGTGCTGATGGGGCCGACCGGCACGCCGACGGAGATTCACGAGGGCAGCACGGTCGCCCTCGTTGGCGGCGGTCTCGGCAATGCCGTTCTGTTCTCCATCGGCGCTGCCCACCGCGCCGCCGGCTCCCGCGTGCTGTATTTCGCCGGCTACAAGGCGCTGCGCGACCGCTACAAGGTCGAGGACATCGAGCGCGCTGCCGACGTGATCGTCTGGTGCTGCGACGAAGCACCCGGCTTCGTGCCCGGCAGGCCGCAGGACCGCACCTTTGTCGGCAACATCGTGCAGGCGATGGCGGCCTATGCGTCCGGCCAACTGGGCGTGCCGGCGATTCGGTTGAGCGACGCACGGCATCTGATCGCCATTGGCTCGGATCGCATGATGCAGGCCGTTGGGGCCGCGCGCCATGGCGTGCTGGCGCCGTTCCTGGCGCCCGGCCACAGCGCCATCGGCTCCATCAACTCGCCGATGCAGTGCATGATGAAGGAAGTCTGCGCCCAGTGCCTGCAACCGCATGTCGATCCGGCGACCGGCGTGCGGACGATCGTGTTTTCCTGCTTCAATCAGGATCAGGCGCTCGACCATGTCGATTTCCCTGCATTGAACGAACGCTTGCGGCAGAATGGCGTGCAGGAGAAACTAACGGCGCAGTGGATTGACCGTGCTCTGCGCGTCCTGCACGCGCGCCCGGCCATCGCGGCGGAGTGAATTAGGACTTAACCGAGGCACATGGCGCTCAGCACGACCCCGTTCGAGCAGGAACTCGCCGAAGACGGGAGAATCCTGAGTTCGCTGTCGTGGCTGCGCCAGTCCGGCTTCACCACCCGCGTGCTGGACGAGCGCATGGTTATCTACGGTGCCAACGGCATCGCCTGCGCCTATTGCTACAGCGCCGACGAGGTCGTGTCGTTCGCCCGCCGCCAGTCGCCGGTGCGCGGCGCGGGGCCACAGGCGGCCGGTCCGGCAGTGGACCCCGGCCCCAGACACGTGGCCCCCGTCCACACCACCAAGACCCACGATCTGGAGGAGACGATCCGCTACCTGCGGGGCCGCTGGCACGCGACGGTGGCGGAGCGGGACGAGTGGGAGCGGCGGGCGCGCGCGGCCGAGAAGGAGGCCGAAGCCTTGCGCCTCGCGGCCGTCGCCGCCACGGCGGCGGCCGATCGCGCCAGCACCACCCCGGCCCGCGACGGCAGCGACCCGAAATACGCGATGCTTCGCCGCTTCCTCGCTCGCGAATTGCACCCGGACTCGGCGCCCGCCTCGGAGCAGGTGCGGCGCATCAAGTCGGATTTGTTCAAGCTGGTCTGGGCCGAGATCGCCAAGCTGGACAAGGGTTAGCCGGCGATCACCGCCAGCCTGCGAAAATGCGCCCGCGCCGCCGCGACGAAGGCGGCCACGTTGGCGGAGCCGAGCCGCAGCGCCGGATGCACGACATGGACCGGCATCGCGGGCGGGGCAAAATCCTCCAGCAGTCGGCGCAGCCGGCCCTCCGCGACCGATGCATGGACCTGGTACGACAGCGTGCGCGTGACCCCCAGCCCGCCCTCGGCGGCGGCGATTGCGGCGTCGGCGCTGTTGACGGCCAGCCTCGGTTCCACCCGCACGCCGATCCCGCCCGCGAACCGCCACTCGTTGGTGGCGCCGATCCCCTCGAACGCGATCAGGTCGTGCCCGCCCAGCGCCGCCGGCGTCGCGGGCGTGCCGCGCGCGGCGAGGTAGGCGGGGCTGGCGACGACGACGCGGTGTATTTCGCCGACCTTGAAGGCGGTCAACGCGCTGTCCGGCAGGTCGCCGATCCGCACCGCCACATCGATGCCGTCTTCGACCAGATGCACAGTGCGGTCGGACAGCAGCAGCCGGATGCGCAACTCGGGGTGCGCGCGCAGCATTTCGGCCACCAGCGGCAGCACATGCAGCCGCCCGAACATGAGGGGCGCGGCAACCGTCAGCGTGCCGCGCGGCGTCGCCTGCTCACCCCGCACCAACCGCTCCGCCGCGTCGAAATCGTCGAGGAGCCGATGGCACGCCTCCAGATAGACGGCGCCGCCTTGCGTCAGTTTGACTGACCGCGTGGTGCGGGTCAGCAGCGACAGGCCCAGCCGGTCCTCCAACACCGCCACCGCCCGCGTCACCGCCGCGGGCGACAGGCGCAGCCGCCGCGCCGCCTCGGTAAAGCTGCGCAAGTCCGCGACGGCGACGAAGGCGCGCATGGTGTCGAGCCGGTCCATGCCGCTATTTCAATTCCCGCAATAATGAAGTGTCAATTGCCCGAATTATCGCGGCGGGGCAGCCGGCCTATCTCCCGGACACTTGGAACCCAGGAGACGCACATGTCCCGCATCGCCATTCCCACCCGCGAAGACGCCCCCGCCGCCGCGCAACCGCTGCTCGACGCCGTTGGCAGGCAGCTTGGCAGCGTGCCCAATCTGTTCCGGCTGGTGGCCCTCAGCCCCTCCGCGTTGCAGGGCTATCTCGGCCTCAACGGCGCGCTGACGAAGGCGCTGGACGTCAAGACGCGCGAGCGTATTGCCCTCGCCGTCGCCCAGGTCAACGGGTGCGACTACTGCTTGTCGGCCCACACCTATCTCGGCCTGAACCTTGCCAAGTTGAGCGAGGCGGAGGTGGCGCTAAACCGCGCCGGCGGCTCGTCCGACCCCAAGGCCGACGCCGCTATCCATTTCGCCGTCAAGGTGACGCAGGCACGCGGCAAGGTGTCGGACGCCGACATTGCGGCCGTCCGCTCTGCGGGCTTCTCCGACGCCCAGATCGTCGAGATCGTGACGGTCGTGGCGGAGAACATGCTGACCAACTTCGTCAACCTCGTCGCCGAGACCGACATCGACTTCCCCGTCGTCCGCGCGGCCGATGCGGGCTGAGGCAAACTGTCCGCCAGTGGCGCACGCCGGCGGCGGCTTGGGAGCAAATCCATGGGCTACGATTTCCTCGACGTTGCTGCGACCGATTCGGTGATGGCGGCGCAGCGTGCCAATGGCAGCCGTGAATTGTGGGAGCGCCCCGGCCGGGATCGCCGGTCGGCGGCCTTCACCGCCGCCGAGGCCGCCTTCATCGCCGCCCGCGACAGCTTTTACATGGCCAGCGTGTCGGAGACGGGTTGGCCCTACGTGCAGCATCGCGGCGGCCCGGCCGGGTTCCTCAAAGTGCTGGATGCGACGACGCTGGCGTTCGCGGATTTCCGGGGCAACCGCCAATATATCAGCCTCGGCAATGTGGCCGGCAACGACCGCGTGGCACTGATCCTGATGGACTATCCCAACCGCGCCCGCCTCAAGATCTACGCGCATATCGAGGTCCGCGAACTCGCCGGCGACCCGGAGCTTGCCGCGAAACTCGCGCTGCCCGGCTACCGGGGGCGGCCGGAGCGGGCGTTCGTCCTGCACCTGACGGCGTTCGATTGGAACTGCCCGCAACACATGACGCCGCGATTCACTGAGGCCGAGATCGCAGCGGCGACCGAGCCGATGCGGGCGCGGCTTGCCGCGCTGGAGGCGGAGAATGGGGCGCTGCGGGAGCAATTGGCGGCGCCGCTCGACACGAAATCTTCAAAATTGCGAACGATTCTGTAACTTTGACCCGAACGATCAAGGTGATCAAGACGAGTAACAGTCAACTATGTGTCCGCATAGGTGTGCTCCGAAAGGCGGCCGACGAGCCTCGGCCGCCTAGGCGCCGCCTGGAGTGCTCCCCGGCGCCGCCGCTTTCTTAACCCGACATTACTCCGGTCGCGCGACGAAAATCCGGCGGGAGGCGTAGGACAGCCAGATTCGCTGGCGCCTCAGCACGTCGGCCCCCATCAACAGGTCCGCGTCGTCCAGCCGCAGCGGCGTCACCCCCATCACAGGCGACAGCAGCACCCCGTCGGCGATGCCGAGCTTGCCGAACCGGTGCTCCCGCGCCGTCACCACCTGCGTCGAAACCCCCTGCATCAGCAGCGCATCGTCTGCCGCCAGTGCCGCATCCGTGACACCCAGCTTACTGGTGGCGCCGGCGTCGATCAGGCTGATTTGGGCGCCCGTGTCGATGAACGCGGTCAGTTTGTGCCCGTCCAGCGTGATCGGGAACGCCAGATGTTTGTGGCGAGAATACTGGCCGTCCACCTCGTCGTAGGTGCGCCGCCACGGCAGTGTCGGCACCGAGCAGTTCGACGGGTCGTAGAGCTTGATCAGATGATGGCCGAGGTCGATGTCGAGTTCGTAGGCGCCGAGCATGTCAGCCCCCAGCAGCCCGTCCACCGCCTGCTCGCCGACCGGCGGCAGCGTGACTGGGACGACCGCAAATGTAAGCCCCGGCAGCTTGCGGCCGCCGCCCGTGACCAGATCGGGCTCCACTGTGCCGGCCGAAACGTTGCCGCCGACGCCGCGCATCGTCCGCGTGTGGTCGAAGTCTGTCAGCAGGCCCAGCCGCCGCGCCGCCACCTCGGTCAGGGTCGTCTGCTCGGCCCCGGTGTCGAGGAGCAGGTGGGCGGCGGCGCCGTTGATCGTGAGCGTGACCAGCGGGACGCCAGTGGGACTAACGTTCAGCACCGAGCGCAGGCGCGGCGCGCACTCGTCGGCAGTCGCCGCACGGGCCTGCGGCGCGCCGATGCACGATACCAGGGCGCAAACCAGCGCCGCGAACAGGCATGAGCGGCGGTTCACAGGCCTTTCCTTGTGCCGGGTGACGTACATTATGGGATCGCGTCGAATTTTCCCAGCCTTTGCCGCGCGGCGCGTCCTGTTACACTGGCCGCACATTCAGGAGGATTGTGATGGCGCTCGCAGCCGGACCGGAAGCCCAGCGCGGCAAGCTGGTCGTGACCAATATCGGCCTGCTGCTGACCGGCGCGCTGGAAGCACCGCTGGGCGACGCGGATACCATCGTCGTCGAGAGCGGCAAGATCGTGGCTCTTGGCAAGCGCGCCGACCTCGACACGGAAAACGCCGCCACCACGATCGACGCCCATGGCTGCGCCGTCTCGCCCGGGCTGATCGACAGCCATGTGCATCCGGTGTTCGGCGACTGGACACCGCGGCAGAATCAGTTCGGGTGGATCGACTCATGCCTGCACGGCGGCGTCACCGGCATGGTCTCGGCTGGGGAGGTCCACCTGCCCGGCCGGCCGCGCGATATTGTGGGGCTGAAGGCGCTGGCCATCACCGCGCAGCGCACGTCGGCCGCGTTTCGGCCGGGCGGCGTAAAACTGCTCGGCGGCGCGCCGGTGATCGAGAAGGGGATGGTCGAGTCCGATTTCTACGAACTGGCGGCCGCCGGCGTCACGCTGCTCGGCGAAGTCGGGTTGGGGACCGTCAAGGCCGGCTACGAGGCGAAGGAGATGGTGGCCTGGGCGCGCAAATACGGCATCCAATCGACCATCCATACCGGCGGCCCCTCCGTGCCCGGGTCCGGCTACATCGACGCGGACACGGTGTTGGAGGCGGATGCCGACATCATCGGCCACATCAACGGCGGCCACACCGCGCTGCCGCTGCGCCAAATCCGCTGCCTGTGCGAAGGCTGCCATCGCGGCATCGAGATTGTGCATAACGGCAACGAACTCGCCGGCCTGTCCGCCCTTCGCTATGCACGCGAACTGAACCAGATGCACCGCGTCATCCTGGGCACCGACAGCCCCGCCGGCTCCGGCGTGCAGCCGCTGGGCATTCTGCGGATGATTGCGTTCCTGTCCTCGTTCGGGGACGTGCCGGCTGAAGAAATGTTTGCGTGTGCGACCGGCAACACGGCGCGGATGCGCAAGCTGGAGGGCGGGCTAATCGAGGTGGGGCGCGCGGCCGATCTGGTTTTCATGGATCGGGCGCAACATTCGTCGGGGGAAAATCTGCTGGACAGTCTGCGCAAGGGCGACCTGCCGGGGATCGGCATGGTGATGATCGACGGCATCGTCCGCTGCGGGCGCAGCCGTAACACGCCGCCGGCCGAACGCATTCCGGAGATTTTATGAGCGACCTTCCAATTGGCCCACCGGTCGATACCACCCCCCGCCCCTTGCCGCCGCGCGGGGTAAAGCTCCGGGGGACGTATGTGGAGCTGGAGCCGCTGCATCCGCGCCATGCCGGGGATCTGTTTCGGGTCGCAGAGGCTGGCACGCCACGTGGCGATGCGAGCTGGACGTATCTGGGCTACGGGCCATTCGAATCGATGAGCGCGCTGGAGCGGTTCTTGGGGGATTTCTGCGCGCAGGCCGACCACGTCGCCTGGGCGGTGCGCCCGGTGGCGACTGGACTCGCGTCCGGGTGGCTGACGCTGATGAACATCGAGCCCAAGAACGCGGCCATCGAGCTCGGCAATATCTGGCTGGGGCCGCCGATGCAGCGCAGCCGCGCCGCGACGGAGGCGTTTTTGCTCCCGCTAAAGCTGGCTGCGGACGATCTGGGGTATCGGCGGCTCGTGTGGAAGTGCAACGCGCTGAACGCGCCCTCCATCCGCGCCGCGTTGCGATTGGGGTTTACCCCGGAAGGGGTGCATCGGGCCGCCATGACGACGAAGGGGCGGCGGCGGGACACGGCCTGGTTTAGCATTTTGGCTGATGAATGGCCGCTGGCGCGGGACGCGATCCAGGCGTGGCTGGCGGCGGGCAATTTTGGTCCGGACGGGACGGCGAAGCGCAGGGTGGCGGAGATTCGGGCTTCCATATTTATTACTAATACCGAATGAAAAGGGCGTGCCAGGGAATCTGCTTGGCTCATTACGTTTTTTGGCTGGGTCCAGCGCCACGAGGGCCAGTGCGCGGATTTGGTGAGTGCTGCTCGGCGCTGGGGTGTGGGCTAAAATAGCAGCACGCGCCGATCAGGCGGATGATAGCCCCTTCCACAATATGCAAATTCCAGTGGATGGACCAGCCCGCCGCCCTGGACGGGACGGCAATCGGCCAGTGCCTGTTCAAGTGCGTCCAGCACGAAGGCGGCGTGGGCCATGCACGCGTTGGAGGTCGGCCGTCAGGGCCAAGTCGCGCTTGGCTCTCGGCGGGAGCCTGGCCGGGTCGGCACGCCGGCTGCATGGGCGTGGTAGGCCAACGGGGCGATCGGCAGCACCTTGCAGATCGGCTCGACCCCGTAGGCCGCGCGGTGATCGTCTATGAACGCGATCATCGTTTGAACGGGCGGTCGAGCTCCGCCTGGGCAAAATACGCCGACGCCTTGCGCAGGATCTCGTTGGCTTGGCGCAGCTCGCGGTTCTCGCGCTCCAGGGCTTTGAGCTTGGCGCTATCCTCCGTCGTCGAGCCGCCGCGCAGGCCCTGGTCCCGCTCGGCCTGACGGACCCAGCTCCGCAGCGTCTCGCCGGTACAGCCGATCTCGCCCGCAATCGAGTTGATTGCCGCCCATGGCCACCGATGTTCAGCCTGCTGATCTAAAACCATGCGGACCGCGCGCGACCGCACCTCACGGGAAAACCTGTTCGTCGGTGGCTTGCTCATCGCTCCATCCTCTCAAGCGTTAGAGCCTCCGGCAAATCCGGCGCGGATCAAAGACGCGACGGATAACCCCGTCCTCATTCATCCCAAGATGAACTATTACCGCGACCAGATCGGAGCCCTGCGGGAAGCGTTGGGCGATGAACTCGCCGAAGTGCAGGCGTCGGAGATCATGCGCAAACCGTCGATAAGATCGTGCTGGTTCCGGGAACGGACGATGAGGGCAACACAAGCCTGCCGATCGACCTGCACGGCCATCTGGCCGGCATCCTGTCGCTGGCGACAAAAACCAAAAGGCCGCTCGGTGAGAGCGGCCTTGTTTTGGTTGTTTGGATTTGGTTGCGGGGATAGGATTTGAACCTATGACCTTCAGGTTATGAGCCTGACGAGCTACCGGGCTGCTCCACCCCGCGTGGGTGATGTGGTGGGGGT
>CAJCJG010000249.1 GCA_903970625.1 Solirubrobacterales bacterium 70-9 | reverse complement strand
GGCGGTAGAGCAGGTTCAGCAGCAGCACCGGCAGCCAGACGAACTGGCTGTTGCGCCGCCGCCGCTCGATGGCGATGAGGAGCCGATCGATCGGGGCGGTCAGTCGCCTTTCCGGGAGGGTGGACGCGCTTTGCATGGCGTGTGAGTTACCATGTCTGTCTAACTTTGGCAAGCAGAAAAATAACATGTTTTGATATGCGCCGATCACTTTCTTCCCCGCTCCCCTTTGTGGGCAGGGCTATCGCATTTGCGCCGATGACGCGCGCTCCCACCATCGCCATTGCAGCGAAGGCGGGCATGACGAGAGCCAAAATCTGCAAATCTCCGCGAATGCGATAGCCCAGTGGCCCAGGGTGGCACCTGCGGGGCAGATTTGATGCTTGTATGCAAGCAACATCGCATACGATAATGTGCCTGGGAGACAGACAAGAACCGGCGATAAAGCTCGGTACTGCGCGATAGGGGATTTGATGCGCTACGCACCGCTGCTCGTCGCGACCCAGTTGCTCACCGCCGGCTGCACCGGCACACCGGGCTTCGTCCTGGCCAGTCCCGACCCGATTGTCCCCGCCGGTCCGAAGATCGCCGCTCTCGAAGTCAACCTCAAATGCGGCCTACAACAGGCGGTCACGTCGCCGGCGATTCTGACCGACTATGTTGATGGCTACGACGGCCGGATTGGCGACGTAGCGCGACAGCCCGTCGCAAGCGCCGCGCCGCTCGCACGCGAGCATCCCGATCAACCGATGACGCAGGCAGAAAAGGATGCGCAAGACAGAGCCGAACAGGACGCGGCAGCCAGGCAGTTCACGCTTGCTAACCTGTTCCGCGAAATCGACTACGTGGGCGAACTACAGCTCACCCTCGATGTGACCAACACGGGCGGGGTCACGCCATCAATCACCTACGCCGATCCGCTGCATGCAGCGAAGGGATTGCTGCCGGCGACCAGTTTTACCCTTGGCGTCAGCGGAACGCTGAGCGATGCGGCGCATCGCAACATCGTGCTGTATCAGTCGGTGGAATTCGGCCGCCTGCTGCCGCAGAGCGACGTGGACGAGGGCGGGTCCGCGCAGACCATCTCCATCCGCCAGAATGGCACCCCCAACAGCATGCACGACACACTGCCCGCGTGCCCGCCGAACTATCGGCCCAACGGCTTTGAACTTCGCGGCGACCTGAAGCTGCGCGAAGCTATCGCCACCGCGATTGAGGGTGTGGCAATGAGCGACATCAACGTCTTTATCCCACCGCCACCACCGAAACCACCACTGCCGCCCGCGCAGCCACCGGCCGCCGACCAGCGAACCACCGACCTGACCAACGAGGTCAGCCAACTGACCAAACTGCTCGCTGGGCAGCAGGACTATCAGTTCGGTCAGTTCACCGCGCAGGTGGATTTCACCGTCACCGAGGGAGTCGGCGGCGGCCCGAACTGGTCGCTCGACTACCTCAAATTTCCCAGCACGTCCGCCGGTAGCGGCCCCAGCCTCGCCTCGGTCCAGCGCGTGGTGAAGGACACGCTGCTGCTGACGATGGTTCCGGTATGCATCCGCGATGGGTTTCGCGATGTGCTTGGCACCGAGGCTTTGAAGGATCCGGCCGGTAAACCCACGCCGCCCTCGGGTGCCCCGCCTGTGATGCACGGAACACCCCACTGGGCCAATTTCCTGCCGCCGTGCCACCCATCGCCCGCGCAGGCGGCAGCCGGCGCCTCCTACGACAGGCTGCTGCGGGCCGGGCTGTCGGTCGCGCACTTCACCAACCTCAACTCCACGTTTCTGCGCACCCAGGGCAGCCCCTGACCAAGCCATCCAAGGGGTCGCGTTGCCGCTGAACTCGCCGCCTGTTTTCCCGGGGTTCGAACTCCATCCGGCACGACGGCGTGGATGGCCGGATCAAGTCCGGCCATGACGGGTATGGATAATATTTTGGCATATGCGATAGCCCTGCACAGGGAAGAGCGAGAAGGTATATCGCTTCGTGTTAATCTTTCTATGCGAGGGGTCTGCCCGCCAGCACGTCGCGGTAGGCGGCGACGGCGGCGTCCCAGCCCATCAGGAGGGCATCGGCCGTCAGTTCGTGGCCGATGGAGGCTTCGGCGACCGTCGGCGCCGCCGCCAGCAGCGGCGGCAGATTCCGCAAATTGAGATCGTGGCCGATATTGACGACCAATCCCGAATCGGCCGCACGCCGCGCTGTCTCGGCACACGCCGCGAGCAGCAGACCCTCCGCGCCCTCGGTGAACGCCTGCGCGTAGCTCCCGGTGTAAATCTCGATCCCGTCGGCGCCGGTCGAGACGACGCGGGCCAGCACCGAGGGCTCCGGATCGACGAACAGGATCACCCGGCTGCCCATCCTGTGCAGCCGCGCCACGGCCTCGGACACGAACGCCGTCTGCGCCGCGTCCAGCTTCCACCCCTCGTCCGAGGTCAGCACCCCTGGCGGGTCCGGCACCAACGTCACCTGTTCGGGACGGACGCTCTCAACGAGATCGAGAAACCGCGAATCCGGGTAACCTTCGATGTTGTATTCGAACTGCGGTCGCCACGGCGCGATCAGGGCTGCCAGTTCGGCCACGTCGCTGCGCCGGATATGCCGCTCGTCCGGGCGCGGATGCACGGTGATGCCGCGCGCGCCGGCCGCATGCACCCGCTCCACGAACGGCGCCAGCTTCGGCACCCCGGTGGTGCGGGCGTTGCGCAGCAGCGCGATCTTGTTGAGGTTGACCGACAGTCGCGCCATCGCGCTTTCCTTCATTCGTAGCGAAACGTCAGCACCAGCACGTCCCGCCACGCGGGCCGCGAGGGGTCGAGCGGGTGGATCGCGGTCACGCCATGCTGCACCCTGCGGTCGTCCACCAGCGCGGCATCCATCGGTGCGGCGAGGGTGAAACTGCCGACCCGCGCACCCGCCCCGTCGGCGATGAGGGTGACGCCGCTGGCCACGTTTTCGCGCCGGACCAGCAGCACCAGCACCCAGTCCACCCCGTCCCGATGCATCCCCTCCGGCGTCGGCCGCCCCTCCGCCGCCGCACTCGCGGCAATGCGGAACTGGTGCAACTCGACATGCCAGGCGCGGGGCCGCCGCTCCTGCGGCGTCAGGCGGGTGAACAGCGTGTTGCAGACGCGGACGATGGCGTTCGTCGTCGGATGGGCGGCGATGGCGTCCGTCACCGGCTCGAACCACCGCGCGATGCCGCCGTTCAGGCGGTTGTAGTCGCGGCTTTGGTAATGCGGCTGATGCGGCTTGCGGGCCACGGTATCGGCCGAGACGGTGAAGGCGGCGAACCGCCGGCTGCGATAGCGCCCGCCGTCGGCCATATACTGGTCCTGGCCCAGCGCATCCCAGCTTGCCGCGAACCCCTCCCAGTCGGCCGCCCCCGCATCGCTCAGAGCGCGTTGCAGCACCTCGGCATGGACGAACGAATACCCGTCGGCCAGCAGTTCGCGCCCGGCCAACGGCAGGGCCTGCGTCAACTCCGGGGCTGGTCCGTCCATCGCACTGTGTCCTTGGCTGGCCGGCCGGATTATGACGCAACGCGGCGGCCGGCAGTAGCCGCCAGGGGAAGACGGGCTATGCGCGAGCCGAAGGCAATCGGCATCACGATGGGCGATCCGGCCGGCATCGGCCCGGAAATCGTTGCGCGCCTGTTCATGGAGCCGCTGCCCGCTCCGTGCGTCGTGATCGGCGACGCGGCCACGATGGCGCGCGCGCTGCGGCTGATCGGCAGCGATTCGACACTCCACCGCATCGCCACGCCCGCCGAAGCCCGCCACGCACCCGGCACCATCGACCTGATCGTCGCCAGCGATCTGGGCGCGGAGGTTCCGGCCGGCCGCACCGATGCCGCCATGGGCCGCGCCTCCCACGCCTATGTGCAACGGGCCATCGACGACGCGCTGGCCGGCCGCCTCTCCGCCATCGTGACGGCCCCGATCAGCAAGGCGGCCTGGACCGCCGCCGGTATCCGCCACACCGGCCACACCGATCTGCTGGCCGAGCGCGCGGGGGTGACCGACTTCGCGATGATGCTGGCCAACGAGGTTTTGCGTGTGGTGCTGGTGAGCATCCATGTCCCGCTCGCGGACGCCGTTCGTGCCGTGACGCAAACGGCGGAACTCCGCGCCATCCGCCTTGCCAATGCCGCCGGCCATGCGTTCGGCTTTGCCGCGCCCCGCGTGGCCGTCGCCGGCCTCAACCCGCATGCCGGCGAGGAAGGCGGCATCGGCCGCGAGGATGCCGAGATCATCGCCCCCGCCATCGCGCAAGCGCGGGCGGAGGGAATCGACGCCTCCGGCCCCTGGCCCGGCGACACCGTGTTCATGCGCGCCCGGCAAGGTGTGTTCGACCTCGTCGTCGCGCAGTATCACGACCAGGGGCTGATCCCGATCAAGTATCTGGGACTCGACGACGGGGTGAACATCACGCTCGGCCTGCCGTTCGTCCGCACCAGCCCGGACCACGGCACCGCGTTCGACATCGCCTGGAAAGGGCTCGCCAGCCCCGCCAGCATGCGCGCGGCGGTGCGGCAGGCAGCGCGGCTGGTCCACGGCAGGGCGGAGGAGAGAGTGTGAGCCAGACCGCCGAACTTGCCCGCGTCAAGGCCCGCATCAGGGCGCTCGCCGCCAAGACGGTCGCCAACGGCTGCACCGAGGCGGAGGCGATGGCGGCGGCGGACATGGTGGGGCGGTTGCTAGAGCGGTATGCGCTCGGCATGGACGAGATCGAGGTCCGCACCGCGCGCTGCGTGCAGGCCGAGGTGCCCATCGGTGGCCGGCGGCGGCGGCCGATCGATGGCTGCGTGCCGGCCATCGCGCGGCTGTGCGACTGCAAGGTCTGGCTCGCCCGGCCCGCCCCGGCGGCCGATGGCGCCCCGCAGGGCGCCCACTACGTGTTTTTCGGCTTCGAGACCGACACCCAGCTTGCCAGCTACCTGTTCGCCGTCATCGACCGGGCGGTGGCCACCGAAACGACGGGTTTCCGGCAGGCCAACCCGACGCTGCGCGCGGTGCGGCTGCGCCGGTCGCAGGCGAGTTTCCAGCACGGGCTGGTGGCCCGCGTGTCCACCAGGCTGGACGCGATGCACGCGGCGCGCGAGGCCGCCGTGCGCGCCCAGCGCGCGACCGGGACGGCGCTGATCCTGGCCAAGCATCGCGTCGTCGAGGACGCTTTCCGCGACACCGACGTCCGGCTGGTCAGCATGAGCGCCGTGGGGCCGCGCGTGATCGGCTCGGCCTATCGCGAGGGGTGGGCGGCCGGCGAGCGCGTCAATTTGAACCGCCCGGTCGCGGGCACCGCCCCAGGGCTGCTCGCCTGAGCGGGCCGCAAGACCGGTCCCGGGATCGCCAGCGCAGCCGCGTCTATGCCTGGGAGAACCGCGCCGTGGCGCCGCACGACCCGACCGAGGTGGCGTTTGCGGCGGCGCAGGCGATGGTGGATGCGATCTGGGCGGACATGGGCCTGCGATCCCCCCCCGCCGTCGAACCGCTGCCGCCGCAGGCGACGGCGACGCTGGCGCGAGCCAACCGGCTCTCGGTGCTGTTGCCGCCGCGCACGCCCGCCTGGTGCCTGCTGCACGAACTCGCCCACGCGATGACCAGCACGGCGGAGGGGCGCAGCGACGGGCACGGACCGGCGTTCATGGGCGTCTATGTCCGGCTGCTCGCCCGCTATCTGCGGCTGGACCCGGCGGCGCTGGTCCGCTCGGCGGCCGAGGCCGGAATCGCGGTGGCGACGGACGCGCGGCCGATGTTCCTCGATCCGATTGTTGCGGAACGATAGGCATTCTGCGTGCGCCCGCGTCAGGCGGGGGACGCCGACAATGCCGCCGTGGCCCGCATCTGTTCGATCATGTGGCGGCCGGAGCCTTCGACGTGGGCGGCGACCGTCCGCGCGGCGCCCTCGGCGTCCTGCGCGCGAACGCATTCGATCAGCATGCGGTGTTCGCGCAGCACGGCCGCGCGGCGTTGCAGCGACAACGGGAAGCGGCGGCTGATGGCGCCGAGAATCTCCCGATGCTTCCACCACAAATCGACCGCATGGCGATTGTAGTGGCGGTCGTAGAGGACGCGGTGGAACTGCGTGTCGAGCTGCGTGTTCTGGGCCAGATCGGCGAAATCGAGGTGCTCGATCGCCGCCTGGATCCGTTCGAGGCGCGCGATGTCGGCGGCGGCGGCGAGGCCGACGAACCAGCTTGTCAGGTAAGGCTCGATCAGCATTTCGACTTCGTAGATGTTGCGGACGAACGCTTCGTCGATCGGGCGCACGCGGGCGCCCCGGTTGTGGCTGAACACGACGAACCCTTCGCCGCGCAATTGTTGCAGCGCCTCGCGCACCGGATTGGTGCTGCTGCCGTAGCGCGCGGCCAGCGCGCCGATCTTGAGGCGCTCGTTGGCGTCCAGCCGGCCTTCCACGATGTCCTGGCGGATCAGTTCATAGACGCCGCTCGACTCGAGGTCCGCCACGGTGTCGCCGCGCATTCTGTCGTCCATGGCCCCCGTTCCATAGCCGGGAGACACGATAGCATCATACACCGTGGTTGACAGATAATGTGCGATTCCGGATGATCCGCACGTGACGGCGGCCGAGGCCAGCCTGACTCACACACCGGATCGCGAAGAATCCGGCTGAAACGGGGGAGACGATGCCGATGACCGCGATGCGCAGGCCATGGCTGCTTGCCGCCAGCATTCTGTTCAGCCTGCCGATGATCGGCGCGGCGCACGCCAAGACGACGCTGGTGTTTTGGCACAATCATCCGGAGTGGAAAGAGCGGGTGGAAACCATCCTGCAAAAGTTCGAGGCCGCGCATCCCGACATCGCCATCGACCTGGAAGAAATCAGCGGCCCCGATTACACGCCCCGCATCAACACGGCACTGGCCGCCGGCGAAGGCCCCGACCTGATCGACGTGAACCCCGGCCCCGAGGCGCGCGCCGCGGCCGAGGCGGGCTACCTCGTCGATCTGACCAAGCTGCTCGACACGTCGAGCCTGACCGACGCAGGGCTCGACGCCTCCACCGTGGACGGCAAGATCTACAGCGTGCCGGTGCTGGGCGCGTACACGGTGGGTCTTTATTATAACCGCGACATCTTCGAACAGAACGGGCTGAAGCCGCCGGCGACGGCGGCGGACTTGTTCGCCCTGTGCAAGACGTTGAAGGCCAAGGGCATCACGCCGATGATCGCCCCCTCGCAGGACGGCACCATTCCCGCGTTCCTTTACATGCTCGCCGCGTCCAGCATCCTGAAGGCGGACGGGCTGACGGCGGTGCGCCACGGCACGCGAAAGCTGACCGATCCCGACGTGCTGAAAGCCGCCTACTTCATGCGCGACCTGTATCCCTATTTCGAGGAAGGCGCGCTTGGCAGCCAGTACACCGAGGGCAAGGCGCTGTTCGCGCTCGGCAAAGGCGCGATGATGGAGGGGGGTTCCGCCGACTACGCAGGCTTCACCCAAACCAACCCGAAGATCGCGCTGGCGGTGGTGCCGTTCCCGGCGCTCGATGGTGGCCAGCCTTCGACCGTGACCGGCATGGAACGCTCGATCGGGGTCAACAAGGACGGCAAGCACATCGACGCGGCGGTGACATTCCTGAAATGGATGCTGACCAAGGAGCCGGCGCAGATGGTGGTGGACACGATCACGCTGACGACGACCAAGGGCGTCGAGCCATCCAACAACCCGGTGATGCGCGAGATGATCGAGGCGTCGCGCGTCAACGACGTACGGGTCTGGTACGAGTTTCCCGAGACGGCGAACGTGTTCGCGGCCGTCGGCGCCAACGCGCAGCAACTGTTCCTGGGCGAGATGTCGCCGGAGGATTTCGCCAAGGCGATGCAGGCGGCAGTGACTCCAAAGGCGAACTAGGCACCGCGTCGGACGCCGGCCGTGGCGTGGCGACGGCGCTACGATCATGTGTGGTTCGTGCTGCCGGGCCTGCTATTCTTCGCCGTCTTCATCGTCTATCCGACCGTCTCCGCCTTCGGCCTCAGCCTGTTCGACTGGAAGGGCATCGGCCGGGACGTGCATTTCGTCGGCCTCGCCAATTTCGCCGAGGCGTTGTCGTCCTGGCCGTTCTACCGTGCGGCGCTGAACAATCTGATATTCTTCGTCGCCATCCTGATCTTTCAGCACACTGTCGGCCTGCTGCTGGCCGTGCAACTGAACGCCCGTCCGCGTTTCATGGAGTTCTACCGCACGGTGCTGTTCATGCCCGTGATCATCTCGCTGGTGGCGACCGGTTTCATCTGGACGCTGATGCTGAGCCCGAATATCGGTTTCATCAATCCGGTGTTGCGGGATCTCGGCCTCGGCTTCCTCGCACGCGCATGGCTCAGCGACACCACCTGGGCGCTGCCGGCGGTGATCGTGGTGCAGGCCTGGAACCTGCTCGGCTGGTCGATCATCATTTACCTGTCGGGATTGCAGAACGTGCCGCAGGAACTGCGGCAGGCGGCCGAGCTTGACGGCGCGACGGCGTGGCAGGGCTTTTGGCACGTGGTGTTCCCGCTGCTGTCGCCATCGTTCACGGCGCTGACGGTGCTGACCTTCATCCAGATCTTCCGCGTGTTCGACGTGGTGTACGTGCTGGCGGGGCCGCTGGGCGCGCCGGCCGGGCGCACCGACGTGCTTGGCACGCTGGTCTATCGCACCGCGTTCGGCGCCGGCGCCATGACATCCGCCGACGCGCGCATGAGCTACGCCATCGCAATGTCGGTGCTGATCTTCATTTTGATGGCAGCGATCTGCGCCGGCCTCGTCCACACGCTGCGCAAGCGCGAGGCGGCGGTATGACGCGCCGCGCGGTGCGTGCGTCGGACGTGGCGCGCCACGGGCTGCTGGCCGGCGCGTGCGTGGTCGTGCTGGTGCCGATCGTTTACATGGTGATCGCATCGTTCAAGTCGGTGCCGGACTTTTTTACCAATCCGTACGGCTTGCCCTCGCGCTGGGTGTGGGAGAATTATACGCGCGCCTGGAACGAAGCGAAAATCGGCATCACGCTGCCGAACAGCATCATCGTCACCGCCGTCTCCGTGCTCGGCAGCACGTTCCTGTCGGCGATGGCCGCCTACGGCTTGAGCCGGCGGGAGCGGCCGCTGGCGATGGCGCTGTATCTGCTGTTCATCGGCGGCATGCTGGTGCCGGTGCAGATGATCGTGCTGCCGCTGTTCATCCTGCTGCGCACGCTGGGGCTGTTCGGCACGCTGTTCGCGCTGATCCTGCCCTACATCGCGCTCGGCCTGCCGCTCGGCGTGCTGATCCTGACGCCGATTGCCGCGACGCTGCCACGCGACCTGTCGGACGCGGCCCGCATCGACGGCGCGCGGGAGTGGCGGATATTCCTGCACATCATCCTGCCGCTCATGCGGCCGGGCCTCGCGGCCGTCGCGATTCTGAACGGTGTGTGGATGTGGAACGAATTCTTCATCCCGCTCGTCGTGGCATTCAAGCCGCAGAGCCAGACCATGCCGGTCGGCATCGTCGCCTTCATCGGCACTTATTCGACCGAATGGGGCCTGGTGTTCGCGAGCGTCGTTGTCGCGACGGCGCCGCTGATCCTCGCCTACCTGCTGATGACCCGCCAGTTCGTCGCCGGCCTGACGGCGGGTGCCGTGCGCGGCTAGGGCTTCGCCGAGTTCATCGTCACCGCAATGGATCGTCCGACCATGCAGATCACCGCCATTCGTCCCTATGCCGTCTGGATCGGCATGCGCAATCAGCTCATCGTCAAGGTCGAGACCGACGCAGGCATCTTCGGGTGGGGCGAGAGCGGCTTGTCGGGCCGGGAAAAGGCGGTGATCGGCGCGCTGGAACACTACGCCGAATTCCTGATCGGCCGCGATCCGATGCGGATCGGCGCGCTGTGGCAGGAGATGTATCGCAGCCAGTATTTCGAGGGCGGGCGCGTGCTGACGGCGGCGATCTCGGCGTTGGACATCGCGCTGCACGACATTAAGGGAAAGGCGCTGGGCGTGCCGGTGTACCAGCTTCTCGGCGGCAAGCAGCGCGACACGGTGCCGACCTTCGCCACCACCGCTGCCGAGCCCGGTCCCGAGATGATTGCGCAGGCAAAAATGCTGATGCAGGCGGGCTGGACGGCGATCCGCCTATCGCCCTCCGGGCACCGCAGCGGCGACATCTACGAGCCGCGCGAGCACATCGCGGCGACCGCCCGATGGTGCGCGCAGGCACGCGCCGACCTGGGCGAGACGGTCGTGCTGGGCCTGGACTACCATCACCGGCTCAGCGTGGCCGAGGCCGCCTCGTTCTGCCAGAAGATGCCGCGCGGCACGCTCGATTTCCTGGAGGAGCCGATCCGCGACGAAACGCCGCAAGCCTACGAGGCGCTGCGGCGGCTCACCGACATCCCGTTCGCCATCGGCGAGGAATTCGCCTCCAAATGGCAGTTTATGCCGTTCATCGAGCGCGACATCCACCAGTTCAACCGCATCGACGTCTGCAATGTCGGCGGCCTGACCGAGGCGATGAAGATCGCCGGCTGGAGCGAGGCGCATTATGTGGACATGATGCCGCACAATCCGCTGGGGCCGATCTGCACCGCGGCGACAGTGCATTTTGCAGCGGCGGTCGCCAATTTTTCCTGGCTGGAGACGCGCGCGAGCCCGGCCGAGGCGACACCGGGATTCGACGATTCGGCGTTCTTCCCGGTGCAACCCAAACTGCAAGGCGCCCGCTACCCCGTTCCCGACACGCCGGGCCTCGGGATCGAAGTGGACGAGAACCTTGTCCGCCAGCAGAGCTTCCGCTTCTGGGAAGCGCCGCACCTGCGCCGCCGTGACGGGTCCGCGACCAACTGGTAGCAGCGGGTGGCCGGGCAACGGCGCGATGCTTACGCCGGGTCGTCCCGCTGCGCGCGCTCCAGTGCTGCGATGGCGGCCTCGGCTTCTTCGCGGGTCGGGTAGGTCTCGACCGTCGTTTCGCTGCCATCCTCCCCTTTCGCGAGCAGCGCCCAAGAGTGATGGGCGTGATGTCCTGGCTGGGTCGGGGCAAGCCTGAATGTGCGCATCGCATCAGTATGCCACGCAAGGCCGCCGCGCCCAAGCCCAACCGTGGCCGCCCGGCCTGCGCCGGAGCGCGGATGGACGAAAGCATGTCCGCTATCAAATTACGTCGGTTGCGGTGGTGGGCGCAGTAGGATTCGAACCTACGACCCGCTGATTAAGAGTCAGCTGCTCTACCAACTGAGCTATGCGCCCAACAGTGGCCATCCCGCCAACCGATCGGGGCTGGTGCTATACCAACCTGGGCCGCCGCTGTGAACCCCTTAAGACCGCCTGCCGCCCGCGACACGGACCATCCGGGAACGACGCCTTACGCCAAGTCGCTGGCCTCGTGGCGTTCCGGGAGCTGGCTTGCCGGCTCTCCGAACACGCGGTTGACCCTCCGGCCGCGCTTGACGGCTGGCCGCTCGCCGATCGCCGCCGTCCAGCGTTGCAGGTTCTTGTAGTCCTGCACTTGCAGGAACTCGCCCGCGCCGTACAGATCGCCGCGCGCCAGTTGCCCGTACCAGGGCCACACGGCGATGTCGGCGATGGTGTAGTCCTCGCCCGCCAGATACGGCACCTCCGCCAGCCGCCGGTCCAGCACATCGAGCTGCCGTTTGGCTTCCATCGAAAACCGGTCGATTGCGTATTCGATCTTGACCGGCGCGTAGGCATAGAAATGCCCGAACCCGCCGCCGAGATACGGGGCGCTGCCCATCTGCCAGAACAGCCACGAGAGGCACTCCGCCCGCGCCTTCGCGTCGGTGGGCAGGAATTCGCCGAATTTCTCCGCCAGATACAGCAGGATCGAGCCCGATTCGAATACCCGGATCGGCTCCGGCCCGCTGCGGTCCAGCAGCGCCGGGATTTTCGAGTTCGGGTTGATGTCCACGAAGCCGCTGCCGAACTGGTCGCCCTCGTTGATCTTGATCAGCCACGCATCGTACTCGGCGCCGGTATGGCCCAGCGCCAGCAGTTCTTCCAGCAGCACCGTCACCTTCACGCCGTTCGGCGTCGCCAGCGAGTAAAGCTGCAACGGGTGGCGGCCGACCGGCAGCTCCTTGTCCTTGGTCGGCCCCGCGATCGGGCGGTTGATGTTGGCGAATTGGCCGCCATTGGCCTTGTTCCAGGTCCAGATGGCCGGCGGCGCGTAGGCGGGCTCGTCGCTCATTGCCTGATCTCCGAGAGGGGGATTGCGGCTCCAGCCCATGCCGCCGCGGGCGCGCCACGTCAACATGCGCGTCGCGGCGGGTTATCTGAGCGACACGGGTTGCCCTCACCGCCGCCACCCACGATATTC
The DNA here is from genome assembly GCA_903970625.1 of Solirubrobacterales bacterium 70-9. Lineage (GTDB taxonomy): Bacteria > Pseudomonadota > Alphaproteobacteria > Acetobacterales > Acetobacteraceae > CAJCJG01. The sequence goes on along the minus strand of CAJCJG010000249.1, from coordinate 37,593 downwards.
GCGCCGACGACTTTCGCTCACGAAGGACAACGGCCTCCGCGATGCCGAACCCGGATTGGGAGATCCCGCTGAATTTGCAGCCGGACCCTGACGACTATGCGTTCGATTTGGAACGGGTGGTCCAGTCGGTGGTGGGCCTGCGCGCCAACGTGCCCACGGATGCGTTCACCGCCAACGCGCTCGGCACCGAACGCACCGGCAGCGGCGTGGTCATCCGCACCGACGGCTTGGTGCTGACAATCGGCTACCTAATCACCGAGGCCGAGTCGGTCTGGCTGATCAGCAACGATGGGCGAGCCGTGCCCGGCCACGCGTTGGCCTACGATCAGACCACGGGTTTCGGCCTCGTTCAGGCCCTCGGCCGGCTGAATCTCCCCTCGGTCGAGCTTGGCGATTCGGATATGGCCAAGATCGGCGACGGCGCAATCCTGGCGGCGGGCGGCGGGCGGGAACACGCCATCGAGGCCAAGGTGGTCGGGCGGCAGGAGTTTTCCGGCTACTGGGAATACCTGCTGGACGAGGCGATCTACACCGCTCCCGCCCACCCGTTCTGGAGCGGGGCGGCCCTGCTTGGCGCGAATGGCAAGCTCTTGGGGGTCGGCTCGCTCATCCTGCAACAAGGCGACGGCAAGGGCCGGCGGGCCGACATGAACATGATCGTGCCGATCGGGCTGTTGCCGCCGATCCTGGACGATCTGCTGACTCTGGGCCGGATCAACGAACCGCCGCGACCGTGGCTCGGCGTGTACGTGATGGAGGGCGAAGGGGGCCTGATCGTCGGCGGGCTGGCCGATGGCGGGCCGGCGGAGCGTGCTGGCCTGCGGGCGGGCGACCGCATCACCGGCTTCGGCGACGACGAGATTTCCGACCTGGGCACGCTGTGGCGGCGGCTGTGGGCGTCGGGCGCGGCCGGCTCGGCGGTGCGGCTGCGGCTGTCCCGCGACGGCAGCGACATGGCGCTGCGGGTGACGACGGCGGACCGGGCGAAGTTCCTGCGCTCGCCCCGGCTGCACTGAACCGGCCAGCTACCAGCCGAACCGTGCCCTGACCGCCGCCTGCCAGGCGGGCACGCGGTCGTATTGATGCAGAATGGCGTAGGGCTCCCCCGCTGCCGTCACCGCCCGGCCGTCGCGCCACGACGGTTCCGGGCCGAGCAGATGCGGGCGGTTGCCGTCGATGCGGTTCGGGTCCGCCATCACCCCCGCCTGACACGCCCACGGCTCGGCCGAGCCCGCGCGGTGGACCCACAAGGCGCTGGCCAGCCCCTCCGTCAGCATGTTGAGCGCAGCCTGATCCGCGCCGCCGCCGGCCGAGGCGCGGGTCAGATGGGCAATCAGCAACGCCAGACCCTCCATCGCCTGGTGCGGCCCGGCGAGCACGCCGACATTGTTCGGCGCGGCCTCCGCCAGCGCCTCCAGCGTTTCGGGTCCAAACGCATCGACCATGTTGCCTGCGTTCCAGGCGGCGTGGCGGTAGGGCAGGCCCTCGCGCGACAGCACCAGCCTCGGCGGGTCCAGGCGCGCCAAGAAGCTCAGCGGGTCGCGCTGGAAACAGACATCGCGAACGTCGGTGGCGACCACCCACCGATATACCACCCCCTGCCGGCGCAGGCCCAGCAGATAGCGGTGCAACTGGCGGAATCGCTCGACATGGGATGAGGCCGCTGCCGGCACGGGGGAAAAATCGACCACTTCGACACCCTCGGCCGCGAGCGCATTGGCCAGGCCCGGCGCAGGGTCGCGCACCAACGCCACCTTGCGGCCGGCGAAACCGCTCGCGCCGAGCGAGCGCGCCCAGATTTTGACCTCGTCCCAGCCATGGCCCGCGACGCAGCCGACCACGCAATCCTGCATCCCGCCCCCCTGTCGGCCCCTCCGCCCGCGCCAGCGTAGGCGCAACGATGGCGCCTGGGGAACCGCCCTCCGGCACCATCCGCCCCGCGACAACGGCGATGCAAGGTGCTTTGCTGCCCCTCGCACACGCCACTCGGGAGCCAGCCGTGACGACGCACCATGACCTGCCCGCCCACCCGGACCTGATGGTCTGGGGCTATCTGGACGCCACGACCCCGCCGGTGCTGACGGTCGAGTCCGGGGATACGGTCTCCGTCAAGACGGTGCCGGCCGGCGGCGGCCCATTCGTGAACCCGAACGCGGGCGCCGTGCCGCCCGAATTCGCGAAAATCCTGGCCGAACTGCCGCAAAAGGGCACGCATATCCTGACCGGGCCGATCTATGTGCGCGGGGCCGAACCGGGCGACACGCTGCAAATCGACATTCTGGACATCCGCGTGTGGATGGAATGGGGCTTCGTCGCGATCATCCCGAACAAGGGCACGATCCCGGACGATTTCGACCTGACGGAGATCATTCATCCGGTCATCGACACCGAAGCCGCCACCGTCACTTTGCCGTGGGGGACGAAACTGAAGCTCGACCCATTCTTCGGCGTGATCTCGACGGCGCCGCCGCCGCACTGGGGGCGGCTGGACACGGCGGTGCCGCGCGCGTTCGGCGGCAACATGGACAACAAGGAACTGCGCGCCGGCACCACGCTGTATCTGCCCGTCTTTACCGAGGGCGCGCTGTTCTACACCGGCGACGGGCACGGGGTGCAGGGCGACGGCGAGGTGTGCATCACGGCACTGGAAACCGGGCTGGAGGGTACGTTCCGCCTGACCGTGCGCAAGGACCTTCGCTACAAGATGCCGTTCGCGGAGACGGCGACGCATCTGATTTCCATTGGCCTGGACGAGGATCTGGACGACGCGGCCAAGCAGGCGGTGCGGGAAATGGTGGCCCATATCTGCGCGCGGACCAATCTGGCGCCGTCGCAGGCATACATGCTGTGCTCGCTGATCGGCGATCTGCACGTTACGCAAACCGTCGATGGCAACAAGGGCGTGCATATGATGATGCCGAAGTCGGCGCTGTAGATGGCGCGGCAGAGTCTGGTCGTCAGCCTGGGCGACCGGCGCTACCGGGTGGAACGGCCATGGGGCGATCTGCCGTCGGGACTGGTCAGCGACGTGGCGTGCGACGGGCGCGGCCATGTTTTCGTGCTGCTGCGGCACGATTCCTACGTCGATCCGGATGCGCCGGCCGTGGTCGAACTGGCGCCGGACGGGGCGCGGCTGGCGGCCTGGGGCGCGGCGGAGATCGCCGACGGGCACATGCTGGCATGCGCGCCGGACGGACGGTTGTTTGTCGTGGATCGCGACGCGCATCAGATCGTCGTGTTCGATCCGGGCGGGACGAAGATTGGGGCCATCGGCGAGCGGCATGCGCCGGGGGCGCCGTTCAATCACCCGAGCGGCGTGGCCATCGCGCCGTGGGGCGACATCTATGTGGCCGACGGGTACGGCGCGGCGCGCGTGCATCGATTCGCGGCGGATTTTTCGCCGCTGGGCGTGTGGGGCGCGGCAGGGCGGCGGAGCAGCGAGTTTTCCACGCCGCACGCGGTCTGGACGACGGCGGATCGCGTGCTGGTGGCGGATCGCGAGAACGACCGCGTGCAGGCGTTCACGGCGGAGGGGGTGTTTGTCGCGTCGTGGTTCGGGTTCACGCGGCCGATGGATATTTGCTCCGACCCGGCCGGCAACATCCTGGTGAGCGATCAAGTGCCGAGGCTGCACTTGCTGTCGGCCGCCGGCGCGCCGCTGGCGATGTGCCGGCCGGTACTGAACGGCGGACATGGCATCTGGATGGACGGGGCCGGGCGCATCTATCTGGCCGAATTGTCCCCGTCGCGGCTGACGCGGCTGGTGCCAGTGTAGGCTGGCCGACCGAGCGAGGCCAGCGTGCGTAGGTCTACCGGTTGGTGCCTGGCGCTGGCTGAGGATAAAACTGGCAGACTAATCTGGGGAAAAGGTTGGCGGGCAAAGGCTGACAGGCTTCCCTCGGGATCAAGTAGCCGACCGCCACGGCGGCACACATCGCTGCACAAGCGTTAAAGAATCCATTCCACGGGAAGTCTGCGTCATCGTCGTCGGCTGCCGTAAATCCCCAGAAGATCGCGGACCCTAGACCGAACGCCACTCCGAGTTGGGGTGCAACTGCTGCGTCTGGATATTGGGCGATTCCAAGCAGGAACCCGCTCAGGACAAGGATTGTGACCGCATACCGTATGAGGAACCTCGATGGCGCGCTCACAGGTAGGATTCTTTACACCGGTCGGGAGCGGGACGCGTCGCGGAAGCTGACGGCAGCCATAAGACTACCCAGCCCGCCGAGGGCGACACAAACGATGCCAACCACCAGGATTGCCCTCGAACTACCTGTCATGACGTAGGACAGGACGCTCATCAAACCGAACATGATAGCTAAATATAGCCAAACCTTCTTGATCCGGCGCACGGCTGCGGTCTTCGCTGCCCGCAAGTGGTCGAACGAAATCGGCATTTCTAACATCAGACACCTATTGCGCCGTCTCGGCGACCGAATGTGAGCACGTGCCCGCCCGAAGTCCAGCGTTGCCGGGACGGCCAAGGGCGCATCGGCCATGCCCTGCGGCCGCGTCGACTCACCGATCCTTGTTGCAGCCGCTGCAACCAAGTGGCCGGGGCAGGCTTTCCGTGGCATCGGGCGCGGGAGCAGAGACATGGACGAAGGCAGGATTTCGTTTTTTTCGTCGGCAGATTTTCGGCAGCGCGGGCCTCGGCCTCGCGGGTGCAGCGACAGGGTCAGCGGTGGCGAGCGCCGCCACGGCAGCGGCGGCACCGGAGCCGTTGACGGACCCGCTGACCAAATATCCCAAGCCGCCCTTCAAGCGGCAGTCGCAGGCGTGGCCGGGCCTTGCGAGCGAGATGGACCCGCGCCCGGATCACGGCGAGACGAGCTATCGCGGCAGCAACCGACTGGCCGGGCGCAAGGCGCTGATCACGGGCGGCGATTCCGGCATGGGCCGTGCGGCCGCCATCGCGTTCGCGCGCGAGGGTGCGGACGTGGCGATCAACTACCTGCCGGCCGAGGAGCCGGATGCGCGCGAGGTGATCGCGCTGATCAAATCCGCCGGCCGCATCGGCCTTGCGTTGCCGGGCGACCTTCGCGACGAGGCGTTTTGCCGAAAACTGGTCGCCGACGCCGTGCAGGGTCTCGGCGGCCTGGACATCCTGGTCAGCAACGCTGCGCGGCAGCAGACGCATGCGTCGATCCTGGATATTTCGACGGAACAGTTCGACTGGACGATGAAGACCAACATCTACGCGCCGTTCTGGATCATCAAGGCGGCGCTGCCGCACTTGCAGCCGGGCTCAGCGATCGTCGGCACCGCGTCCGAACAGGCGTACGACCCCTCGCCCGATCTCTACGACTACGCGCAGACCAAGGCGGCGACGATGAATTACGTAAAGTCGCTGGCAAAGCAGTTGGCGCCGAAAGGTATTCGCGTGAACGCGGTGGCGCCGGGGCCGATCTGGACGCCGTTGCAGGTCAGCGGCGGTGCGACGCAGGAGAAGCTGGAGAAGTTCGGGGCCACCGCGCCGATGGGCCGGCCGGGGCAGCCGGCGGAACTCGGCTCCCTCTACGTGCAACTTGCAGCGGCCGACGCGAGCTATGCCACCGGGCAGGTGTACGGGTCGGCGGGTGGCGGCGGGCAGCCATAGGCCCTGCCGCGCCTAGCGGAACAGCACCAGCGCGTTGGACAGCGTGATCCAGACGCCCCACGCGATGGGAAGGCCGACAGCCGCCCAGGCGAGCACCGCAAAGGCATCCAGCCGGCCAGCGCCGATGCCGAACGAGCCGCCTTGGACGGGCGTTTGCTGGGCGGCGACCTCGCGATCCGGCATGAACCAGCGGGCGGCTACCGGGCGCACGAGCGCATTGGCCACGAAGCCGACCGCGAGGAATCCGGCCAGAATGTACATCGTGTGGTCGTACACGTCGGTGCGCGGGACACCGGCCGCGATTTGGGCCTCCCGGATATAGGCGATCAGCAGCGGGCCGATGACACCGGCGGTGGACCACGCCGTCAACAGTCGCCCATGGATCGCACCGACGAACTGCGTGCCGAACATGTCCGCCAGGTAGGCCGGCACGGTCGCGAAACCGCCGCCGTACATCGACAGGATGACGCAGAACGCTGCCACGAACAGCGCCGTGCTGCCCAGGTGCGCGAGCGACGGCGCCAACGCATACAGCACGATGCCGAGGACGAAGAACGTGGCGTAGGTCGCCTTGCGTCCGATCCAGTCCGACAGCGACGCCCAGAAGAATCGGCCGCCGATGTTGAACAAGGAGAGGAGTCCGGTGAACCCGGCAGCAATCGCGGCTACGGCCTTCTTCTGGCCTTCGTCGAGCGCGGTGAACCCGATGTCCGGATGGCCGATCAGGGCGCCGCCAAAAATCTCCTGCAACATCGGCGAGGCCATCGCCAGCACGCCGATGCCGGCCGAGACGTTCATGCACAGCACGACCCAGATCAGCCAGAATTGCGGCGTACGGTGCGCGTCGCGCAGATGCACGTGGCCGCGCGCCATCATGCGGGTTGCACCGGGCGCGGGCGGCGTCCAACCCGCGGGCCGCCAGCCGGCGGGCGGGATGCGGTAGCCGAACGCGCCGCCCAGCATGAACACAAGGTAGATCCCCGCCAGCACCAGCAGCGTCGGCGCCACGCCGACATCGGTGTCGCTGCGGAAATGCGTCATCAGCAGGTTGGCCAGCGGCGCGCCGATCATGGCACCGCCGCCGAACCCCATGATCGCCATGCCGGTGGCCAAGCCGCGCCGGTCCGGAAACCACCTTATCAGTGTGGACACAGGGGAAATGTAGCCAAGGCCGAGGCCGACGCCGCCGATCAGACCCGCGCCGAGCAGCAGCAGCCAAAGCTGGTGAACCCCAACGCCGACCGCGCCAACGGCCAGGCCGCCCGACCAGCACAGGGCCGCCACGACGCCCGCACGGCGCGGCCCCACCCGCTCCAGCCAACCGCCCCACAGAGCGGCCGAGATGCCCAGCACGACGATGGCGAGGGTAAAGACGTAGGTGACGTCCGAGACCCGCCAGTCGCAGCTTGTCGTGGTGAGCGCGTCGAAGAATCCCATGCCCTGGCAGACCACCGACTTGCCGATGCCGATGGCCCGCGACAGCGGCAGCCAGAACACGGACAGGCCGTATGCCATGCCAATGCACAGATGAATGGCGAGCGCCGCAGGGGGGACCAGCCAGCGATTGAACCCGGCGGTGGCGACAATGCGCTCGCGGTCCAGCAGGCCGGTGGGCGAGCCGGCAGCGGGCCTGCTTGCGCTCATGGACATTTTTCCCGTTCGTCTTCTTGTCGCACACACACTGCGTTACGTCCCTGTGGTTGCCAACCCCACATCGCAACGTTCCGCTCCGGGGGGGGCGGCTACAGGAAGGTGGACGCGAGAGCCGGGGATTCGCTCAGCGCATGCGCCATGAACTCCAGCGCGCCGCGAATTTTGGCGCGGTCGGCCGGACCGCCGAGGCAGACGCGGACGGCTTCCGGCGCAGTGCCTTTGGTGGCGAAGGCGTCGCTGGCGACGACGCCGAGGCCGGTGGTGCGCATGTGGCCGACGAAGGCCGAGCGGGTCCAAGGCTCCGGCAGCGACAACCAGAAATGGAAGCCGGCCGGGTCGGTGCGCAGGGTGACGCCGGGCAGAATGTCGGCGCACATGCGCTGCCGTTCGGCAGATTCCCGGCGCACGAACGCGAGCAGCGCGTCGGCGGTGCCGTCGCTGATCCAGCGCGTTGCGAGGGCGGTGGTGATCGGCGAGGCCATGACGGTTGCGGTGCGCGCGGCGGCGGCAAAACTCCAGCCGGCGCGGACATCCGGCACCACGACGTAGGCCACGCGCAGGCCGGCCCCAAGACATTTGGCGAGGCCGGAGATGTGCCACGTCACGTCCGGCGCCAGCGCGGCGAAGGCAGGCGGCCCGTTGGGCGGCAGCAAGCCGTACGGATCGTCCTCGACGATCGGCACGCCGAAGCGGCGCGCGACCTCGGCAATCGCCATGCGGCGGGCCGTGGGGATGGTGTGCGTCGTCGGGTTCAGCAATGTCGGGTTCAGATACAGCAGTTTTGGCGCATGCAGGCGGCAGGCCTCGGCGAACGCATCCTCGTCCACGCCGTCGTCGTCCATCGGCACGCCGACCAGATTGAGGCCGAGTTGGGCGGAGATGGAGCGGGCGCCGGGATAGGTCAGATCTTCAGCCAGCACGGTATCGCCGGGCCGCGCCAGCAGACCGAAGATCGCGAGCAGCGCGGGATGCGCGCCCGGAACGACGAACACGCGGTTCTGATTGGGCACCAGCGCGCGATGGCCGAGCCAGACGGAGGCGGCATCCTTGTCCGCCGGGACGCCGCCGAACCCCTGGTAGCGCAGCAGCGAGACCAGTTCCGAGCCGATGGATTCCAGGCCCTCCTGCATCCGCTCCAGCAAATCGGGATCGTCCGGCTCCGGCGGCAGGTTCATCGAGAGATCGACGAGTTCCGGGCGGGTGGCCATGGGCGCGCGGCGGCGGCGGGCGGTGGGGGCGACGAAGGTGCCCTGCCCGACGCGGGCGACGATCAGGCCGCGCGCCGCCGCTTCCGTGTAGCCGCGCGCGACCGTCGTGAAATCCAATCCCAGGCGCTTGGCCAGCGTGCGCTGCGGCGGCAGCCGGTCGCCATGGCTTAGCCGCCCGGCACCGATGGCGGCACCGATCTGGTCGGCGATGCTGAGGTAGTTCGGCTTGTCCAGCGCCGACAAGTCGGGAGTCCAGTCGATCATGGGGGAGTTGGCCTTACGGGAGCGTGATTGCCTGGATATTGACTGTACGCGATCGTGGCCGAGTCGACCAGGAGGTTTTCGCGCATTGCTGTGCCGCTATCGAGGCTCCCAGCCACATTGGTGGTGTCGAGGCAGTTTCAACGCCGATTCCTGCGGCAACTGGCGCGCTTTTGTGCCCGAATTCGCGGCAGTTCGAATCCTAATTGACCGGATTTTTGAATGGTTTATGATGGGATATTGGCGGCTTTTGGTCCAATCAATGCGACTGGCGCGCGCTGGCATGACGCTTGCGATGCCCTGCCCTCAGCCCCCGTCAGCGCGGGGTGCGTCACCGCAGCACAAGGAGCCACCATGCCTGAAGTCACCCAACCCGCGCACAAAAAAGGCGACTTCTTCGTCGATTACGAAGAAAAAGTCTTTGAAGACGTGAAGGCCGAGCCTGGAGAAAAGGCGCTCGTGACCTTCCACACCGTCGCCTTCGAGGGCTCCATCGGCTTCGTCAACATCCTGCAAGCCCTGCGCCTGCTGCGCAAAGGTTTTGAAACCTCGATCCTGCTGTACGGCCCCGGCGTGACGCTCGGCGTGCAGCGCGGGTTTCCGAAGATCGGCGACGAGGCGTTTCCGGGCCATCTGAATTTCAACAACCAATTGGTCAAGTTCATGGCCGAAGGTGGCAAGATTTATGCCTGCCGCTTTGCGCTTCAGGCGCTGTACGGCCACGGCGAGCCGTCGTTGATCGAGGGTATCCGCGCGATCAGCCCGCTCGACGTGCTGGACCTCGTGCTGCTGCATCGCAAGTCCGACGCTTTCCAGCTTCACACCTGGACGTTGTAACACCGATGGATGCGACGAAGGGGAGCGTGCGGGCGGCGGCAGTGCAGATGGCGCCGGATCTCGACGTGCCCGGGGCCACGGTGACGAAAGTCCTGAACGCAATTGCCGAGGCGGCCGACAAAGGTGTGCGGCTGATCGTGTTTCCGGAAACGTTGGTGCCGTGGTATCCCTACTTCTCCTTCGTCCATCCGCCGGTGGCGACCGGCGCGGAGCATCTGCGGCTGTACAAGGAAGCCGTCGTGGTGCCCGGACCGGTGACGGACGCGGTGGCCGAGGCCGCACGGCGGCACGGCATGGTTGTCGTGCTCGGCGTCAACGAACGCGACCATGGTTCGCTGTACAACGCGCAACTGGTGTTCGATGCGGATGGCACGCTCGCGCTGCGGCGCCGCAAGATCACGCCGACGTTTCACGAGCGGATGATCTGGGGCCAGGGCGACGGCGCCGGATTGACGGTGGTGCCGACCGCCGTGGGCCGCGTGGGCGCACTTGCCTGCTGGGAGCATTACAACCCCCTCGCCCGCTACGCACTGATGGCGCAGCACGAGGAGATCCATGCGGCGCAGTTCCCCGGCTCGATGGTCGGGCAGATTTTTGCCGATCAGATGGAAGTGACCATCCGCCACCACGCGCTGGAAAGCGGCTGCTTCGTCGTGAATTCCACCGGATGGCTGACCGACGCGCAGATCGAGAAGATCGCGCCGGAGCCGAAGATGCAACGCGCGCTCCGGGGTGGCTGCATGACGGCGATCATCTCGCCCGAGGGCGCGCATGTCGTGCCGCCGCTGACTCAGGGCGAGGGGTTGCTGATCGCCGATCTGGACATGGCGCTGATCTTGAAGCGTAAGCGGATGATGGATTCGGTCGGGCATTATGCGCGGCCGGAATTGCTGTCGCTGCTGCTCGATAACCGCCCGACCGTGCCGATGCGAACGACCGAGACGCCGATGCTGCCCGAGCCAGAAAGCAAAGCCGATGAGCATGCAAGCCACAACGCTGATCAACGAGTTGCAGTCGCACGGATTGCGGCTGGTTGATCCCTCCGCCGGCGTGCAAAGCCGGCGCGGCGGTGCGGGACCATCTGACCACAAGGCAATCACGATTGGCGATTCGACCGTGATGGTGCCGGTACATACCGCGCCTGCGTTCGAAAGCCCGTATGTCGTCGAAGCGCCGGACGCAGCGGGGCGCGCGCGGATTCTGCACAACGGGACGGCGATTGCCGAGGCGAGCTTCCCGGCGCGGCCCCGCTTCTACGATCTGTCCACGGCGGACGGCGTGCCGTATTCGAAGATCGCCGTGCTGCATTCGCGCGACGTGCTGGCGACGACGGTGTTGCAGACATGCATCCGCTATCAGAGCCGGACCAAGACATGCCGCTTCTGCGCTATCGGGCAGTCCCTAGCCGCCGGACGCACGGTGGAGCGCAAAACGCCGGCACAATTGGCAGAAGTGGCCAAAGCTGCTGTCGAATTGGATGGCGTCAAGCACATGGTGATGACGACCGGCACGCCGCCGGGCGACGACCGGGGCGCAGCGATCCTGGCGGAAAGTGCGGCGGCGGTGAAGGCGTCGGTGGACTTGCCGATCCAGGCGCAGTGCGAGCCGCCGGCGGATTCGGTCTGGTTCGCGCGCATGCGGGACGCCGGCGTCGATGCGCTGGGGATGCATCTGGAAGCGGTCTCGCCGGACGTGCGCGCGCGCATCATGCCGGGGAAAGCGGAAGTGCCGCTCTCGCGCTATTGGGAGGCGTTTGCCGAGTCGGTCGCAGTGTTCGGACGCGGGCAAGTCTCGACCTATATTCTCGCGGGGCTGGGCGATACCGCCGAAGAAATCCTGGCGACCTCGGAGCGGTTGATTTCTCTCGGCGTGTACCCCTTCGTCGTCCCGTTCGTGTCGATTTCCGGCACGCCGCTGGAAAGCCATCCGGCGCCGGATGCCGCGTTCATGGATGCGATCCTCCGCCCACTATCAGCGATGTTGCGCGCGGGAGGATTGACGGCGGAGACCATCAAGGCCGGGTGCGGGCGGTGCGGCGCGTGCTCGGCGTTGTCCACCTATGAGCGGAGGGGGGCATGATCTTCGAGCCGTTCAAGCCGTTTCTCGCACCCGACTTTCGGGTGAAGTTCGCCACCACGCAATGGGAGCGCGACGGCGCCGGCGCCCTGCGACGAACCGTGTTTTGCGAGGAGCAGAAGATTTTTGCGGGCGACGACCGCGATGCGATCGACGACGTGGCGGTGCCGATTGTGGCCGTTTCGTCGCTGGCCGTGGCCGACGACGATGTTGTCGGATGCGTTCGGATTCACGAGGCCGATCTTGGTCTGTGGTGGGGCTCGCGGCTCGCGGTGGCGCGGGACTATCGCAAGATGGGGGCGCTGGGTACGTCGCTGATCCGGCTGGCGGTAGGCTCGGCGCACGCGCGCGGATGCCGGCGGTTCTTGGCGCATGTACAGTCGGGAAATGCCACTTTGTTCCATTCGCTGCATTGGCGCACGTTGGAGGAAACCAATTTGCACGGCCGGCCACATCATTTGATGGAAGCGGACCTTGCGCAGTATCCGGCGATCCGCAATCCGGAGACCGGATTCACGACGCTCTTGCGGCAGGCTGCGTGATGTCGGACCTCGATCTCGCTGCGTTCGCCGCTCTGTTGCGGGAGGGTCGCGGCGTCGCGGCCAAGCGCGACATTGCGACCGTCACGCGGAGCATGCAGATCGATGGTGCGTCCACCGTTCAGGTCGGCGACGATTGCGCCGCGATTCCGGACGGCGACGGGTTCCTGCTATTCGCCATCGAGGGCTTCATCGAGGCGTTCGTGGCCGCAGACCCGTGGTTCGCGGGCTGGTGTGGCGTGATGGTCAATGTCTCCGACATCGCGGCGATGGGCGGGCGGGCGATGGCGGTGGTGGATGCGATCTGGAGCGCAGGGCCAGCCGACGCCGAGGCGATGGCGCGCGGGATGCGCGACGCCGCAGCCGCGCTCGGGGTTCGGATTGTCGGCGGGCACAGCAATCTTTCGTCCAGCAAGCCCCAATTGTCGGTTGCCGTTCTCGGGCGAGCCAAACGGCTGCTGACGTCGTTCGACGCGCGGCCGGGCGACGTGCTGGTCGCCGCCATCGATTTGCGCGGTCGCTATCGCGATCCGTTCCCGAATTTTGACGCGGCGACGGGGGCGCCGGAGGGGCGGATGCGCCGCGATCTGGAAATTCTGCCGCTATTGGCCGAGGACGGGCTGTGCGCGGCGACCAAGGATATCAGTCAGGCGGGGCTGGTCGGCACGGCGATGATGCTGGCCGAGTGTTCCGGCGTCGGCATCGACATCGCGCCGTCCGCCGTGCCGATTCCGGCCGACGTGCCGTTGGCGCGCTGGCTGCAAACGTTTCCGAGTTTTGGCTATCTGCTGTCTGTGGCGCCATCGTTCGTGCCCGATGTGATGGGGCGTTTCGCCGAGCGGGACATTTCCGCAGCCTCCATCGGCATCGTGACCGATAGCCGCCGTGTCGATCTGGTTGACGCGGGGCAGCGTGCGACCGTGTGGGATTTTGCCGACGCGCCGCTGATGCAATGGACCGTGTGATGCGCGTCGCCATCCTGGCCCACTCCACCAATCCGCGCGGCGGCGTGGTGCATGCGTTGGAGCTTGGCGATGCGCTGACGCGGCTGGGGCACGATGTGGCTGTCCACGCGCCGGACCCGAACGGTCGCGGGTTTGGTCGGGCGACGCTGTGCCGTACTGTCTGCTTCGCGGCACGACCGGCGCCGGAGGGTCTGGCCGCGCTGATCCGGCAGCGGACGGACGAGTATGTACGACATTTGTCCGGCCAGACATTCGATGTCTGGCACGCGCAGGATGGCATTTCCGGCAATGCGCTGCTGACGATGAAGCAGCGCGGGATGATCGAGCGTTTCGCGCGCACCGTGCATCACGTCGATCACTTCGACGATCCAGAGGTGGCGGCGGTGCAGGCGCGCGGGCTGCGCGGCGCGGATACGCTGTTCGTGGTCAGCCGACTTTGGCAAAGCTGGCTGGCCGACAATGTGGGGCGGCGTGCCGTGCTCACCGGCAACGGCGTCGATACCGACCGCTTTTCACCGGCGCCGGATGCAACCGACGAAAAGCTGCGCGCGCGCCTCGGCATTGCGCCGGACGACGTCGTGCTGCTGGCCATCGGCGGCGTCGAGGAGCGGAAGAACACACTGCGCATCGTCGAGGCATTCGCAAGAATTCGTTCGGTCGTGAGCAAGGCGCGCCTTGTGATCGCCGGCGGTGCTTCGCTGCTGGATCATGGCGCGTATCGGCACCGTGTGCGGGCGCGGCTGGCGGAATGGGAGCTGCCCGAGGGCGCGGTGATCGAAACCGGGCCGTTGCGGCACGAGGAGATGCCGTCGCTGTACCGACTGGCCAGTGCGCTGGTGTTTCCGTCGCTGCGCGAGGGGTTTGGGTTGGTCATTCTTGAAGCACTGGCCAGCGGCGTGCCCGTGGTCACGTCACGGATCGAGCCGTTCACGGAGTTTCTCGATCCGAGCAGCGTGACCTGGTGCGATCCCACGGAGATCGGCTCGATAGCCACCGCGATCCTCGACGCGCTGCGTCGCCCGGCGTCGGCCGACACTGTCGCGACAAGATTCGGCTGGGATCGCGTCGCCCGCGCCCACCTGCCCGCCTACGAAGAATTGCTGGAGCACACGCATGCCTGAAATGCTGTTCCATATCGTCTGGCCGGACGGCGTGGGCGAAGCCTGTTATTCGCCTTCTCTTGTCGTCAAGGAACACTTCGTTCCTGGCGAACGCTACGACGTTCCCGATTTCCTGGCGCGCAGCCGGGCGGCGCTGAACATCGCCAGCGAGCGCGTCCGCGCCCGTTACGGCATGGCGTGCAGCCGGGCGCTTGGGCAACTGGATAGAATCGAAAGAACTGCCTCGCAATTCACAACGAACCCCGCAGCCTCCGTGGCCGTCGAACGGTTCGAGGATCTGTAGGAAATCACCATGTCGCAAAAACCCACACGCCATCTGCCGGTCGTCGTCATCGGCGGCGGGCAGGCCGGGCTGTCGATGAGCTACTTTCTCACGCAGGCCGGCATCGCGCACGTCGTGTTCGAGAAGCGGCGAATCGCGCATTCCTGGCGCAGCGAGCGATGGGACAGTTTTTGCCTCGTCACACCGAACTGGCAATGCAAATTGCCGGGCAATCCGTATGCTGGCCCCGAGCCGGACGGGTTCATGCGGCGCGACGAGATCGTCTCCTACGTCGAGACCTACGCAAAATCCTTCGGCGCTCCGGTGCGCGAAGGTGTTGGCGTGACGAAACTTTCGCGGTACGGCGCGCGCGCGTTCATGGTGGAGACGGCGGAGGAAAAAATCACTGCCGACGCGGTGGTGATGGCGGTCGGCGGCTACCATACGCCGAACATTCCGCGCAGTGCCGAGCGGCTGCCGGCCAACATAATGCAGTTGCACTCATCCGGCTATCGCAACGCCGCACAGTTGCCTCCGGGCGCGGTGCTGGTCGTCGGCTCCGGGCAATCCGGCTGCCAGATCGCGGAGGATCTGCATCTGGCCGGACGGAACGTGCATCTGGTGGTCGGCAGCGCGCCGCGTTGCCCGCGCGTCTATCGCGGGCGGGATGCGGTGGATTGGCTGGCCGATCTGGGGCAATACGACCTGCCGGTCGATCAGCACCCGAAGCGCGAAGCCGTGCGTCGCCAAGCCAACCACTACCTCACCGGCCGCGACGGCGGGCGCGATATCGACCTCCGCCGCTTTGCGTCGGAAGGCATGATCCTGCATGGGCGTTTGGCCGACATCGCCGACGGAAAGATGCATTTCGGCGACGATCTGGTGAAGAACCTCGATGGCGCCGACGCGGTCTATAACGGCATCTGCGATCTGATCGACCGCCACATCGCCGAAAAGGGCATCGCCGCGCCGCCGGCCAGCCGCTATCGGCCGGTCTGGCAGCCTGACAACCCGCCTACTTCGCTGGACCTGGCGGCCGCCGGTGTCGGCAGCGTGATCTGGGCGACGGGCTTCCGCTCCGACTGGTCGTGGGTGGATCTGCCGGTCTTCGACGGGTCCGGCTACCCAACCCACCAGCGCGGCATCACGACGCAGCCGGGCTTGTATGTCCTTGGTCTGCCGTGGCTTTACACCTGGGGGTCGGGCCGGTTCGTCGGCGTCGGGCGGGATGCGGAATATCTCGCCCACCATATCGGTGCCCGGCTGGGCGCGGCGACGGCGGAGGCCGCAGCCTGATCACATTGGCGCCGAATCCTCGGCAGAGGTTGCTCCCGCCCCCTTTCCCGGCCGACCATCGGGGGCATGGAGGATCGCGACCAACCACAAACCTGGGCCCGCGCGCGGCGTCGCCGTGGCCTCGTGCTCTGCCTGCTAGCCGGGCTGCTCGGCTCCTCGGCGCTGCATGGCGGCCAGGCGGCCGATCCGCAGCCGTATAGCGTCACCATCGCGCCGACCGGCAACGGTGCCATCGACCAGGCGCTGCATGACACCGCAACGCTGATCAGCCTGCAAAAGTCCGCCGCCGTCGGGCCATTCGCGTTGCTGGCGCGCGCGCGCGCGGACGCGGATCGGTTCGCCACGGTGCTGGACAGTTTCGGCTATTACGGCAACGCCGTGCGCATTTCGGTGGCCGGGCGGGACATCGCCGACCCCGATCTGCCGGCGGCGTTGGACGCGACGGCGGCCGGCACGGAGGTGCCGGTCGCGGTCGCTCTGACGCTCGGGCCGCTGTTCCATCTGGGCCATGTCGACCTGACCGGCGATCTGCCGGACGCGGCGCGGACCGGGTTCGCCCTGAAACCGGGCGCGCCGGCGGTGGCGGCGGACGTGATCGCGGCGCGGGACAAATTGCTGGCATCGCTGCGCGGGTCCGGCCACGCGCTGGCCAAAGTCGCGGACCCGGTGGCGACGCTGCATCCGGGCCAACAAACCCTGGACATTGCCATCGCCGTGCAAGCCGGGCCGCGTGTGGCGCTCGGCCCCATCGCGATCGACGGGCTGGAGCGGACGAACCAGGATTTCGTTCGCCGGCGCCTGCAACTACATCCCGGCGAGATGTTCGATCCCGCCAGGATCGAGGCGGCGCGGCAGGATTTGGCCGCCGTCGGCGCCTTTTCGTCCGTGCGAATCGACGCGGCCGACGCGCTGGACGCGGACGGGACATTGCCGATGGACGTGAAGATCAGCGAGCGCAAGCTGCGAAATATCAGCCTGAGCGCGGCGTGGTCCACCGACCTTGGCGGCAATGCGTCCGCTGTCTGGACGCACCGGAACCTGTTCGGCAACGCCGAGCAACTGACGCTGAGCGCCACGACGACCAATCTGGGCGGCACCGCCTCCCGAGCGCCGGGGTACCGGGTGGCGGCGGATCTCGCACTGCCGAACTGGCAGCGGCGGGACCAGACGCTGGCGTTCAATGTGGCGGGGTTCGACGAGACGCTGGAAGCCTACGCGCGGCGCGGCGTGCAGGCGGGAACGACGCTGTCGCGGAAACTGACGCAGCAGGTGACGGCCAGCGTCGGCCTGGAACTGATCGAGACCCATATCGTTCAGGAGGATACCGGGCGCGACTACCTGCTGCTGCAAGTGCCGCTGGCGCTGGCCTACGACACGACCAACGGCGTTCTGGACCCGGTGCGCGGCGTGAAGGCCAAACTGTCCGTGACACCGACGCGCAGCCTGTTGCAACCGGGGGCGAATTTCGTGATCGCGCAGGCGTCCGGGTCCACCTATGTCGATGTGGGCGCGCTGGTGGCCGGCACGGCCGGGCGCAGCGTGGTGGCGGCGCGGGCGCTGGTGGGCAGTGTGCAGGGTGCCTCAACGTTCGCCATCCCGCCGGATCAGCGGTTCTACGCGGGTGGCGGCGGTAGCGTGCGGGGGTTCCGGTTCCAGTCGGTCGGGCCGCAATTCGCCGACGGCAATCCGGTCGGCGGCACGGCGGTCGATGTCGGCAGCGTCGAGTTGCGGCAGCGATTCGGGGAGAGCTATGGCGCGGTCGCGTTCGTCGATGCCGGGCAGATCGGCAGTAGCGGCTTGCCGTTCGGGGGGCCGGTGCATGTCGGCGCGGGCCTCGGGGCGCGGTACTACACGTCGTTCGGGCCGGTGCGGCTGGATTTCGCAGTGCCGGTGACGCGCGAACAGGGCGGCGACAAGTTCGAGGTGTATATCGGCATCGGGCAATCGTTCTGATGCGCCGCGCCGTGCGCTGGCTGGTCCGGATTGCCGCAATTCTTGTCCTGGTGCCGGTGGTCGGACTGCTGCTGCTGGTGGCGGCGCTCAACACGGCGCCCGGCCAGCGGTTGGCCGAGCGGGCGACGGCCCGATTTTCTGGCGGCATTGTGACGCTGAGCGGCCTTACGGGCCGCTTTCCGGATGCGTTGCAGGTGGCACGGTTGGACGTGCGGGATGCAAAGGGCGTCTGGCTCGTGGCGCAGGACGTGTCGCTGGACTGGTCGCCCGAAAAGCTGTTTTCGGGCGAGGCCCATATCGACCAGGTTTCGGCGGCGGTCGTTTCCGTCGCAAGGCTGCCCGAGTCGGACAGCGGCGATACGACCGACTCATCGTTTGAGTTGCCTGTGCGGGTGGTCGTGGAGTCGTTGCGAGTCGACCGCCTGGACGTTGCCGCGCCGGTCGCGGGCGCGCCCGCCGTGTTGGCGGTGCAAGGGCATGCCAGCCTCGACTCGCTGGACAAAGGCTCGGCGAGCCTGTCGTTGCAGGGTGCCGACGGCCACAGCACCTACCGGCTACAGGGGCAGGCCAATGCGGCCGCCGCGTCGGCGACGCTATCCGTGCAGGAGCCAGCGCACGGGCTGCTCTCGGAACTCGCCGGCCTGCCCGACCTGGGCGCGCTGTCGTTGACCGCGTCGGTTGACGGACCGTGGGCAGCCGTCGCCACCAAACTGGCGCTGACGGCCGGAAAATTTGTCGCGTCGGCGAACGGGACGGTCGATGTGCCGGGCAAGGTTGCCGACCTGGATGTGACCGCGCACGCACCTGCGATGGTGCCCCGCCCCGACGTCTCGTGGCAGGCCGTGGCATTGGAGGCGCATCTGCATGGGCCTTGGACCCGGCCGCGCGCGCAGGGACGCTTCGGCATCGACGGACTGGCGGCAGGCGGGGCGGCGCTGCGCCGGCTGTCGGCGACCATGGAGGGCGATCTAGGCGCGGTGTCGCTGAGTGCCAGCGCGGAGGGGGTGCGGCTGCCCGGCCCGGCCCCCGATCTCCTGGCAGCCGCGCCGGTGACGCTGCGGGCCGATGCGCGGCTGGACGACCCGGCCCGGCCGGTGACGTTCTCGCTGGCGCACCCGCTGCTGTCGCTCACCGGCTCGGCCAAGACAGGCGGGGCGCTGTCGGCGACGGCGCATGTGACGGTGCCCAGTTTGACGCCGCTAGCGGCGCTGGGAGCGCCGGCCGTGCAGGGTCAGGCGGCCTTCGATCTGACGGCGGCGACGCCGGCCGAGGGGCCGTCGTTTTCGGTGAGCGGGACGCTCGGCGTGACCGGGGGCGCGGCGCCGCTGCCGAACCTTTTGGGGCCGGACGCGCACCTATCGGCCAGCGGGGCGTTGCATGGCGAGGTGCTGACCCTGTCCGACGTGCAATTGCACGGAGCCAAAGTGTCGCTCGCGGCGCATGGCGATGTGTCCCCGGCCTTGGACGTCGCATGGCAGGGCAGTCTGCCCGATCTGTCGGTCCTGGCGCCCTCGATCCAGGGCAGCGCGCAGGGGACCGGACGGGTGCATGGGCCGCCGACCGACCTCTCCGTCGAAGCCGACCTCGGCGGCACCATGACCGCCGCGGGCGTGCCCAGCGAGCCGCTCAAACTGACCATCGCCGCCCACGGCCTGCCCGATGCACCCGCCGGGACCATTGCCGCCGAGGGGGCGTTCGACGGGGCGCCGGTGGCGCTGGACGTGGCGGCGGATCGGCCTGCCGATGGCGGGGTGTCGTTTAGGATCGCGCGCGCCGACTGGAAAAGCTTTCATGCCGACGGCGCTGTGACGGTTTCGCCGGGCGGCGACCTGCCGGCGGGGAAATTTTCGCTGCGGATGGACCGGCTGGCCGATCTTTCGCCGGTCGTGGGCCAAAAGCTGGCCGGGTCGGTCAGCGCCGACCTGACGTCCGAGGGGCCGGAGGTTCGATTGAGGGCCACGGCCAGGAACGCGGGGTTGGCCGGCATCGCGTCGGTGGCGGCTGCGACGCTGGATGTGCGGGCGCGGGCGCCGCTGAGCGCACCGACCATCGACGGCAGCGTGGACCTTACGGGCATTAATGTCTCCGGCTTCGGCGGCAGTGCATGGATTGACGCCAGCGGGCCGGCGACGGGGTTGGCGTTGAAAGTGCGGACGAATGTGACGGGCGTGGGCGACGCGCCGGTTGCGGCCACCGCCACCGCACGGCTCGATGCGATGGGCAAGACCGTCGCGATATCGGCGCTGCAAGCGGACTGGAAAGGCGAGGCGCTGCGGCTGCTCGCGCCCACCCGGGTGGCGTTCGGCGACGGGGTGACGCTGGATCGGACGCGGCTGGGCTTGCGCGACGGGGTGCTGGACGTGACCGCGCGGGTGGCGCCGACACTGGATGTGACGGCCACGTTGCGCGGCCTCCCGCTCGATCTGGTGCGAATCGTCATGCCGCAGACGCATCT
This sequence comes from Solirubrobacterales bacterium 70-9, assembly GCA_903970625.1. Lineage (GTDB taxonomy): Bacteria > Pseudomonadota > Alphaproteobacteria > Acetobacterales > Acetobacteraceae > CAJCJG01. The sequence continues at coordinate 17,365 of CAJCJG010000249.1, read as the reverse complement.
GGCCGGCACGCTGGAGGCCGACGCCAAACTGTCGGGCGCAATGGCCCGTCCGGCCGGGCGGCTGCATGTGTCGGTGGCCGGGTTGCGGGGCCGGGATGGGCCCGCTGCCGCGATGCCGGCCGCCACGGTCGTCGCCGACGCGACATTGGCCGGCGGGGTGGCGACGCTGAGCGCGCGGGCGTCCGCCGGCAAGGCCAACACCGTGAGCCTTGCCGGGACGGCCCCGCTGAGCCCGGACGGCGCGATGAACCTGCGGGCCACCGGCGGACTGGACCTCGCCGTGCTGGACGCGCTGCTGGCCGGCGCGGGGCGGCGCGCGCGCGGGCAGGTCACGCTGGACGCCACGATGACCGGCACCCCCACGGCCCCGCTCGGGCGCGGCACGTTGCGGCTGGCGGATGGGGACGTGCAGGACATCGCCCAGGGGTTCCGCATCTCCGGCATCGACGCGCTGGTCGAGGCGGACGGGGACACGGTGCGCATCGGCCGCTTCGCCGGGCATACCAAGGGCGGGACCATCAACGTCGGTGGCACCGTCGGGCTGGGCGGGGCGATGCCGGTCGATGTGACGATCACCGGCAAGAACGCCCGGCCGCTGACCTCGGACCTGCTGACGGCGCAATTCGACCTCGATCTGGCGGTGCGCGGCGAGTTGCTGGGGGCACTCGCCGTCAGCGGCACCGTTGATGTCGGCCGGGCCGACATCAACGTGCCGGAGCGGCTGCCCGCCAAGGTCGCGGTCCTGAACGTGCGCCGCGCGGGTCGGATGCTGCCGGCTTCGCCGAGCGGGCCGGGCCGGGACATCGGCCTGAACGTGGCGGTGCAGGCGCCGGGACAGGTGTTCATCCGGGGACGCGGGCTGGATGTGGAGTTGCAGGGGCGGATCACGGTGGCCGGCACGGCGGGGGCGCCGGTGCCGTCGGGCCGGTTCTCGCTCCGGCGCGGCGAGGTCTCGATTGCCGGACAGACGCTGACCTTCACCAGCGGCGACATCGGGTTCGACGGCGGGGGCGGGCTGGACCCGGCGCTCAATCTGGTCGCGACCAGCACCAACGGCAGCATCACCGCGACACTGACGATCACCGGCTATGCGAGTGCCCCGAAAATCGTGCTGAGTTCCACCCCGGAACTGCCGCAGGACGAGGTGCTGGCGCAGTTGCTGTTCCACCAGAGCGCCAGCACGCTGAGCGCGGTGCAATTGGCGCAGGCGGCGGTGGCGCTGGGGCAACTGACGGGCGTGAGCGGCGGATTCGACCCGCTGGCCAGCATCCGCCAGAGCCTCGGGCTGGACCGGCTGACGGTCGGCGGCGGCAGCAGCGGCAACGGCGCGACGGTGGAGGCCGGCCGCTACGTGGCACCCGGCATCTTCGTCGGCGCCAAGCAGGCGACGGGCGGCAGCGGCACGCAGGCGACAGTGCAAGTGGATATTACCAGGCGCCTGAAGCTGGAGGCCACGGCCGGCACCGGCGGCGACACCTCCGCCACCGGCGCCGCCACGACCCAGCAATCCAACGGCAGCGGGATCGGGCTGACGTATCAGTTCGATTATTGACGCTTCGCCCCGTCACCCCGGCGAAGGCCGGGGTCCAGGGCCTCGCGAAAGTCCGAGCGCGGCTCTGGATTCCGGCCTTCGCCGGAATGACGACAAGGGCTACTTCGCCAGATAATCGTGGATCACCCGGCCGAACGGCAGCGTCAGGTCGGCGATGAAGTGTTGCGCGCCGACGATGCGGCGGACGGGCATGTCCGCCACCGGCGCGTTGACGTGCGGCACAAGATGCAGCCGGGCGGGGCCGCTCCAGGCGCCCTTGACGGTGATCTCCGTCAGGCTGAACGCGCACAGTTCGCACACTTGCAGCTTGCCATCGACGCCAGGGATGATTTTGAGCGTCACCTGCGTCTTGCCCAGGCCGGCCGCCGCCCGCTCGTGCCCGCCTTCCATCGCCGTGTGCTTGTAGCCCATGCTGCCCATCACGACGAGTTGGCCGGCATATTCGAGCGTCCCGGTCAGCGTGTCCTTCACCACTTCCAGCTTGGGATGGGCGTATTTCTTCGGAAAGCCCCAAATTTCGCGGCCGGCGGCGTTCGGCGGGTCGTCGTTCAGATACATTTGGGAGACGAACGTCACGTCCTCGCCGCGAAAGCGGGCGGGAATGGCGACGCCCGACTCACTGTAACTGCCGAAGCCGGAACTGTCCGGCATGTTGATGAACTCGTAGGCGATCAGCGGCCGTTCGACCGGCTCCAACGGTTCGGGCAGTTGTGCGCGCACGATTTCAGGATCGGTTTCGTAAGTGATAATCAGATATTCGCGATCGATGAAACGGTATGGCCCCTTCGGATAGCTGGGCCCGGCGAGAGGCATCGAGGGCAGGTTCAAAATGTCTTCGACGTGCATGCGCGATCTCCTTGCGAAAAGGGGCGGCGATGGACAGAGCCGACCTGTTCAGGACACTATACCGCATTGCAGCAAACAGGATATGATCGTGTCTTGAACAATCGAGCCGGTCGATTTGCGTCACGCAATTGAAATGTGGACCAGGACAATGGATCAGCCGATGAGTGTGTTTCAGGCCGAGCCGCGATCGCCGCACGGCAAACGACCGCCCGGCTGCCAGCGCATCGCGCTGATCTTCCAGGGCGGTGGGGCGCTCGGCGCCTATCAGGCCGGCGTGTACGAAGCACTGCACGAAGCGGACATCGAGCCGGACTGGGTGACGGGGGTGTCCATCGGCGCGATCAACGCCTCCATCATCGCCGGCAATTCGCGCGACAAGCGGCTGGAAAAACTGCGGACCTTCTGGGAGCGGATCACCGATCGGCATTTTCCGACACTGCCGCTGGACGGCGACGTGTTTCGGCGGGCGCGCAATTCGTTCAGTTCGCTGATGACGATTCTGCAAGGGCAGCCCGGATTTTTCACGCCGAACAAGCTCAACCCGTATCTGAGCGCCACCGGCGCCGCGACCGCCACCAGCTACTACGACACCGCGCCGCTGAAAACGACGCTGGAGGAACTGGTCGATTTCTCGCTGATCAACGACAAGGCGGTGCGGTTCGCCGTCGGCGCGGTCAGCGTGACCTCCGGTAACTTCATCTATTTCGACAATGCCGACGGACCTATCCGTCCCGAGCATATCATGGCCAGCGGCGCGCTGCCGCCGTCGCTGCCAATGGTGCGGATCGGGACGGACTACTTTTGGGACGGGGGCCTCGTTTCCAACACCCCATTGCAGTTCCTGCTGGAAAAGGACGACGGCAAGAACACGCTGGTGTTTCAGGTTGATCTGTTCAACGCGCAAGGCCCGCTGCCGCGCGATATGGAATCGGTGCTGAGCCGGCAGAAGGACATCACCTATTCGTCGCGCACGCGCTACAACACCGACATGTTCAAGCATCTGCAAGGCTGGAAGTCCCGCGTGCGGCAGTTGCTGGACAAGGTTCCGGAGGACCGGCTGAGCGACGACGAGCGCAAGCTGAAGGCGGAACTGGCCGATCTGCCGGCGATCAACATTCTGCATCTGATCTACCAGCAAAAGGCGTACGAGGGGCAGGCCAAGGACTACGAGTTCTCGGCAACCTCGATGCGCGAACATTGGGCAAGCGGCTACGAGGACACCAAGCGGACGCTGGCGCACAAGAACTGGCTGGAAATGCAGGTGGGCCGGACGGGAATCGTCGTTCACGACGTCCATCGGGTGCAGAGCGCCTAGCTTGCGCGAAACGCGCGGACGCTGAATTGTCCGCACCGAGCGGGGCGGAGGCGGCGGGTGGACGGCGACGGACGAATGGATGCGGTGTGGGCGCCGCCGGTGCGCGCAGCGATGCCGCGTGGGCTCTGCACCGATTGCGGCATCTCGCGCAGTGACAACCCGAAACGTTGTGGCCACGCTTGCCAGTTTATCAAGCCGGACTATCCGTTGCTGGAAACGCTGGTGCATGGACGCGCGCGCGACCCGGCGCGGATCGACGAACAGTTCTTCGGGCCGTTTCGCCGCATGGTGCGGGCATCGCTGACGGCGCCGCGCGCGGGGGCGCAATGGACGGGGATTGCAACACGCATCGGCGAACGCCTGCTGCAAACCGGCGCAGTCGATGCCGTGCTGACGATGGCGCCGGACCCGGACGACAAGTGGCGGCCGGTGCCGGTGCTGGTGACGGAAGCGGCCGGCATGGCGCAGTGCCGGGGCATGCGGATGGGATACGCACCGCTGCTGGCGCTGCTGGAGCCGGCGCGGGCGCGGGGCTTCAAACGGCTCGCGGTGATCGGGATTCCGTGTCAGGTCTATGCGCTGCGGGCGCTGGAGCGGGAACTCGGGTTTGAGCGGCTATACGTGATCGGGACACCGTGTTCCGACAACACGACGACGGAGAATTTTCACCAATTCCTGGCGCTGCTGGCGGACGATCCGGACACGATCACCTATCTGGAATTTCGCGCCGACTATCATGTGGAGCTGCGATTTGCCGACGGGCGCGTCAAAGAGATCCCATTCCTGCAACTGCCGATTTCGAAGCTGCCGCCGGATTTCTTTCCGATGACGTGCCGCACCTGCGTCGATTACACGAACGTGCTGGCGGACATCACCGTGGGCTACATGGCCGGCCAGGGCGAGCAATGGCTGCTGGTGCGCAATGCGCGCGGCGAGGAACTTTTGGCTCTTTTGGGCGACGAGGTGCGCGTGTCCGAGTTGGGTAGTGCGGGCAAACGTAAAGGTCCGGTCTCCGGATTCCTGAAGAACGTCGAGCGCGCGGCTGGCGGATTGCCGCTGCGCGGTATGCCGAACTGGCTGCGGCCGTTGATGGGCTGGCTGATGCCGCGCATCGGGCCGCGCGGGTTGGAATTCGCGCGGGCGCGGGTGGAGATGAAGGCGGTGGAGACGGTGCTGCATCTGCGGCGGGCGTACCCGAAGCGGCTGCGCAACATGGTGCCTGCGCATGTCTGGGCGCTGGTGAAGCCGTACGGGATTCTGCCGCGCGATGGCGAGACGCCGTGAAAGTGCTTTTTTGGACTCTGGCGATTGCAGCCTTCGTTTTGGTCGGCGCGGCGGTTTGGCTCTACACGCCGGACAAGTCGATGGCGGAGCTTGATGCGAAATATGCCGATGCGCCCTCGGAGTTTCTGGACGTGGCCGGCGTGCGGCTGCATGTCCGCGACACCGGGCCGCGCGATGCGCCGGTTGTGGTGCTGTTGCACGGGTTCGGCTCCAGCCTGCACACTTGGGAGCCGTGGGCGAAGGAGCTTGCCACAAAATATCGTGTGATTCGCTATGACCAGCCGGGATTCGGCCTGACCGGGCCGGACCCGACGGGCAACTATTCCGATGCGCGCGGGATGGCGGTGCTGGCCGCGCTGATGGACAGGCTGGGCGTGGCGCGGGCGTCGCTGATCGGCAATTCGATGGGCGGCAAGATTGCCTGGATGTTCGCGGCGGACCATCCCGACCGAGTCAGCAAACTTGTGCTGGTGTCGCCGGACGGATTCGCCAGTCCTGGCTTCGAATACGGCAAGAAGCCAGATGTGCCGGCGTTGGTGAAGCTGCTCCCTTACACGTTGCCGACGGCAATGGTGAAAATGAACCTGGCACCGGCCTACGCGAACCCGCAGGCGCTCACCGACGATCTGTTGGCCCGCTATCGCGACATGATGCTGGCGCCGGGGGTGCGCGCGGCGATGATCGCGCGCATGGAACAGGTGATGTTGCAGCCGCCTGAACCGATGTTGCGCAAGATCAAGGCACCGACCTTGCTGCTGTGGGGCGAGCGCGACGCGATGATTCCTTTCACCAACGCGCAGGACTATTTGAAGGACATTCCCGACGCACGGCTGATCGCGCTGCCTGATCTCGGCCATGTGCCGATGGAGGAGGCGCCGGCGCGGTCACTGGCGCCGGTGGCCGCGTTTTTGGCGGGGTAGATCAGAACGCGCGCTTCTTGCGGTCCATCAATTGCCAGATCATCGGCGTGAAGATCAGTTGCATCGCCAGCGCCATCTTGCCGCCGGGGCACACCACCGTGTTGGCGCGCGACATGAAACTGTCTTTGAGCATCGACAGCAGATACGGAAAGTCGATGCCCTTTGGATTGCGGAAGCGGATGACCAGCATACTTTCGTCGGCATTCGGGATGTCGCGCGAAACGAAGGGATTGGATGTGTCCACCGTCGGCACGCGCTGGAAATTGACGTGCGATTCGGAAAACTGCGGGCAGATATAGTTCACGTAGTCGGGCATCCGGCGCAGGATCGTGTCCACGATGGCTTCGTGCGAGTGGCCGCGCGTGGCCTTGTCGCGATGCAGTTTCTGAATCCATTCGAGATTGATGATCGGCACGACGCCGATCAGCAGATCGACGTGGCGCGCAACATCGACCGTATCCGTCTTCACGCCACCGTGCAGCCCTTCGTAGAATAGCAGATCGGTGCCGGGCGGCACGTCTTCCCACGGCGTGAACGTGCCGGGCTTTTGGCCGTAGGGCGCGGCTTCTTCGTCGTCGTGCAGGTATTTGCGGATTCGGCCGGTGCCCGTGGCGCCGTAGCCGCGAAACAGGCTCTCCAGTTCCTCGAACAGATTGGTCTGCGGGCCGAAATGGCTGAAATGCTGGTTGCCGCCTTTGGCCTCCTCCTCCATCCGCGCGCGCATTTCAAAGCGGTCGTAGCGGTGGAACGAATCGCCTTCGACGACCGCCGCGCTGACATTCTCGCGGCGAAAGATTTGCGTGAATGTGCTCATCACGGTCGTCGTGCCGGCGCCGGAGGAGCCGGTGATGGCGATGATGGGGTGTTTGACGGACATCCCGAAGCTTCGCTCAGGCGCTGCGGAAAAGCGAGCGAGCGTTGAATAGCGGCGCCTCGAACCGCGTGTCCTCGCCGCGATCATAGGCGGCATGGTAGTTCACCAGCCGTTCGACCTCGTCGCGCGAGCCGAGGACGACCGGCACGCGCTGGTGGATGTCGGTGGGCGCGATGCCGAGGATGCGCAGCCGACCGGTGGAGGCCGCGCCGCCCGCCTGCTCGACCAGCATCGCCATCGGGTTCGCTTCGTACATCAGGCGCAGGCGGCCGGGGCGCGAGACGTCCTTGGTGTCGCGGGGATACATGAAAAGCCCGCCCCGGATCAGGATGCGATGCACTTCCGCGACCATCGAGGCGATCCAGCGCATGTTGAAATCGGCGCCGCGCGGCCCCGCCTTGCCTTCCACGCACTCCTCCACATAGCGCCGCACCGGTGGCTCCCAATGGCGCGCGTTGGAGGCGTTGATGGCAAACTCGTTGGCGGACGGCGGAATCTTCATGTTCGGGTGCGTCAGCGTGTAGGCGCCGATATCGCGATTCAGCGTGAACCCATGCACGCCGTCGCCGAGGGTGACGACCAGCATCGAGACCGGGCCGTAGAGGGCATATCCGGCCGCCACCTGCGCCGTGCCGGGTTGCAGGAAGTCGGCAGTCGTCGGCTCCGTCACTCCCACCGGCGCTCGCAGCACGGAGAAGATGGTGCCGACCGTCATGTTGATGTCGATGTTCGACGAACCGTCCAGCGGGTCGAACACAAGCAGGTAGCGGCCACGGGGATAGCCGTCAGGAATCCGCGCCGGATGCTCCATTTCCTCGGAGACCATGCCGCACAACTGCCCGCCGTACTCGCACGCCTCCAGCATGATTTCGTTGGCGATGCGGTCGAGCGGCTTCTGTTCCTCGCCCTGCACGTTCGGCACGGTGGCCCCCGGCCCAACCGTGTCAAGCGGATTTCGGGAGACTGCGGCGGCGATCAGTTTGCAGGCGGTCATCACGTCGTTCAGCAGGCTGGCGAGGTCTGCGTCTTGCCCACCTTGGCGGCGCATGTTTTCGATGATGAACTTGCTGAACGTTGCGCGGCGATGTGGCATCGCCCCCTCCCCTTACGCCGTCAAGCCGGGCGCACCTGTGTGAACACGCGACTGGCCCGGACGTCATCCTCCGTAATCGTCTGCAAGGCTTCGACGGCGACCGGAGTCGCCCGCCCGGCGAACAGCCGGTTGGCCTGCCGCAGCCGCGCCCGATCCAGCGCGTTGCGGATGGAGCGCGCGTTGGAGAATCGCGGCTGTTGCATCCGCCGTTCGATATAGTCGCGCATCGCGCCCTGCCCGTCCACCGAAAGCGCATAGTGCATTTTTTCCAGCATTATGTTGGCAATGCACAGCAGTTCGTCGGCCGAATAGTCGGGGAAGTCGATGTGGTGCGCGACGCGGGAGGCCATGCCGGGGTTGCTGCGGAAAAACGTGTCCATCCGGTCCTTGTAGCCGGCGAGCACGACCACGAGGTCGTCGCGCCGGTCCTCCATGACCTGCAACAGAATTTCGATGGCCTCCTGGCCGTAATCGCGCTCGTTCTCGGGCCGGTACAGGTAGTACGCCTCGTCGATGAACAGCACGCCACCCATCGCTTTTTTCAGCACTTCCTTGGTCTTCGGCGCGGTATGGCCGATATACTGGCCCACCAGATCGTCGCGCGTCACGCTGACAACGTGGTTGCGGCGGATGTAGCCGAGCTGGTGCAGGATGGTGGCGATGCGCTGCGCAACCGTTGTCTTGCCGGTGCCGGGGTTGCCGGTGAAGCACATATGCAGCGACGGCGGCTCGGCCTGCAACCCGACGGCTCGCCGCGCCTTTTCCACCAGCAGTAGCGCCGCGACTTCGCGAATCCGGGTTTTCACCGGCACCAGCCCGACCAGCTCGTTGTCGAGCGAGGCCAGCACGTCGGCGACGCTGGACCCCTGGTACAGCGCCTCCAGATCGACGGTTTGAGGCGCCGCGGAGTCGTTCATGTCACGGCGCCACAGGCGGGCGGGAGGTCGCGAAGCTGCGCAACTGGTAGCCGAGGTTGCGGCCGGGGCCTTCGGTGCGCACCAGCTCGAAACCGGGCTCGAATGCGGGGCGATTGACGATGAAGCTCATCCGCACGGATTCCCAGCCCTTGCGGCTGTCGAAAGCGATGATCTTGATGTATTCGTCATTGTGTTCGGCACGGCATGCCTTCAGTTCCATCATCACGCCGGCAGCGTCGCGCAGGTCGAACATCGGGTTGCCCCACATGTTCCAATAGACGTTGCGCGGGTGCGGGTCGGACGTGTGTTCGATGGCGACGGCCCAGCCGTTTTCCAGCGCGTATTGCACCTGCAAGGTGATTTCCGCATCGGACAGGTCGGGCAGGAACGAGAATTGGCCCTGCGTGAGTTTCATGGCGCGATGCTCCTACGAAGCCGTCGGGGTCGGGACGAAATCGACCGAGTCGGTCGAGGCATACTCGAACGTCACGTCCTTCCACGTATCGAGTGCCGCGCGCAGCGGTTGGCACCAGCGCGCAGCTTCGGACAAGATTTGCGGGCCTTCCCGCCAGATGTCGCGGCCTTCGTTGCGGGCCTTGACGATGACTTCCAGCGCGACGCGATTGGCGGTGGCCCCGGCCTGGATGCCGCCGGGATGGCCGATGGTCCCGCCGCCGAACTGCAACACCACGTCCTCGCCGAGATAGTGCAGCAACTGATGCATCTGCCCGGCATGGATGCCGCCGGACGCGACCGGCATCAGCTTCTTCAGGCTCGCCCAGGGCTGATCGAAGAAAATGCCGTGTTGCAAATTCTGCGGCACATGATTCTCGCGGCACACGTCGTACACGCCGGCGATGACGTTCGGGTCGCCCTCCAGTTTGCCGACGACAGTACCCGCATGGATGTGATCGACACCCGCCATGCGCATCCACTTGGCGATCACGCGGAAGGAAATGCCGTGGTTCTTCTGCCGCGTGTAGGTCGAGTGCCCGGCGCGATGCAGATGCAGAATCATGTCGTTGCGGCGCGCCCACTTCGCCATCGACTGGATCGCGGTGTAGCCGATCACGAGGTCGATCATCACGATGACGCTGCCGAGCCCTTTGGCGAAATCGGCGCGTTCGTACATATCCTCCATCGTGCCGGCGGTGACGTTCAGGTAGGTGCCCTTCACCTCGCCTGTCTCGGCCTGCGCCTTGTTCACCGCCTCCATGCAATACAGGTAGCGGTCGCGCCAGTGCATGAAGGGCTGGGAGTTGATGTTCTCGTCGTCCTTGGTGAAATCGAGGCCGCCTTTCAGCGCCTCGTACACCACGCGGCCATAGTTGCGGCCGGAGAGGCCGAGTTTCGGCTTCATCGTGGCGCCCAGCATCGGCCGGCCGAAGCAGTTCATTCGCTCGCGTTCGACGACGATGCCGGTGGCCGGACCCTGGAAGGTTTTCAGGTAGTGCGCCGGGATGCGCATGTCCTCCAGCCGGAGCGCCTTCAAAGGCTTGAACCCGAACACGTTGCCGATGATCGAGGCGGTGAGGTTGGCAATGGAACCTTCCTCGAACAGATCGATATCGTAGGCGATATAGGCGAACCACTGGCCCGGCGTGCCGGGCACCGGATCGAGCCGGTATGCCTTCGCGCGATAATATTCGCTGTCGGTCAGCCGATCCGTCCAGACCACTGTCCATGTGGCGGTCGAGGATTCGCCCGCAACGGCGGCGGCGGCTTCCACCGGGTCCACGCCATCCTGCGGCGTGATGCGGAACACTGCCAGGACATCGGTGTCCTTCGGCTCGTAGTCCGGCTCCCAGTAGCCCATCTGGCGATATTTCAGCACGCCGGAGCGATAACGCTCCTTCATGTCGGTGATTTTGACGTCGGGGGCTTGGTCCATGGCGTTCACCGCGCGTTGCTTCGTTTCCGGTCGGCACCTTGATCGGTGGACATCGGCAAGAAAAGCAAATTAGATTGACGATGATCGCAAGGGATCGCTTGTCATAACCGTATGCGAAACGTGACCTTCCGGCAGTTGCAGATTTTCGTCGAAGCCTCGCAGGCACAGTCCTTCGCGCGGGCGGCGGAACGCCTGCATATCTCCCCTGCGGCGGTCTCGTTCCAAATTCGGCAGATCGAGGGGCTGTCCGGCTTTTCCCTCTTCGAACGGATCGGCAAGAAAGTCTCCCTGACCGACGCGGGCGGGGCGCTGCTGGCCTATGCGCGGACGGCGTTGCAGGCGCTGACCGACGCGGATCAGGCGATGTCGGCGCTGCGCGGCGCGGGCGGCGGGCGCATTTCCATCGGCGCGATCTCGACCGCCAAATATCTGGTGCCGCACATGCTCGCGCGCTTCCAGCGCACCTATCCGGCCGTCGCCATCCATCTGCGCGACGGCAACCGGCGGGAAATCGCCGAGGCGCTGGGGCGTGGCGAGATCGACCTTGCTGTCATGGGACGGCCGGCTGAATCGGCCGATCTGCTGGCGACGCCGTTCGCCGCCCATCCGTCCGTGATCATCGCAGCCCCCGACCATCCGTGGACGACGGCGCCCGAGATGGTGCCGGCGGTTTTGGCAGGGGAGCGGTTCATCGCGCGGGAGGACGGGTCCGGCACGCGCGGGTTGCTGGATACGATGTGCCGGGACGCTGGCTTCGCGCCGCGCGTGGCCATGACCACCAGCAGCAACGAGACGATCAAGCAGGCGGTGATGGCCGGCATGGGGATCGCGCTGATTTCGCGCCACACGATTGTGCTGGAGTTGGCACTCGGGCTGGTGCGGACGCTGCCGGTCGCTGGGTTTCCATTGATGCGCCAATGGTTCGTGGGGCATCGCCGCGCGATGCCGCTGCTGCCGGTCCACACGCGGCTGCGAACGTTCCTGCTCGATCAGGGGCAGGATGTGATCGAGGCGCTCGAACGCCGCTATGGGCGGGGTGCGCGGGACGGCGGATAAGCCAACCCGAGTTTGAGCGCGGCAATGGCCTGCGCCTCGCCCACGGCGCGGCTTTGTCTGCGCTCTTTTCGATGACCTGACCGGTCTTCGAGATGTCCTCGCCGGCGCCGGCCGTCGTGTGGCAGGCGGCGAGCAGCGGGGCGGCGGCCAGCAGCGCGAGCAGCGTCAAGGCGGTGGTCGTTCTCATACGCATATCAAATAGCTCCTATGAACAGGTTGCTTCGGAAGCAGGCACGAAGTGAAGCAACAGCGGCAGCTAAATCCGTCCGATAAGGACAAGGATCACAACCACGACGAGTAAGAATCCCAGCCCCCCACTCGGGTAATAACCCCAACCGCCGCTGTACGGCCAAGTCGGCAAGGCACCGATCAAAATCAGCACCAAGATAACGAGGAGAATGGTACCGACGCTCATACAATCCACTCCCAAGAACAGGCCAACCGCCTCGCGCGCTTCGCCGGTTCGCTTCGCGACTGATGACTAAGTTCTCATAAAATGACCAACCTCTCACTTGGTTCCGTGCAACGCGCTCGCGACCGCGAAAATAATGCGTCAAGCCGCCATGGGTGTGGCGCCGCAAACAGGAGTTGCGCTCGCCGCCGCCGCTACGGCAGCGACGGAGACGACCTACTCCGGAGCGATCGTATCCATGTCGCCGCCCGAGGCAGCGGCGAGCGCAAGCCGCGCCAACGCGGGCAAGGATTTCGCGCCGGTCTTCTTCATAATCGAGGCGCGATGGTTCTCCACCGTGCGCTGGCTGATGCCGAGGTCGGCGGCAATGTTCTTGTTCGGCTTGCCCGCCAATACCATCGCCATGATCTCGCGCTGCCGCCGCGTGAGGCCGGCCAGGCGATCCGCCGCGTCCCGGTGCCAGTCGGCCCGCTTGGTGGCATCGCGCGACTGTTCCAGCGCGCGCTCGACGCTGGACAGCAATTCGTCGCGGGTGATCGGCTTCTCGATAAAGTCCAACGCCCCCGCCTTCATCGCCCGCACCGCCATGCGCACATCGCTGTTGCCCGTTATCATGATCGAGGGCAACGCATGGCCGTCCTCGCTGAGCCGCTGGAGCAACTGGAAGCCGTCCATGCCTGGGAGATAGGCGTCGATCAGCAGGCAGCCCGGTCGCCCCGGCCGGTAGGCATCCAGAAACGCCTCGCTCGATCCGAACACCTCGACCGCGCGGCCATCCTGCTCCAGCACCTCGCGCAGACCCTGGCGCACATGGTTCTCGTCATCGACGACGAAGATCAGGGCCGAGCCCGCTTGCGCCTCGGTCGGCGGCGACACTTCGGGCGAGCCGGCCAAAGCGCCACCCGACGGCAACAGGCGCTGGATGGCCGCCCGCAGATCCTTCAGTTTGACGGGCTTGCTGAGCTGCTCGCACCCCTGCTCCATCACATCGCGCAAGGTTCCGGTGGAGATGTCGCCGGATAGAATGATGGCCGGAATGGCGCGCCGCGTCAGTTGGCGCAGCTTGACCGCGCATTGCAGGCCGGTCATCCCATGCGGTAAATTATAGTCGGCCAGAAGGAGGTCGGGCCGCACGACCCCGCGCGACACCATATCGATCGCGCTGGCGCCGTCCGGTGCCACCGACACACGCTGGCCGTCGTCGGTGAGCACGAGCGCCAGCAAATCCCGCATTTCGGGGTCGTCCTCGATCACCAGTATCGAGCCCGCACGGGCTTGCGGGACCTCGACCTTGCCATCGGCGACAGGTCGCTCTGCCTTTCCGGCCACGGCCACGGTTGGCACCTCGATGGAGAAGACCGAACCCTTGCCCAGCCGCGAGCGGACGCCGACGCGATGGCCCAGCAGATTGCCCAGCCGCTGTACGATGGACAGACCAAGGCCAAGACCGCGGGACCGCTCGCGTGCCGCGTTGTCGACCTGATGATATTCCTCGAAGATCGCTTGAAAATCCTGGTCGGCGATGCCGATGCCGGTATCCCAGACTTCGATCGACACTGTCTCGCCGCGCCGGCGGCAGCCCAGCAGCACCGTGCCGCGCTGGGTGTATTTCATCGCATTGGAAAGCAAGTTGCGGAGCATCTGCTCAAGCAGCGTGGGATCGCTGTGAACGCTCAGGCCGCAACGAACGACACGCAGCTCCAGGCCCTTGGACTCCGCGTAATAGGCGAACTCGTCGCGCAGCCGCTCCAGCAGGTCGCTAATCGGGAAGTCGATCGGCTCCGCGTGGACTGTCCCGGAATCGATCTGGTTGATATCGAGCAATGTGTTCAGCATCCCGGTCATCGACGCCAGGGTCTCGCCCAGGCGGCTCACGAGATTGGTCGCCCGATCTCCCGTAACGCTCATTTCCAGCAATCCTTGCAACAGCGTCAGGGTTTGCAGCGGCTGGCGCAGATCGTGGCTTGCGGCTGCCAGGAAGCGGGACTTCGCGATGCTCGCCGTCTCCGCCCGCCGCTTGGCCGCCTCCAGCGCATCGGCGATATGCCGGCGCTCGGTGATGTCCACGAACGTGATCACCACGCCCTCGACCCCGTTCTCCTGTGTTCGGTAGGGCGAGATGCGACGCACGTACCAGGTGCCCTGCCGTGCCTCGATTTCGCGCTCGTTCGACTGTCGGGTGGTCAGCACGGTCTGGGCATCGGCCAGCAGCGTCCCGTCCGCCGCCAACGAACTGAGGTCGGCGAGCGGGCGGCCGACGTCGCCGGGGATGACGCTGAACAGCGCCTTGGTGGCGGGGGTGAAGAAGCGGATATTCAACTGCGAATCCAGGAACAGCGTCGCGACATCGGTGCTGTAGAGAACATTCTGCAAATCGTTCGATGTCGTCCGCTGCCGCTCCAGCGTTTCCTGCAACTGGCTGTTCAGGGCGGTGAGTTCTTCGTTCAGCGACTGCAATTCCTCCTTGGAGGTCAGCAGCTCCTCATTGGTGGACTGGTATTCCTCCTGAACCGACAAGGCTTCTTCGTTGATCGCCTTCTGGTCCTCGTTCGAGAGTTCCAGATTGTGGATGGCACCTTGCAGTTCCAGGCGCGTGGCGGCGAGTTCGTGTTCCAGGTCGGCGATGCGCGGGGAATCGCGCGACGACACAGGGCGGCTGGGCGCACGGTCGGACTTCGGCCGATCCATGAAGCAGATCAGCAGCCAGGCTTCGCTGTCGCCGGTCACGGGCCGCACGTCGATATTGAACGCGACCGACTGGCCGTCGCCGGCCGTTCGGCCGCCGGGCACGATCACGCGGGCATTGTTTTCGGTCGCCTGATGGATCGCCGAGCGCAACTTGGTCCGCAGTTCGGGGCGGGCCATCGCCAGCACCTCCTGCGTCGGGTGCCCGGATGGCACTTGCAGGTAGCGGTCGGTCGGCCCGATGGAATACAGCGCCTCCAGCTTGCGGTTCACCAGGACAGCGGCGGGGGCGTAGGCGTCCATCACCAGCTTGCGGCACAACTCGGCCAGCACGATCTGGCGCGACGGCAGGGGCGACAAGCCCGCGCGTATCGGCAGGCGGGCCGCGGCGGCGCCCAGGACGAATCCCAGATCGCCCGGCCGGGGACGACCGCTGTGGCGATACAGGCGATTTGCCTTCGACACCACCTCGAACCGGCCGTCCAGGTTGCCGGCCGTCTCGGAACTGCCAAGCAGCAGCAGGCCACCGTCGCGCAGCGCGAAATTGAACAGCGCGATCACCTTGGCCTGCGCCTCCGGCCCCAGATAAATCATCAGGTTCCGGCACGAGATGAAATCGAGGCGCGAGAACGGGGGATCGGCCAGCACGTCCTGCGCCGCGAACACCACCAGCGACCGCAATTCCGGCAGCACCCGGTAGCCCTGCTCCTCCCGCGCGAAGAAGCGGGCGAGCCTCGGCGGCGAGACGGTGCTCTCGATCGTGTGCGGATACAGCCCCTCGCGCGCGGCGATGACGGCCTCGGGGTCGATGTCCGAGGCAAAGATCTGCAATTTGATTTCGCGCTTGAGGGCGGCAATCTGCTCGCGGAACAGAATCGCCAGCGAATAAACCTCCTCGCCGGTGCTGCATCCTGGCACCCAGATTCGAATCGGCTGATCGAGCGGCCGGCCTTCCAGCATCGCCGGAATGGTCTTCTCGGCGAGGTCGTCGAACACTTTCGGGTCGCGGAAGAAGCTGGTCACGTGAATCAAGAGGTCCTTGGCCAGCAGATCGCGCTCGCCGCCGTCGTTTTGCAGCGCGGCGAGGTAGCGGTCCATATCATTCGTGTCGATGCCCGCGATGGCCATGCGGCGTTCGATGCGGCGTTCCATGGTACCGGGCTTGTACAGCCGGAAATCATGGCCTGTGCGGTCGTGCAGCAGTTCGAGGATGGCGCGCAAAGTGCCGGACGGCTCCGCTGCCCCCTCGGTGCCGTCGCCGACGGGGGCGCTCGCCTGGCCGGATGCCAGGGCGGCCAGCGCCGCCGGCATGTCCACGATCGGCAACACACGGTCCACGCATCCGGTGGTGATCGCGCTGCGGGGCATGCCGTCGTAGGCCGCTTGCTTCGGGTCTTGCGCGATCATAAAGCCGCCGGCCATTTTGATCGCTTTCGCGCCGATGCTGCCGTCCGCGCCCGTGCCCGACAGCACGATGCCGACGGCGCGGGGGCCGAATTCCGCTGCCAGCGACCGCAACAGGAAATCGAACGGCAGCCGCGCCCCGTGCCGCGCCTGCGGCTCGGACACCAGCAGCGCGCCGCCCGACACCGACAGATACGTGCCCGGCGGGATCACGTACACATGGTCGGGTTCCAGCAACATGCCGTTGCGGGCCTGGATCACCGGCATCGTGGAGTGATTGCTGAGCAATTCCACCATCAGACTCTGGTGTGTCGGGTCGAGGTGCTGCACCAGGATGAACGCGGCGCCGCCGCCGGCGGGCAAGGTATCCAGCAGGCGTCGGCTCGCCTCCAGTCCGCCGGCGGAGGCGCCGATACCGACGACGAGAAAGCTGGCATCCTTGGCCGGCGCGGCCCCTTCCGACGCCGCAGGGCGTGCCGGAGGAGAATGCGACGGGGAAGCGGGTGCCCGATCTTTTGCGGCCATGGCACGCTATAACACGGTCTTGTGCGTCCGCGAAACACGTGCCGAAAGAATGTGGCAGCAACGGTGGCACGAATACACAGACCGTCGTCTGAGTAGTTTCCGCATCTTGTCGAATCCGCCAACAACAAGTACCGGGGAATTTTGCGGCGACGGCAGGCCCGCTGCTTCGTTTCAACCGCTCGTGGATCGGTTTGGATGTCGGCTTACCGGCGAAGTCCGGCCCGGCTCCTTGAAGCGATTATTATTGCGATATCGTAACATTATGGGCACGCCAAGCCAGGGGCTTTTCCCAGGTCGAAAATTTTGGGTCGGATTTGCTATGCCGCTGGATCGGCGGGGAGCGGGGGCCGCGCGCGCGGGGCGAGGCGGCGGGTACTTTGGGATTGCGAGAGAATAAACGCTCCACGTTGGTCATTCCGGCGAAAGCCGGAATCCAGGAGCCGCCCGCTGCGACTTTCGCGCGGCCCCCCGCCTTCGCAGGGGCAAGCTCTGGACCCCGGCCTTCGCCGGGGTGACGAACTGAAGCAGTTCTGTCCGCACGAGCCCTTCGGCTTCGATCTGCGGACGATGCTCCGGCCCCGGCTTCGGGAG
>CAJCJG010000248.1 GCA_903970625.1 Solirubrobacterales bacterium 70-9 | reverse complement strand
CCCGCTCGCCGCCGCGCAGCAGCAGGGCGGCGAGCGCCAGCAGGATCAGGCCGGCGCGGTCGGCTTTGGCGACCGGCGCGCCGCGCGATTTCCAGCGCATCGCGGGGCCGCCGTCCCGCCACAGGCAGACGGTCTGCGCTGCCTCCCATTCCGTGTCGCGCACGAAGGCGCGGTTGGAGCGGGCGGAGACGCGCCAATCGATACGGCCGACGGTGTCGCCGGGCAGGAAGGGACGGAACTGCCAGAAACTATCGCCTTGGCCGACACGGCGGCGGCCATGGACGCCCTGCGCGACGGTGGACGCCACCCGGTCGGCCTCCACCAGCAGCGGCGGCAGGTGCGCGCCGAGAGCTTCGGCACGGCGGGCGGTGGGGTTCATGGCACGGTTATTCCGTGCGGCGCGACCCCTCCCCCCGGCCCCCTCCCACAAGGGGAGGGGGAGCAGAGGCGTCTCGACGCGGAAACCCTCAAGAAATCCGCTCCACCAACCTGTCGATCACGCCGGCCAGGGTCAGGCCGGAGGGCGCCGAGAATTTGAGCGCCATCCGATGCCGCAGGATGGGGTGGGCGAGGGCGGCGACGTCCTCGACGCTCGGCACCAACCGTCCGTCCAGCACCGCGCGGGCGCGGCTGGCGAGCATGAGGGCCTGGGAGGCGCGGGGGCCGGGACCCCAGGCGACGTGATCGCGCACGTCGGCATCCTCGGCCGTCTCCGGGCGCCCGCCGCGTACCAGTTTCAGGATGGCTTCCAGAACTGTCTCGCCGACCGGAACGCGGCGGATCAGGGCTTGCGCGGCCATCAGTTCCTCGGCCGTCAGCGCCTGCGCGGGCTTCGTTTCGGCAGCGCCGGTGGTGGCCAGCAGCATCGCGCGCTCGGACTCCAGATCCGGGTAGCGGACGCGGATTTCGAGCAGGAAGCGGTCAAGCTGCGCCTCCGGCAGCGGATAGGTGCCCTCCTGCTCGATCGGGTTCTGCGTCGCCAGCACATGGAACGGGCGCGGCAATGGATGCTCCACGCCGCCGACGGCGACGCGCTGCTCCTGCATCGCCTGCAACAGCGCCGACTGCGTGCGCGGCGAGGCGCGGTTGATCTCGTCGGCCATCAGCAACTGGGTGAACACCGGGCCGGGCACGAAACGGAAGCTGCGGCGGCCGTCCGCCCCCTCGTCCAGCACCTCGCTGCCGAGAATATCGGCGGGCATCAGGTCGGGCGTGAATTGCACCCGTTTGGAGCCGAGGCCAAGCACCGTTCCCAGAGTTTCGACGAGCTTGCTTTTGCCGAGGCCGGGGAGGCCCACCAGCAGCACATGGCCGCCCGAGAGCAGCGTGATCAGGGTTTGGTCGATCACCTCCGACTGGCCGAGGATGGCGCGGCCGATCTGCGCGCGCACCGAGGCGATGCGGGTGCCGAGCGCCTCGACCTCGGCGACGATGTCGCCGGCGTGGGAAGGCGGCGGAAAGCTTGCGGCGGACGCGGACATGCGGGGCTCCCGTGCCGGATAAGCCTTATGTAGTAGCACCGTGTCGCCCCGCAGTGGCGAACATCAAGTTTCCGGGATCACTTTCCCCGGGCCACCTTTCATCGAGGGGGGGCGCCGCCCTATATGCCGGTTGTGGGCGAAGGCTGCTGACGACTGGAGAGCAAGACGTGAACGACGCCACGCACACCGGGATGGAAGCGATCGACATGTCGGGGACAGGCTCAATGCCCGGCATCGGTTGCGGTTCCAATGGACTCGGCCGCTTGCAGCGTTGCACGGTGGATTGCGGCGACCTTCCTTTCCTGATCCGGCGAGATGGAACGTGGCTGTATCGCGGCAGCGCCATCAATCGCAAGGAACTGGTCTGCCTGTTCGCCTCCGTGTTGCGGCGCGACGAGGATGGCGGATTCATTCTCGAAACCCCCGCCGAGCGTGGCCGCATCCAGGTCGAGGACGCGCCGTTCCTGGCTGTCGAACTCGATTGGGTGGGGGTGGGGCGCGAGCAGAAGCTGACGTTCCGGACCAACGTGGACGAACTCGTCACGGCCAGCCCCGAGCACCCGATCCGCATTGCCCACGACATTCTGACCTGCGAGCCGACGCCATATCTGCGGGTACGCGGCACGCAGCGGGCGCCGGTGGAGGCGCGGATTTCGCGTGCGGTCTATTACGAACTGGTGGCCCTGGCGGAACCCGCGATGATTCGTGGCCGGCACCTGCTGGGCGTGTGGAGCGCCGGCACGTTCTTCTCCCTGGGGGACTTGCCCGACGGTGCCTGCTGCGAAGGCGGCTGACGCCACATGGATCGTCGATGATCGATGCGGCGGAGCTTCGGGCACGGCTGGCGGCGCCCGAAGCGGCAGCGAACCCGTTGGCCGGCGACGACACCTGGGACCTGACCGGCGGCAAGCCGCTGGTGGCGGCGGCGGTGCTGGTGCCGCTGGTGCTCGGCGCCCATCCGGGCGTGCTGCTGACCAAGCGCACGGCGCATCTGTCGTCCCACGCGGGGCAAGTCAGTTTCCCCGGCGGACGGGTGGACCCCGAGGATGCGGACGCGGAGGCGGCGGCGCTGCGCGAGGCGGAGGAGGAGGTTGGCCTCGATCCCGCGCAGGTGACGGTGGTGGGCCGGCTGGGCGACTACGTGACCGGCAGCGGCTATCGCATCACGCCCGTGGTCGGGCTGTTGCCGCCGGGCACCGGGCTGGAGGCGCTGGCGCTGCGCCCCTCCGCGCATGAGGTGGAATATGTCTTCGAACTGCCATTGGCGGTGTTGCTGGACCCGGCCGCGCCGCAGCGGCGGCGGGCGCAATTTCGTGGCCGGTGGCGCGAATTCTGGGTGTGGCCGCATCCCGAGCACTACATCTGGGGTGCGACCGCCGGCATCTTGATGAATCTGGCGGCGCGGCTCCGGGGCGGCTGATGCGCTGGGCGGAAATCCTGCTGTTTTTCACGCCGTTCCTGCTGTTTGCCGCCTGGCGCGTGTCGGTGGCGTATGCGCGGCCGTCGTTGGCGTGGGGTGCGCTCGGCGCGGCGCTGGTGCTGGTGGGTGTCACGGCGCTTTTCGGACTGGAGCGGCGGGTGCCGGGGGCCGACGCCTACGTGCCGGCGCGGATCGTGGACGGGAAAATCGTGCCCGGGCAGGGCGTACCGAAATGATCCTCGCGCCGCCGCCGGCCTTCCTGACCGATCCGGCGCTGCGGGTGGTGTTGGCGGCGCTGCCGGAGGCGCGGATCGTCGGCGGCGCTGTGCGCGATGCGCTGGCCGGCCGCGACGTGGCCGACGTGGATTTGGCGACGCCCCGGCTGCCGGCGGACGTGGTCGCAGCATTGTGCGACGCGGGGCTGAAATCGGCGCCGACCGGGATCGAGCATGGGACGGTGACGGCGATTGCCGACCATCGCGGCTTCGAGGTCACGACGTTGCGGCGGGACGTGGCGACCGACGGGCGGCGGGCGGTGGTGGCGTTCACCGAGGATTTTGCCGAGGACGCGGCGCGGCGGGATTTCACCATCAACGCGATGTCGATGACACCGGACGGCACGGTGTTCGACTATTTCGGCGGCGTGGCCGACCTGCGCGCCGGACGGGTGCGGTTCGTCGGTGACGCGGCGGCACGGGTGGCCGAGGATTTTTTGCGCGTTCTCCGCTTCTTCCGGTTCTTCGCGCGCTACGGCAGCGGCGAGCCGGATCCCCAGGCGATGGCGGCGATACGAGCCGGTGTGCCTGGACTTGCCCGTCTGTCGGCGGAGCGAGTGTGGAGCGAATTGAAGCGCATCCTGGCGGCGCCCGATCCGCGGTCGGCGGTGGCGCTAATGGCGGACACGGGCGTGCTGGTGGCGGTGCTGCCGGAGGGGTTTTCGACCGCGCGCCTGTTCGCGTTGCTGGATACGGGCGCGCCGGCCGACCCGGTGTTGCGGCTGGCGGCATTGCTTGAGGGCGACGCGGCGGCGCTTTCGGAGCGGCTGCGGCTTTCGTCGGCCGAAGCGGCGTTTTTGGCTGCGCTGCGGGCCGGCACGGCGCTGCCGCCATCGGCCGCCGCCGATGACATCAGGCGGGCGCTGGCCGAGGTGCCGCGCGAGGTTTTGCTCGGGCGGGCGTGGCTCGCGGGGGGCGATGCCGGGCTGTTGGCCCGGCTTGCGGCGATGCCGGCGCCAGTGTTCGCCCTCCATGGGCGCGACCTGAAGGCGGCGGGCATGCCGGCAGGGCCGGCGCTGGGGGCGCTGCTGCGGGAGTTGCGGGAGTGGTGGCTGGCGCGTGGCTGCCTTGCAGGGGCAGCCGAATTGCGGTCGGAGATGCGGCGGCGGCTGGGGGAGAATTGAACGATTCAGGCTGCTTCCCGCGTCTGGGGCACCAGCAGGTGGCCGGCCATGATGCGGTCGGTCCCCAAAAGTTCGGCGAACATTTCGGCGTTGCGGGCGGCGGGGTCGCGCTGGCGGCGGGGGTGGTTCAGGTGCAGGACGATGGAGCCGTGCGCGCCCTCCTTCCGGCGGACCCCATGGCGGAGCATGCGGACCACAAAATCCGAATCTTCCAGACCGTGATCGACATACCGCTCGTCGTAGCCGCCGACCGCCTCGCCGTCGGCGCGCCAGTAGCCGAGATTGCACGTCTGGGCGCGTTGATACCGTTGCTGGACCTTGTAGCGAAACGGCATGCGCACCGGCATTCCGATCAGTTCGAACGGGCCGGTCAGTTGGCCGGCGAGCGACCATGCGAACCAATACGGCCAGCCGCTGAAAGGTGGCGCGCCATGGGCGAGCGTCCGGCCGGTGACGCGCTGCCCGAGCCAGGTGCGGCGGCCGCTGACCAACATGCCGGGTTCGCGCAGCGCGATGTGGCGAGCCACGAAATCGCGCAGGACAAAACAATCGCCGTCCATCAGCACGATGTAGTCGCCTGCCGCGCGTGCTATCGCGCGGTTGCGGATCGCGGCGAGGCGGAACCCCTGGTCCGGGTGCCAGACATGTGTCACCGGCACCGGAAAATCGTTCGCGATCGCGGCCACCGTCTCCCGCGTTGCCGGCCCGGAGCCGTCGTCGGCCACCAAAATTTCGAAATCGTGGGAGGTTTGGTGGCGGAAGGACTCCAGGCAGACGCGCAGCGCCTGCGGCCAGTCGTACGTCGTGATCACAACAGAGACGGACGGGCGGCCGATTGCCGCGATTCGCATGACGTTTCCTCGCATGTGGCGGTTCTTTTGCGACGCCACGATGATAACGATACCGGATCGCTAACACACAGGAACGAGTCTGTCACACGAATTTGCGATCGCAACGGCCCGCTGGCATCGACGCAAACCGGCTGATACACGCGCCGCGATGGATGCGACCGTTGCCCCCAGCCTACCGCGTACTCCCGCCGGAGAAACCTCGGCCCGCCGCCTGCTGGTGCGGCTGTGGCGGGAGGAGATCCGCAAGCGCAAGAGCGAACTCGCTCTGATCCTGCTGCTGACCGCGCTGACGGCGGGGGCCCAGGCCGTCTATCCGGTGGTGATCGACCGCGCGATCAACCTGTTCGAGCATCGCGATCTGCGCATCATCTATCAGGTGCCGGCGCTGGTCGTGGTGGTGACGGCGCTGAAGGCGGTAACGCAATATTTCCAGGGCATCATGGTGCAGCGATCCGTGCTGCGCGTGGTGCGGGGATTGCAGGACCGGATGTTCGCTGTCCTGGTCCGCGCCGATCTGGCGCGTGTGGAGCGGGAGGCGCCGGCGGCGCTGGCCACGCGCTTCACCTCCGACACCGGCACCGTGCGCGACGCGCTGGGCCGGGCGGTCGGCGGCGCGGGCGACGCGGTCAAGATCGTCGGGCTGGTCGGCTCGATGCTGTATCTGGACTGGGGCCTGTTTCTCGTGGCCGCCGCACTCTACCCGCTGGCCGCGCTGCCGATCCAGAGCATCGGCAAGCGGTTGCGCCGCGCGTCAGGCGGGATGCAGGTGCGGATGGGTGAGACCGCCAGCCTTCTGACCGAGAGTTTTGCCCAGGCGCGGACGGTGCGGGCGTATCGGCTGGAGGAAGCCGAGACGCGGCGGGCGCATGGCGCGTTCCAGGAATTGTACCGCCAGTTGATGGCGATGTCGCGCAGCCGCAACCGCATCGACCCGTTGCTGGAAGTGCTGGGCGGGACGGCGGTGGCGGCGGTGCTGGCGTTCGCGGGGTGGCGGGCGGCGCGGGGGACCGGGTCGCTCGGCGATTTCACCGGATTCGTGACGGCACTGCTGCTGGCGGCGCAACCGTTGCGGGCGCTCGGCAACCTGAACGCGGCGCTGAACGAGGGCGTTGCCGGGCTGACGCGGATTTTCGGCGTGATCGACGAGCGGCCGACCATCGGCGAGCGGCCCGACGCGGTGCCGCTGCCGGCCGGGCCGGGGCGGCTGGTGTTCGAGAACGTGGGGTTTCGCTACCCGGACGGGCGAACAGGTCTGCGCGATCTGTCGTTCGTTGCTGAACCGGGATTGACGGTGGCGCTGGTGGGGCCGTCCGGCGCCGGCAAATCGACGGCGCTGGCGCTGATTCCCCGTCTGCACGACGTGTTGCACGGCGCCGTGCGGCTGGACGGGGCAGATGTGCGCGACGTGACGCTGGGCAGCCTGCGCGATGCCCTCGCCTATGTCGGCCAGGATTCGCTGCTGTTCGACGATACGGTCGGCGCCAACATCCGTATGGGTAGGCCGGACGCGTCCGACGCGGACGTGGCGGCGGCGGCGGAGGCAGCGGCGGCAGATTTCATCGCCACGCTGCCGCTCGGTTTCGCCACGATTGTCGGGCCGGGCGGGCAGCGGCTGTCGGGCGGCCAGCGGCAGCGCGTGACATTGGCGCGCGCCCTGCTGCGCGACCCGCGCGTGCTGTTGCTTGACGAGGCCACCAGCGCGCTGGACGCCGAGAGCGAGGCGGCGGTTCAGCGGGCCCTGGCGCGCCTGCGGAGCGGGCGCACCACGATCGTCGTGGCTCACCGCCTTTCGACTGTGCGCGACGCCGATCTGGTCGTGGCGATGGCAGACGGGTGCGCGGTGGAGATGGGCACCCATGCGGATCTGATGAAGCAAAACGGGCTGTATGCACGGCTGGTGCGTACCCAGTCGTTTTCGTGAGCCGCGATCAACCCTGGCCGCAAGAGGGCCAGCGCGGATCGGATACGCGCCTTGCGATATCGGCCATTTCCGTCTCGAACGCGGCCAAGCGCAACAGCCGCGCCACGGTCGGCGCATCCATGAAGAACCGGAACGCCATGTCGAACCGGTCGAACAACGTGCAGGCCGACTGGCCCCAGTCGGGGTGTGCGCACAAATCGGCGCGCAACGTGATCATCCGGTCGCGGAGAGCAAACGCGCGCGCGTAGGTCCAGGAAATATCGCTATCGGTATGCATGTCGGCGCGCCGTATCCGTCTTCCGGGCACAGCCCGGCTTGGCTGGCTCCCGCACTATATGATGATTTACAATGGTTGCAAGATCGAAAATGATCGGGACCGAGATGATCATGCCGCCTTGAAAGTGTACCGGGTAAAGGCTCGATTCTGCGACAATTGCTATTTTGGCCGCACAAGTCGGTGCTGCTTGCGGCCGGCGGACAGTTTGATGGCGCCGTCACGCATGTCGGCAAGCGAAATCTTGTGCGATTCGTCCTGGATCGGTACGTCGTTGAGGCGCGCACCGCCGCCCTTGATCAGCCGCCGCGCCTCGCCGAGCGACGTGGCAAGGCCGGATTCCACGAACAGACGGGCGGCCGAAATGCCGGCGGCGAGGTCTGGGGCGGGGACCGCAATGCTGGGTAGCGTCTCGGCGGCGGCCCCATCCTCGAACGCACGGCGGGCGGTTTCGGCGGCTTCGACGGCAGCGTCGCGACCATGCGCGAGCGAGGTCGCTTCGGTGGCAAGGATTTTCTTCGCCTCGTTGATCTCGGCACCGCCAAGAGCGTCCAGGCGGGCGATGTCGTCAAGCGGAAGGTCGGTGAACAGGCGCAGGAAGCGGCCGACATCCGCGTCCTCGGTGTTGCGCCAGAATTGCCAGTAATCATACGGGCTGAGCCGATCCGCCGTCAGCCAGATCGCGCCGCGCGCGGTTTTGCCCATCTTCGCGCCGGACGATGTGGTGATCAGCGGCGTCGTCAGGCCGAACGCGGGCTTGCCCTCCGTCCGCCGCACCAGGTCCGCGCCGGAGACGATGTTGCCCCACTGGTCGGAGCCGCCCATTTGCAGCGTCACGCCATACCGGCGGTACAGCTCGCGAAAATCGTAGCTTTGCAAGATCATGTAGTTGAATTCGAGGAACGTCAGCGGTTGTTCCCGCTCCAGCCGCAATTTGACCGAATCGAAGCCGAGCATTCGGTTGATGGTGAAATGCACGCCGACGTCGCGCAGCAGCGGGATGTAGCCCAACTGGTCGAGCCAGTCGGCGTTGTTGGCCATCAGAGCATCGGACGGGCCGCTACCGAACGTCAGGAACGGGGTAAACACACGGCGGATGCCGGCCATGTTGGCCGCGATGGTCTCGTCCGACAGGAGTTGCCGGGATTCGTCCTTGCCGGAGGGGTCGCCGATCCGGGTCGTGCCACCACCCATCAGCACAAGCGGGCGATGGCCGTGGCGTTGCAACAGGCGGAGCAGCATGATCTGAACGAGGCTGCCGACATGCAGCGAGTCGGCGGTGCAGTCGAAGCCGATATAAGCGGTGACGATGCCGGCGCCGAAAGCGGCGGTCAGCGCGTCGGGGTCGGTGCATTGGTGGACGAAGCCACGCGCGGTGGCATCGGCGAGGAAATCGCTGGGCATGTCGGTTCCGGAAGTCGTTGGTGAGCAGGGCGATGGTGAGCGGGGCTAGCACAGCAGGCCGGGGAAAAACATGGTGCGCGCCATTGGGCTGATGAGCGGCACGTCGCTGGACGGCGTGGATGCGGCGTGGCTTGAAACGGACGGGGACCGGATTGCGCGCACCGGGCCATCGGTGACGCTGGCCTACGACGAGGGACTGCGCACGGATTTGCGGCGTGTGCTGGATCGGGCGCCCAGCCTGCGGCCCGACGATCCGTTTCTGGCCGATGTCACGGCGCGGCTGACGGCGCGGCACGCCGAGGCGGTGACGACGATCGGCGAGCCGGCCGACATCGTCGGATTTCATGGCCAGACCATTCTACACCAGCCGGCGGCGCGGCGGACCTGGCAGATCGGCAACGCGGCCGCGCTGGCACGGGCGGTCGGCGTGCCCGTCGCCTGGGATTTCCGATCGGCGGACGTGGCGGCGGGCGGGGAGGGGGCGCCGTTCGCGCCCATTTTTCATGCGGCACTGGCCGAAGGGCTGGAGAAGCCGCTGGCGGTGCTGAACATCGGCGGCGTGGCCAACGTCACCTGGCTCGGCGCCGACGGCGCGCTGCTGGCATGCGACACCGGGCCGGGCAGCGGGCCGCTGGACGACTGGGTGTGGCAAAGGACCGGCGCAGCATTCGACCGCGACGGCGCGCTGGCAGCGGCGGGGCGGGCGGATTCGGGCGTGCTGGCACGGCTGCTGGCGCATCCATATTTCGCGCGTCCGATGCCGAAATCGTTGGACCGGCTGGATTTTTCGCAGGCACTGGCG
This sequence comes from Solirubrobacterales bacterium 70-9, assembly GCA_903970625.1. GTDB lineage: Bacteria > Pseudomonadota > Alphaproteobacteria > Acetobacterales > Acetobacteraceae > CAJCJG01. Next base: position 3,107 of record CAJCJG010000248.1, on the reverse strand, counting down.
GGCAGCGGACTCGCCGCCCTGTCCGCCGCCGACGGTGCGGCAACGCTGGCGGCGTTCACGGCGGAGGCGGTGGCGCGGGCACCTTTGCCGGGTCAACCGACACGGGTGCTGGTGTGCGGTGGCGGGCGCAAGAACCCGGCCATCATGGCGGCGCTGCGGGCGCGGCTGGCGATGCCGGTGGAGCCTGTCGAGTCCGTGGGGTGGGACGGGGACGCGCTGGAGGCGCAGTGCTTTGGGCTTCTCGCGGTGCGCGTGATGCGAGGGCTGCCGTTGAGCTTTCCGGGGACAACCGGGGTGCCACGGCCGATGGTTGGGGGACGCTTGCAGATGCCGTGATTGAGTCGATAAATCGGCTGCGTTCGCACCCTAACGCAATGGCATAGAGTGGCTTGTGGCTTTACCGAGAGTTGCGCGCGAAATACACCACTGATCGGTGCTGGAGGCTGACCCGATGACCGTTGCAGCACGCCGAATCGACCATGAGGTTTGGAGCCAGAGCCGCTACCTTACCTGGCTCGAAGGCCAGCACGAAACGTCGCACTTCGAGTTCGACGGCGCCCGGCCGGTTGCCATGGCACCTGCAACGGTCGGCCACAATCGCGTCGGCCGCAATATCCGCGACGCGATCGGCCGCAAGTTGCTGGCCGAAACGCCGTGCGACATTTACGGCCCGCAGGACGCCATTGAGACCGTTGGTGGCGCACTGCGCGAACCGGATGCTTTTGTCGCTTGCTCGCGACCGCCCCGAACCGGGGTCGTTGTACCAGCGCCCGTCGTGGTCTTTGAAGTGCTGTCGCCCGGACGCGAGAATCGGAGACGCGACGAGCAAGAGAAGGTTGACGAGTACGAGTCGGTGCCAACGATCCTGCGCTACGTGGTCGTCGAATCCGAGCGCCGAGGCTACCAAGTCTTTTGGCGTGAGCCTGGCGACCGTGTGTGGCGTCGAGACACGCCGGAAGCCAGCAGACCGATCACGGTGCCCGAGTTCGGAATCGAAATGGATCTCGACGAGGTCTACGCCGGAGTCGTGTTCGACTAACGTTTGTTGTAGAATAATCGATTGACTTTCATCGTCTAGGCGACAGCACGATTTCAGGAATTGCCCACTCCGACTTTCGCGCGGACCTGGCTTCCGGCCTTAGGGGGTAGACGATGTGAAGCCGCTATTTCCGAACGAAGCTTGAAAGTTCAACCTCCACAACCTTGATCGGCCGCTCTCCCAGGCCGCAGGCGATTTTGCTCAAATAGTATTGGGCTGCAACGCGCGCGCTTTCCAGCCCAATGCCACGGCAAAACATCAATCGGCGGCAAGCGCCATCGTACGGCGCGCCATGGTTTTCTTCACGTAGTCCTCAACGGCGACGGTCACGTTGTCGGCGTGGGTGGCGAAAACGTGGTCGGCGCCCGGCACGATGCGATAGTCCACCTGCACGCCCTTTTGCGTGTTCAGCTTATCGACCAGTTTCTTGACGGCGGGCTCCGGCACGAGTTCGTCGGAGTCGCCGTGCAGCATCAGGCCGCCCGTGGGACAGGGGGCCAAAAAGCCGAAATCATAGTGGTTTGCGGGCGGCGCGACGCTGACCCAGCCGGAGATTTCCGGCCGGCGCATCAGCAACTGCATACCAATGAACGCGCCGAACGAGTAACCGGCGATCCACAGGCCGCCCGAGTTCGGGTTGACCGCCTGCATCCAGTCGAGCGCCGCTGCCGCATCGCCGATCTCGCCGATGCCGCCGTCGTAGCGCCCCTGGCTGCGGCCGACGCCCCTGAAGTTGAAGCGCATGACCGAAAAGCCCAGCCGTTGGAACGACTGGTACATCGTGTACGCAATTCTATTGTTCATCGTCCCGCCGTGGAGCGGGTGAGGATGCAGAATCAGCGCCAGGGGCGCACCACTCTCCTTCGAATGGTGATAGCGACCCTCAAGGCGGCCGTCCGGCCCGGCGAACATCACTTCAGGCATGATACTGCGAAACCCGTTCCCTGGTGATCCACGGCCGCACAGCGGCCGGGCTGAAGACCCTCGTAAGCCAGTCGGCCCATCGTCGCGTTTTCGCCGTCGCCGCTTCAGGCAACGCCGCAGCGCCGATCAACGTACATTGGGGGATGACCTCGACACTGCCAGTCGCACAATTCGCGTGGCACGTATTCCTCGGCCGCGTGCGGAGCTACCTCCGCCCGCATTCGGCCCCGAACCGTCCCACCTTGTGCGCCAACGCCCCATGTTGGAAGCTGGCATGTCAGACAACCCCAAACCTTTGCTGGACCGTCTGCCTTGTTACTTTACAACCGATGACGCGCGACCAAGACGCCTGTATGGCTTCAGGTTGGTCGATCCCTGAAGCGAGCCGGACTATAGGTCGGCGAACCCGTCTTTCATAATGGAAATGTCAAACAGCCTTCATCTTTTTGCGCGCTTCACCCCTGAATTTCGCGATGGTCGTTAACAAATGTCACCACACAAGACCGCGATGACTTACCTGGATGCGAATGCAACCGAGTCGTTGCGACCTGCGGCGCTGATGGCGTGTGTTGCGGCATTGGAGACCGTTGGCAATCCGTCGTCGGTCCATCGGGCCGGCCGCGCGGCGCGGCGGCGGCTGGACGAGGCACGGGACGCAATCGCGGTGCGGTTCGGGGGCAAGCCGGAGAATGTGGTGTTTTGCTCCGGCGGGACCGAGGCCGACGCGCTGGCGATCACAGGTCTTGGGCCGGGCAGGCGGCTGATCGTCGGAGCGACCGAGCACGATGCGGTGCGGGCCGCCGCCGAGGGGGCTACGACCCTCCCGGTGGACGCCGACGGAATCGCCGACCTCGACGCGCTTGCGCGATTGCTGGCCGAGGGGCCGGCGCTTGTGTGCCTGATGCTGGCCAACAACGAGACCGGCGTGATTCATCCGGTTGCCGAGGCGGCAGCCCTTTGCCGGGCGGCCGGGGCCTGGCTGCATGTCGATGCGGTGCAGGCGGCCGGCCGCATCGACACGGATTTCGCCGGGATCGGCGCCCAGTCGATGGCCCTGTCGTCGCATAAATTGGGTGGCCCGGTCGGTGCGGGCGCGCTCCTGCTCGATACCGACGCCGCCGCTGCGCTCACGCCGCTGATCGTG
>CAJCJG010000247.1 GCA_903970625.1 Solirubrobacterales bacterium 70-9 | reverse complement strand
AGCGCCAGCGCCGCCACCACGGCGAGCGCCGCCACGCCCCGCGGGATGCGCGCGCGGGGGCTTCGCTGTGCCAGCCCCAATGCCCAGCCGGCGAGCCCGAGCAGCACGACGCCGGCCAGCGTCATCAGGGTGCCGTCCGGGCCACTCTGTTGGCTGGCCACCCAGACGAGCCAGACGCACGCGCCATACATCGGGAACGCCAGCGCCTGACGCAAAATAGTCATCCAGGCGCCCGGCCTCGGCAGCGCGCGGGCCACGCCTGGGATCAGCGCCATCGCCGCATATGGTGCCGCCAGCCCCAGCCCCATCGCCAAAAACACCGCCATCGCGGTCGCCGGCGGCGCCGCCAGCGCGCCGGCGATGGCCACGCCCATGAACGGCGCGGTGCAAGGAGTGGCCACCAGCACGGCCAGCAGACCGGTGAAGAAGTCGCCGACATGGTCGCGGCGGGCGGTCAGGGACTGGCCGGTGCCGGCCAGCCGTCCGCCACCTACCTCAAACACGCCGGACAGGTTCAGGCCGATCGCGAAGAGCACCCAGGCGGTGACGGTGACGAACACCGGAGATTGGAACTGGAATCCCCACCCGGCCGCCGCGCCCGCTGCGCGGAAGGCCAGCAGCACGCTGCCGATGGCCGCGAAAGCGACCAGCACCCCGGCCGTGTAGCTGACCGCATGCGCCACGTCCGCCCGCCGGCCGCCGACGCGGGCGAGGCCGACCGCCTTGATCGCCAGCACCGGGAACACGCACGGCATCAGGTTCAGGATCAGCCCGCCGAGCAAAGCGAGTCCCAGCAGGCGGAACAGGCTGGGGGCCTCTGCGACCGCCGGCACCTCGCCGGGCGTGGCCGAGAGTTGCAGCACGCTTTCCACGCCGCCCGCGTCCCGCACCGTCAGTACGCCGGACAGCGGCGTGCCGGGATGGAAGTCGGGGCCGATCTTTTGCGACAGAAGCAGCCCGCCCGCGACCGTCGCGATTGTTGTCGGGGCAGCGGGTTCGTAGGTGCCGGTGACGTCGGGCGCGAACCAGGCGTCACGCACCCCGGTCAACCCCGGCACGTACAGTGTCCCGTCCGCCGCGATTCGGGCGGGCCAGGGGGACGGGCGCGGGGTGCGCTGGTCGGCGGCGGCGAACAGGGCGGCCTGGGTCGAGGGCGCACCGTCGCCGGCCGGGAGGTCGAGGCGGAAATCGCCCGACTCGGGGACGCAGATTTTGGCGCAGATCAGCCATTCGGCATGCAGTTGCACCGGCAGCCTGCCGACCGCGCCGGTGATCGTCGTCGGCAGCAGCAGGTCGCCGTCGTAGCCGTATGTGACCAGCGGCCCCTCCGTCTGTCGCGCCGGGGCCGGCCACGCGATGGGGCCGGCGGCGACGCCCTGCGGCAGCGTGAAGGCGAGGTCCGGGGGAATTCCGGCGTCGCCGGGATTGCGCCAGTAGGTGTGCCACCCCGGCGCCATCGCAAGCCGCAGCCCGACCCGCAGGGGCTTGCCGGGTGCGACCGAAGCCGATTCGGAGACAAGGGTGGCGGTGGAGCGGGCGGTGTGGACGGGCGTGCTCTCGGCCGCGAGCGCTTGCCCCGCCGCCATCGCCAGTACCGCAAAAACCATCGCCAACCGCTGCATCCAAACCCTCCCGCGCATCACCGCCATTAAAGTGATACTGCGCCGCCATGCCGCCAATGCCCGACACCGATTTGCCCGTCGCCGCCATGCTGCCCGCGCTGCTGCAATCGCTCACCGAGCGGCCGAATGCGGTGCTGGTCGCACCCCCCGGTGCCGGCAAGACTACGCTGGTGCCGCTGGCGTTACGCGCGGCACCCTGGGTCGGCGACGGCCGCATCGTGATGCTGGAACCGCGCCGCCTCGCCGCCCGTGCCGCCGCGACGCGGATGGCGTTTCTGATCGGCGAGCCGGTGGGGCACACCGTCGGCTACCGCACCCGCCTGGACAGCGCCGTCTCGGCGGCGACGCGGATCGAGGTCTTGACGGAGGGCCTGCTGGTCCGTCGCCTGCAAGCCGATCCGGGGCTGGACGGCGTGGCGGCGGTGATCTTTGACGAAATCCACGAGCGCGCGCTGGACGCCGATCTGGCGCTGGCGTTTTGCCTGGACATTCAGAAGGGCCTGCGGCCGGAGTTGCGGCTGCTGGCGATGTCGGCCACCGCCGACGGGGCGCGGCTGGGCGCGCGACTGGATGCCACCGTGATCGAGAGTGCCGGCCGGGCGCATCCGGTCGCCATCCACCACGCCGCGCGCGACATCATGGACGTGCGCGACATGCCGGAGGCGTTGGCCCGGGCCATCCGCGCCGCGCTGGCCGAGCACGGCGGCGACATTCTGGCGTTTCTACCGGGCATGGGCGAAATCCGGAGGGCGCAGGCGGCGCTGGAGGGGTGCGGGGCGCTGGTGCTGCCGCTGCACGGCGATCTGTCGCCGGCCGACCAGGACCTTGCGCTGCGGCCGGCGGAGGGGCGGCGAGTCGTGCTGGCGACCTCGATTGCCGAAACGTCGCTGACCGTGCCGGGTGTCAAAATCGTCGTGGATGGGGGGTGGCGGCGGGCGCCTCGCGTGGATTCGGCAACCGGCCTGACACGGCTGACGACGTTGCGGATCAGCCGGGCGGCTGCCCTCCAGCGCGCGGGGCGCGCCGGGCGGGAGGGGCCGGGGGTGGCAGTACGACTGTGGACCGAGGCGCTGCATCGCGGGCTGCCCCCGTTCGACCGGCCCGAGATTCTGGATGCCGAATTGTCCGGGCTGCGGCTGGACTGCGCGGCCTGGGGTGCGGAGCCGGAAAAATTGCCGTTCCCCGATCCGCCGCCCGCCGGGGCGCTTGCGGCGGCGACGGCGCTGCTGGGCGATCTGGGGGCGCTGGCGGACGGACGGATCACGCCGCTGGGCCGACGCATGGCGCAACTGGGCGCGCATCCGCGCCTGTCCGCGATGATGCTGTCGGCCGAGACGCCGGCCCATGCCGCGCTGGCCGCGAGCCTTGCCGCCATTCTGGAGGAGCGCGACCCGCTGCGCCGGCCGGACGTGTCGGCCGATATCTCGTTACGCGTCGCGGCACTGGAGCGGGGCGCGGGGGATGCCGACCGGGGAGCGCTGTCGCGGATTCGCCGGGCCGCCGAGCAGTATCGGCGGCGGCTGCGCGTGACGGCCGAGACGGACGGCGATCCGGCGCCGCTGCTGGCCGCCGCCTTTCCCGACCGGATCGGGCAGCGGCGGGGTGAGCCCGGCAGTTTTCGCCTGTCCGGCGGTGGCGGGGCCAAACTGCCGCTGGCCGATCCGCTGTCGCGGGCGAAACTGCTGGCCATCGCGAGCTTGGATGGCGGCGGCGGGCGTATCCGGCTGGCGGCGCCGCTCGATCCCGCTGCCTTGCCGTCGTCGGTGGCGGCGCGGGTGACGGAGGCGGTGGAAACCGGTCTCGATCCCGTCACCGGCTCCGTGCTGGCGCGGCGGCGTCGGCGGTTGGGGGCGCTGGTATTGGAGGACCGGACGGAGCCGGCCGACCCCGCCGACACGGCTGCCGCCTTGGCTGCCGCCGCCGCGATCGCGTCGCTGCCCTGGACCGACGCCGCGCGGCAGTTGCAGGCGCGGATAGCGTTGATGGGGCGGCTGGAACCGGAAGGCGCTTGGCCGGACCTGTCCGACACAGCATTGGCTGCCGACAGGACGTGGCTGGCCGACCATCTGCACGGGTTTTCGCGGTTGGCCGATCTCGCGAAACTGGACCTGTTGGCCGTTCTGCGGGGACGGCTGGCGTGGGACCAGCCGAGCCGGCTGGATCGCGACCTGCCGACGCATTTGACGCTGCCCGGCGGCGGGGCGGCGATCGACTACACGCAGCCGGTTCCGGTGGCCGAAGCCCGCGCGCAGGTCTTTTTCGGGCTGAGCGAGACGCCGAAGCTGGCCGGCGGGCGGGCGGAGTTGCGCCTTGCGCTGCTATCGCCGGCGGGGCGGCCGGTCGCGATCACCGCCGATTTGCCTGGCTTTTGGCGCGGCGCATGGGCGGATGTGCGCAAAGACATGCGGGGCCGCTACCCGAAACACCACTGGCCGGACGACCCGGCGACGGCGAGCGCGCGAAAGCCCTGAGGAACGGCGGAGTTTTCGAAAAGAGAAAATGAAGGACGAGCCAAGGCGCGGGCTTCGCCTGGGCCAGAGTTTTTGGGGGCCACCGGGCGGTTTAAAGGCGTCGCAGGAGGATAGCGTTGAGTTGCTCTGCCGAGGAGCCAGTGGACGTGTTTGTCACGCCATCAAGTTAATATGAGTGGCGTATGTGGCCAAACGAAGAACTGTCCCTGCCGATGGAGCCACCGGCTTGCTTCGGTGACGGCAGAAATGCTTGCTGGCGGGATGAAGGTGATCGGCCTGACGGGCGGCATCGGCATGGGCAAATCCACGGCCGCCGCCGCGTTCCGCCGCGCCCGTGTGCCGGTGTTCGATGCGGACGCGGCGGTGCGGCTGTTGCAGGCGCCGGGCGGGGCCGCGCTGCCGGCGATCGGCGCCGCGTTTCCCGGCACCGTCGCCGACATCTCGGGGCGGAACGTGCTGGACCGTGCTGCGCTGCGCGCCTCGGTCATCGGCAATGAGGCCGCGTTGCGCCGGCTGGAAGCTATTCTGCATCCGCTGGTCCAGCACGCCGAGCGCCGCTTTGTCGCGCGGGCCCGCCGCGCCGGTGCGCGGGTTGCGGTGCTGGATGTGCCACTGCTGCTGGAGACGGGCGGCCAGCGCCGTGTCGATCTGGTTCTCGTCGTGTCCGCCCCGCGCGCGATCCAGTTGCAGCGGGTGCGGCGGCGCGGGCAGATGAGCGACACGCAAGCGGACGCGATCATTGCGCGGCAGATGCCGGACGCGCACAAGCGCCGACTGGCCGATCTGGTGGTGCGCACCGGCCTGTCCCGCGCCCATGCCCTGCGCCCGCTGCGACGCCTGATCCGGGAGGTTCTGCAATGACCCGCTCCGTTCTGTTCGACACCGAGACCACCGGCCTCGATCCCGCGCAGGGCCATCGGGTGATCGAAGTTGCGGCCCTGGAGTTGGAGAACGATCTACCCACCGGCCGGCATTTTCATGCGTTGGTGCAGCCCGACCGCGACATTCCCGAGGACGCAATCCGCATCCACGGGATCACGCCGCAAAAGCTGGCTGGCAAGCCGCGCTTTGCCGAGATCGTCGATGAGATGTTGGCATTTTTTGGCGACGGCATGCTGGTCGCGCACAACGCGCCGTTCGATTTCGGCTTCGTCAACGCGGAGCTGAAGCTGGCAGGACGCAAGCCGCTCGACCGGGGCCGTATGGTGGACACGCTGGCGCTGGCAAAAGTGCGCTTCTCCGGCATGCCGAACAGCCTGGATGCGCTGTGCCGGCGTTTCGGCATCGACCTGTCGGAGCGCACCAGCCACAACGCCTTGCTCGACTGCAAGCTGCTGGCCGAAGTGTATATCGAACTCACAGGCGGCCGGCAGCGTGGCCTGTCGCTGGCCAGCGATGGGCAAAGCGCGCTGCCGGTGGCGATCTACGCCGCCATCGGCCCCCGCACGCCACGCCTTATCGTGCCGACGGAAGCCGAGTTGGAGGCGCACGCAGCGTTCGTCGCGCGGCTGAAAGACCCGGTCTGGGCAGCGGATGTAGATTAGGCGACTGCGCTGCCGCCGGCTGCGCCCGCCTGGGCGCGGCGGGTCTGCCATAGCGCCACGAAGTCGATCGGCTGCAACAGCACCGGCGGAAAACCGCCGTCGCGCGTCACGTCGGCGAGAATGTTGCGGGCGAACGGGAACAGGATGCGCGGGCTTTCCACCAGCAGCAGCGGCTCGACGGTGTTTTCCGGCACGTTGCCGATGGTGAAGATGCCGGCGTAGGAGAGTTCGGCGAGAAACACCCGTGTGGCCGGCTCGGCAGCCCCATTGCCCGTGCTGGCCTCGTGCGCTTCGGCGCGGATCGCCAGCGTGACCTCGAAAATATTCTGCCCGTCTGTGATGCGGCGGACCTGCACGTCGAGATTGATATCGACGCGCGGCGCGGCTTTCAGGCTGGTGTAGATCAGCGGTGCGCCGGGCACCTCGAACGACAAGTCCTTGACGTATTGGATGTTGACGGTCAGCGGCGGCACGCCCTGGGCCGGGGCGGCGGTCTCGGACATTTCACTCTCCGTTCTGTTCGGCTGCCGGCGGTAGCACAAGCGCCCGCGCGGCGGAAGCGCGCGGCCGCTAGACGCGCCAGACGATTTGCGGCGGAGCGGGCCGCGTCGGGTCGCTGCGCAACCATTGGCCGTTGGCGGCCGATATGCCGGTGAAGCAGAGGGTAAAACCCCAGTGGCTGACCACCAGCGTGTCCGACCAATCGGGCAGTGCCGCCATCTCGGCGCGGAACAGCGCCGCACGGGCGATCACGGAATCCGCCGTTTCCTCGATCGCCGGCCACCAGATTTCGTCCAATGCCGCGAAATTGTGCTCGGGCCACGCCAGCACCAGCGCGGTGCGCGGACTGCCGACATCGCAGGTGAAGGCATAGCGTTCGCGCACGATGGGATTGACGATCACCGGCACGCGCAATCTTCTGGCGATGGGGGCGGCGGTTTGCAATGCGCGCGTGTAGGGCGAGACGATGATGCGCTTTATGCCCTCGCCGGCCAGCGCTTCCGCCGCGTGTGCGGCCTGTTCGTGGCCGAGAGGTGTCAGTTTCGGGTCCACGATCCCCGGGTCGCGCCGCGTCGCGGTGAAGGCAAGATTGAACTCGCTTTGGCCATGGCGAAGAAGGATCATGCGCTCGGATTAGCCCCGGCGCGGGGCCGGCGCAACGGGCGCCACAATAGGAGAGCCATAGGCCAACGCGCCGCCGTTGTTGTGCCCGGCCCCTGCTGTGCTTATGTGCAGTGGCCGGCCAAATGGGGCAGGATGGAGGGCGCCTTTATGGGTGCGAGCAGCGGATTTCCGGTCGACCTCGTTCTGTTCGGCATGATTGCCGCGTTTCTGGTGCTGCGCCTGCGCAGCATTCTGGGGCGTCGCCAGGGGTTCGAGCGCACGGCCGATCCGCGTGCGGCAGCCCGCCCCCCGGTTGCGGAGGTCCCGACCATCGACGCGGTGGCCGAGCGCGTGCCGGCCCGCGCGCTGCCCGATCCTGTCGGCCCGGTGGGGCAGGCGCTGACGCGGATGCAGGCGGTGGATCCCAATTTCCAGGCGATGCGGTTCCTCGACGGTGCCGAGGCTGCGTTCAAGCTGATCGTCGCAGACTTCGCTGCCGGCAACCGCGACGCACTGCGGCCGCTGCTGTCCGACGAGACTTTTGCGGCATTCGAATCCGCCATCGCCGCCCGCGAGGCCGCAGGCGAGACGCACCGGCAGGAGGTGCGGGCGATCCACGCCGCCACCATCGAAGCCGCCGACCTGCGCGGCACCATCGCCGACATTTCCGTGCGATTTGTCACCGATCAGGTGAATCTCACGACCGGCCGCGACGGTGCCGTTTTGCAGGGGACCGACGCGGTGACGGAGATTGTCGATCTGTGGATTTTCGAGCGCAATCTGGGCCTTGCCGATCCCACCTGGCGGTTGGTGGCCGCGCGCAGCGCCTGATGCAGCAAGGTGTCTGGCGGGCGCCGTGGGCGCTCGCGCTTCCGTTGGCCGCCCTGTTGGCCGGATGCGTGCCGCCGCAGGCGTCTGGCCCGGCTGGGACCATTGCGGCCGAACACACGCTGCACCTCACGCCGACGCCGTTCGACAAGGTGCCCGGCTGGCAGGACGACAGACTGTCCGAGGCGCTGGCGGCGTTCCTGACCAATTGCCGCGCGCTGGCCGCTATGCCCGCCGAACAGCAGCTCGGGGGGCAGGGCGAGGCGCAGGCGCAGGGAGGCGCGGTGGCGTTGTGGCGCCCCGCATGCGACGCGGCCAGGACCGTGCCGACTGGTGACGATGTGGCCGCGCGCGCGTTCTTCGAGGCGAATTTCGTGGCCAATGCCGTGACCGATGTCGGCGCCGGTTCGTCGGCGGATCGGGCGCAAGGGCTGTTCACCGGGTATTTCGACCCGGAAGTTGCCGGGAGCCGCTCGCCCGGCGGCAAATACAAGGTGCCGCTGCTCGGCCGCCCGGGCGATCTGGTGCAGGTCGATCTCGGCGATTTCCTCGACGATTTGAAGGGCCGCGCCGTGGTGGGCCGCGTGCAGGACAATCACCTCATCCCCTACTACGACCGTCAGCAGATCGAGGGCGGGGTGTTGGCGCGGCGGCGGCTGGAACTGCTGTGGCTGGCCGATCCCATCGACGCATACTTCCTGCAAGTGCAAGGCTCCGGCCGCGTCGATTTGCCGGACGGCAAGGTGGTGCGCGTGACCTACGCCGGCCAGAACGGCCGCCGGTCCGTGCTGATCGGCAAGGTCCTGCTGGATCGGGGCGACATCCCGCGCGACCAGATTTCCATGCAGAGCATCCGCGCCTGGCTGGAGGCCCATCCGGACCAGATCGACCCCGTGCTGGACCAGAATCCGTCCTACGTATTCTTCCGCGAGGCCGACGATCTGCGCCCCGACCAGGGGCCGCCGGGCGCGCTGGGCGTGCCGCTGACACCGGGCCGCTCGGTGGCCGTGGACCGCACGTTCCTGCCGCTCGGCGCGCCAGTGTTCGTCGATACCACCGACCCGGTGACGAACCAGCCGTGGCGGCGGCTGGCAATTGCGCAGGATGTAGGCGGCGCGATAAGGGGGCCGGTGCGGACGGATATTTTCTTCGGCTGGGGCCGCGATGCCGAGGACCGGGCCGGGCGGATGCGCAAGCCCGGCCGGGAATATTTGCTGCTGCCGAAACAGGCGGCACCCATTCCGACAGCCGCCCTCCCGTAACCGCGCCCGGCGGCATACACTGCATCAATGACCGAAAAAGCCCGGCCGCGCGTGGCCCTGTTCGTGACCTGCCTTGTCGATCTGTACCGGCCAACGGTCGGCTTCGCGGCGCTCAAACTGCTGCGGCAGGCGGGGTGCGACGTGGAGGTGCCGCGCGCGCAAACCTGCTGCGGCCAGCCGGCCTACAACAGCGGGGACCGCGCCACCGCCCGCGATCTGGCGCGCGGCATCGTCGAGGTGTTCGGCGGCTTCGATTATGTCGTCGTCCCCTCCGGCAGTTGCGGCGGCATGCTGCGGGAGCACATCCCGCATCTGGCCGACGACGATCCGAACCTGAAGGCGCAGGCGGCGGCACTCGGCGCGCGCACTTACGAACTGGTCAGTTTCCTGACCGACGTGATGGGCGTGCGGGGCGTCGAGGCCGCGTACAGCGGCAAGGCGACCTATCACGACAGTTGCTCGGGCCTGCGCGAACTCGGCGTCAAGGCGCAGCCGCGCGCGCTGCTGGCGACGGTGGCCGGCCTAACCCTGGCGGAAATGGCGGAGCCGGAAGTGTGCTGCGGCTTCGGCGGCACGTTCTGCGTCAAATACCCCGCGATCTCGACCCGCATGGTCGGCGACAAGACGCGCGAGATCGCGGCCACGGGCGCAGACACGCTGTTGGCCGGCGATCTCGGCTGCCTGTTGAACATGGCCGGCAAGCTGAAACGCGAGGGCAGCGCGGTGCGCGTGCGCCATGTCGCCGAAGTGCTGGCGAACATGACGGGCGATCTGCCGCCGATCGGCGAGGGGCGCGGTTAGCCGGCCAGTTTCAGCCAGATTTGCTTGGCATCGCCGGGCGCATAAAAATCCGGGACGATGGCCTGCAACATGAAACCGGCGGCCGCGTAGAACGCGCGGGTCGGCGCATACAGGGCCTTGCCGGCGGTCTCGGCATACAACCGCCCGCCGCCGCTTGCGGAGACATCGCCAAGCACGGCGGCCACCAGCCGTCGCCCGATGCCGCTGCTCTGCGCGCGCGGATGCACGACGATCCAGTACAGATCCCAGGCGTCGGCGGTGCCGGCAATCGGCCCGTAGCAGGCATAGCCGGCGAGTCCCAGCGCGTCGTCGGCCAGCAGAAACCGGTAGTCGCTGTCCGGCCCGTGCACCCGCCGGTCGGCGGCAAGCTCTTCGGCGACGAAGATTTCCGCGTCGCCGAAAAACCCGGTGGCGCGGCAGAGGCCGGAAATGTCGTCCTCGTCGCGCAGCGCCGAGCGGAGTGCGACCGGCGCGTCAAGCTTTCGAGCGGCCGGCGCACTCGTGTTCCAATCGACGAACGCGGCCTCGGCGATCCGCGCCACTATCGTTGCGTGATCCAGCCCGCTCCGCTCGGCTGCGGCGGCAAAGCCGGCGTCTTCCGCCAGGCACGGGTTCGCGTTCACGTCGATCAGGTATGCCAGCCCGTCCGGCGCCACGCGAAAATCGATCCGTGCGTATCCGGTCAGCCCCAGCGCGTGCCAGCACGCGCGCCCGATCCGTTGCAGGCGGTCGGCGAGGTCCGGTGCCACGTCGAAGCTGCGGACGGTGCGGTCGTACAGCGGGTGCTCGGGCTGCCACTTGCCGGCGTAGTCGAGGATGCGCGGCATGTCGGCCGGCCAGTTTTCGAACAGCAGTTCCGCGACCGGCAGCGCCATGACGCCGCCCGCGCCGTCGGCCAGCAGCGACAGGTTGAATTCCCGCCCGTCCACGAACGCCTCCGCATACGACCCGGCCGGAACGGCGTCCGCGCGCGCCACGACCGAATCCGCACCCAGGCCGAACGAGGCATGACAGGTGGCGTGCTTGACGATGAACGGGCCGGCGTGCCCGTCCTCCGGCCCGGGCGGCACCAATATGCCGGCGCGGCGCAGCGCCCGTCGCGTCGCCCGCTTGTCGGCGGTCAGGGCCAGCGCAGCCAAGCCGGCGCCCGTATAACGCAGCCCGAGCCGCTCCAGCAGCGCCGGCGCCGCGACCGCGAGCACATCGGCACCGCCCAGACTCTCCACCAGATTGAACACAATGTCTGGCCGCTGCGCCCGCAGCTCGGCCTCCGCCGCCGCCAGATTCTGCGTCATCGGGCAGAACACGACCGTCCAGCCATCCGCCGCCAGCCCGCGCGCCACGGCATCGGCAGCGTGCAACACATCCTGTTCGTCGGGCGGCGCGTCCGGCGGCACCGCCTGATGCAGAATCGTGCAACGCCCTACCAAGGTACGCCCGCCCGCGCGCTGGCGGACTCCATGATCCGATCCAGCACCCAGCCGTGATCGTGTCCCGCCAGACCGGCCAGAATGATCAAATCCGAATCGACCGGATGCAGCCCCGGCAGCGGGTTCACCTCCAGAAAATGCGGCTGCCCGGCCGCATCGCTGCGCAGATCGACGCGGCCGCCATCCCGACAGCCCAGCAGGCGCCATGCCCCAAGGGCTACCTCGGCGGCGGTGCAGCCCTCGGAATCGTCGGCGAGTCTGTAACGCACGTCGCCATAATTCTTTTTGGTGGCAAAGCCGTAGGTGGCAAAGCTGTCGATCTCCATGGCCCCGATCACGCGCGCGTCGGCCCCGGTGCCGACGATGCCGACAGTGAATTCGCGGCCGGGCAAATAGGCTTCCGCGAGCGCGGGCTGCCGGAAACGCGCGATCAGCCGTGCCGCCTCGGCCTGCACGTCGCGCGGCGTATGGCACAGACTAGCGGGGCCGATGCCTTTTCCCGTGCCTTCCGACACCGGCTTCAGGAACACCGGATAGGTCAGCGCGCACGGCGCGTCGGCGCGTTCGAGCACGACGAAATCGGCGGTCGGCAGGCCCGCGTCGCGCACCACGCGCTTGGTGTGGCCCTTGTGCAAGGTCAGCGCCATGACGAGGGAATCGCCGAACACGCAGGGGATGGAACAGGCTTCCAGCAGCGCCGGCACCAGCGCCTCCCGCCCGGCGCCGTGTAGCCCTTCGCAGATGTTGAAGACAATGTCCCAGCTTTCCCCGTCGTGCAGGCGCGCCAGCAGCGCGCGGGCACGGCCGATGCGATCCACGGTATGCCCACGCCGCCACAGATGCGCGGCAATGGCGGCGATGGTCGACTCGCTATCGAATTCGGCAAGCTGCTCCGCGTCCAGTCTCTCGCTCGCCCAGTCGGCGACGCTGTCGTACGTGAGGCCGATGCGCATGTCGGTGCCTATCGGTGCTGCGGGTCCGGATACCGGTAGATGTTGCCCTCAAAGTTTCGCAGCAGCAGATCGTCGCCGTCGCGGCCGACCACATTGTTCGGCAGCAGCGCGATCTTGCCGCCGCCCCCCGGCGTATCGACGACGAATTGCGGCACGGCGTAGCCCGTCGTGTGGCCGCGCAGACCGGCGATGAGATCCAGGCCCGTTTGCACCGACGTGCGGAAATGCGCCGAGCCGCTGATTGGGTCGCACTGGTAAAGATAGTAGGGTTTGACCCGCAACTTCAGCAGGCCATGCATCATCGTGCGCATGGTCGCCAGATCGTCGTTGATGCCGCGAAGCAGCACCGTCTGGCTGCCGAGTGGAATCCCGGCGTCCGCGAGCCGCGCTGTGCTCTCGGCCACTTCCGGCGTCAACTCGTCGGGGTGGGTGACATGCAGGCTCATCCACAACGGATGGTAGCGCCGCAGCATCCGCGTCAGATCGCGCGTCACCCGCTGCGGCAGCACCAGCGGAACCTTCGTGCCGATGCGCAGAAATTCGACATGCGGGATCGCGCGCAGCCGACTCAGCAGCCATTCCAGCTTCTCGGTCGCGATGGTCAGCGGGTCGCCGCCGGACAGCAGCACGTCGCGAATCTGCGGGTTGGCGGCGATATAGTCGATGCCGCGCTGCCACTGTGACAGCGAAAACGTGTATTCGCCGCCGCCGCCGACCATGCGGCTACGGGTGCAGTAGCGGCAGTAGGTACTGCAAAACCCGCTTGTCAGGAACAGCACGCGATCCGGATAGCGATGAACCACGCCGGGCACGGCGGCGTCGTGATCCTCGCCGAGCGGATCGTCTGATTCGCCGTCGGTGCGCAGATACTCGCCGTTCACCGGAACATGCGTGCGCCGCAGCGGCTGTTGTGGGTCCGTCTCGCTCAGCAGGCTCGCATAGTACGGCGTGATGCCGACGGGCAAAGGGCCGGTGTGCCCCGCGACCGCGCTGCGCTCGTCCTCGCTCAGTCGTATCACCCGCGCGAGGCCGGCAAGGTCGCGGATGCGGTGGCGCAATTGCCAGCGCCAGTCGTTCCAGTCGTTGGCGGATGCCTGAGGAAAGAAGCGGCGGCGGAAGTCGCGCGACCGCTCCGATTGCGGGAACGGTGCCGCGCGCTCGCGGTCCGTCGCGGTCGCGGGAAACAGCGGGCGGCCAAGGCCGGCGGCGGAGGACCGGGAAGATGGAGGCTCCGAGGATGGAGGTTCGGCTTCGGCGGCTTCGCGCTCGTGGTCCATGGTCGTGTCCCTTCGGTGATGGCGAGACCGGCTGGTTCCCCTGCTGGTCGCAGGCAAGCGCGGTGCGGCCGAGTCGGCGCGCGCAGTTAACCCTGCATGGCGGTGCCGGTTCCACGATTTCTTGCGGCCGGCCGGCCGCATTACGGCGACTTCATCGGCAGGCCGCATTGCGACTTAATTGTGGCAAATATAGAAGCGCGATTTCTAAGTAACGATCAAAGCCGCGTTGCAGTGCGGGACTTTCGCTGCCGCATCTTGCGGCGTTCCGGCAGACATCGGCCGTAGGCCGTGGAGTCGTCGTGCGATCCCATATCTCTGCGCGGCCCGGCCAGGATTCGCGGCGGCGCGGCAACGTCGAGCAGCCACTTCGTTCCAGCCGCTGCGCGCCCGGCGCGATTGCGGCTCTTGCCGGCCGCAGCCGTTGCGGGCACATCGCCGGGATGCTTCATCTTGCCAAACTCGCCGTCGGCGTCCGCGACATCCCCCATCTGGCCGAACTCCAGGCGCGGCGGCTGGCGCACGATCCGCCGCTGCGCCACCAGACCCGCAACTTTCCGCGCCGCGCGCGGGAGGTCGTGGAGGGCGGCTCGATCTACTGGGTGGTCGCCGGCACCATGCTCGTGCGCCAGCGTGTTCTCGACATCGTCGAAGACAAGTGGGACGACGGCACAAGATGCGCCGGTATCGTGCTGGACCCGGTGCTCGTTCCCCTGCTCGGCCGGCCCACGAAGGCGTTCCAGGGCTGGCGCTATCTGGCACCGCCCGACGCCCCGCCCGACCGCCCGACAGGCAAGGCGGCCGACGGTGAAGCCGATCTGCCGCCGTCCCTGCGACGGGAGTTGCAGGAACTGGGCCTGTTGTGATGTCTGGCCGCAAGGGGGGCTGACGGCGTCCCCGCCGCTGACAGGAGTCTGCATGCCGCAAACGTCTTCGCGCTCCGGCCGTGGGCTACTGCTGCCGGTGTTGGCGTTCGTCGTGGTACTGGCGGTGGGGGTCGGCGCCTGGCTGACGCTGTCGCACAGCCAAGGCGGCGTGACCGGTATCGGCGGGCCGTTCACGCTGGAGGACGGCGACGGCCACCCCGTCACCGACCGCGATTTCCATGGCCGCTATCTGCTGGTGTATTTCGGCTACACGTTCTGCCCCGACGTGTGCCCGACGACGTTGAACGAGGTTGCAACGGCGCTCGATACGCTCGGGCCGAAGGCCGACCGGTTGCAGGTTGTGTTCATCACCGTCGATCCGAAGCGCGACACGCCTTCGGTGGTGCGCGACTACGCGGCGAGTTTCAGCCCGCGCATCAAGGGACTGACCGGCACACCGGAGCAGATCGAGACGGCAGCGCGAGAATATCGCGTTTACTTCGCGCCACAGCCGGCCACGGGGGGCGGTGCCTATACCGTCGATCACAGTTCGATCCTGTATCTGATGGACCCGGAGGGGCAGTTCGTGGTGCCGATCCGGACCGATCAGACCGGCGAGGCGATGGCGGCCGAGATCGCCAAGCATTTGACCTGAGGGGCACTCAGATCGCCACGCGCACGCCCAGTTCGACCACGCGGTCGCTCGGGATGCGGAAGAATTCGGTGGCGGAGACGGCGTTGCGGGCCATCACCAGGAACAGCCACAGCCGCCACAGCGGCATTTTCGGCGCCATCGCCTGCACCAGCGTCTCCCGGCCGAGGAAGTAGCTGGCCTGCATCGGGTCGAACGCCACGCCCAGGCTGCGCAGGTCGGCAAGGTCGCGCGGCAGGTTCGGGCTCTCCATGAAGCCGTAGCGGATCGTCACACGATGGATGCCCGGGGCGAGTTCGGCGACGGCCGAGCGATCCTCCTGCCGGACCTCCGGGATGTCCTGGTTGACGACGGTGACGAACAGGACTTTTTCGTGCAGCACCTTGTTGTGTTTCAGGTTGTGCAGCAGGGCTGCCGGCACGTAGTCCGGATTGCCGGTCATGAACACCGCCATGCCCGGCACGCGGACGGTGCGGGAGGCCGGCAGGCGCGCGAGGAACGAGGCGAGCGGCAGGCTGTCCAGCTTCCAGCGCGCGAGCAACAGGTCGCGCCCGCGCTTCCAGGAGGTCATCAGCGCCACCAGCGCCAGTCCCAGGACCAGCGGCACATAGCCGCCCTCCGGCACTTTCAGCAGGTTGGCGGCGAAGAATACTGTATCGATGACCAGGAAGAATCCGAACACCGCGATCGTGACCGGGCGCGACCAGTGGAACTGGCGCCGGAAGACGGGGACGGCCAGGATGCCCGTGCAGATGAAGGTCCCGGTGACGGCAATGCCGTAGGCGGCAGCGAGGTTGTCGCTGGTCTTGAAGGCGAACACCAGAACAAGCACGCCGATCATCAGCGCGGTGTTGATTTGCGGGACGTAGATCTGCCCCTCCTCCGTCGAGCTGGTATGGCGGACGGTCATGCGCGGCAGGAAGCCGAGCTGCACGCACTGGCGGGCGATCGAATAGGCGCCGGAGATCAGGGCTTGGCTGGCGATGACGGTTGCGGCGGTGGCGAGGATGACCAGCGGCAGTTGCAGCCAGCCGGGCGCCATCAGAAAGAAGGGGCTGTCGAGGGCTTTCGGGTGGCGGATGACGAGCGCGCCCTGGCCGAAATAGTTCAGGACGAGGCACGGCAGCACGAACATCAGCCACGCCACCCGGATCGGGCGGGCGCCGAAATGGCCCATGTCGGCGTACAGTGCCTCCGCTCCCGTCACCGCCAGCACGACGGAGCCGAGGGCGACGAACGCCAGCCATTTGTACTCGACGATCAGCGCGACCGCGTAACTTGGCGACAGTGCCTTGAGCACGCTGGGTTCGGCGGCGATCTGGATGGCGCCGAGCACGCCGATGACGGCGAACCACACCAGCATCACCGGCCCGAACACTTTTCCCACGCTGCCGGTCCCGCGAGTCTGGACT
The DNA here is from genome assembly GCA_903970625.1 of Solirubrobacterales bacterium 70-9. Taxonomy (GTDB): domain Bacteria; phylum Pseudomonadota; class Alphaproteobacteria; order Acetobacterales; family Acetobacteraceae; genus CAJCJG01. The sequence goes on along the minus strand of CAJCJG010000247.1, from coordinate 1,359 downwards.
GCGAACAGGGCGACGATCACCACGGCCGAGATCGGCAGCACGAATTCCTTCAGACCGGGGGAGGAGATCTCCAACCCCTCGACGGCCGAGAGCACCGAAATGGCCGGCGTGATGACGCCGTCGCCGAAGAACAGGCAGGCGCCGATGATGCCGACCAGCGCCAGCGCCGACTTCAGCCGTGGCGTCTCCACCACCCGCTGCGCCAGGGCCATCAGGGCCAGAATACCGCCCTCGCCCCGGTTGTCGGCGCGCATGACGAGCAGGACGTATTTGACGGTGACGATCAGCACCAGCGACCAGAAGATCAGGGACAGGATGCCCAGCACCTCCCACGCGGCGGTGCCGGTGTCGGAAAAATGGTCCATGCTGGCCTTGAAGGCGTAGAGCGGGCTGGTGCCGATGTCGCCATAGACGACGCCGAGCACGCCGAGCAGGGCGCCGACCCGAAGCGGCGCACGCGCGGCGAGGGCACCGGCGTGGGTGGCACTCATGGGCCGGTACGCGTGGCGATGGAGCCGATCGTCGCTGTCACGTTCGCCTTCCGGTCCGGACGCGCGGACGGATACGCTGGGCCATGCGGCGGTGCAAGCGTGCCGCGTGAAAGGACGTCAGCCAGGGCGGTGGCCGAAGATGGCGGTGCCGACGCGCACCGAGGTGGCCCCATGGGCAATCGCGGTCTCGAAATCGGCGGACATGCCCATCGACAGGTCCGTCAGGCCGTGGCGGGCGGCGCAGGCGGCGAGCCAGGCGAAGTGAGGTGCGGGATCGGCGTCGGCCGGCGGAATGCACATCAGGCCCGCCAGCGCCGCGCCGAAGCGGGTTTGGCAGGATTCGATAAAGGCGTCGGCCTCGGCGCGGGCGATACCGCTCTTTTGCGGCTCCTCGCCGGTGTTGACCTGGATCAGCAGGCGGGGCGTGCGGCCTGCGCGGGTCGCGGCATCGGCGAGGGCATCGGCGAGGCGCGGCCGATCGAGGCTCTCGATGGTGTCGGCGACGCGGACGGCCTCGGCCGCCTTGTTGGTTTGCAGGCCGCCGATGATGTGTAGCCGCAGGGCGGGGTGCGACGCTCGCAAGGGCGGGAATTTTTGCGCCGCTTCCTGCACGCGGTTTTCGCCGAATACGGTCTGGCCGGCCTCCAGCGCGGCGACGATGGCCTGCGCCGGATGGAATTTCGAGACGGCGACGAGGCTGACCGAGTCGGGCGCGCGGCCGGCGCGCAGAAGGGCGGCGGCGATGCGCTGGCGGATGGACGTCAGGTTGGCGGCGATGTCGGGTGTAGGGTCGGGCATGGACGGGAAACTTGTCGCATGGGCTCGTGCGGTCAAGGCGTGCGGCCGTTGCCGTCTGCCGACCCTGTGG
>CAJCJG010000246.1 GCA_903970625.1 Solirubrobacterales bacterium 70-9 | reverse complement strand
CTCCGGCTGTCACCAAACCGGCGGTCCCCCCGGCTGCGACCAAGCCGGCCGCGACCCCGGCGGTGGCCAAGCCGGCAGCCCCTGCCAAGCCCGCAACGCCCCCGACCCCTGCCAAGGTGACGGCGCCTGCCCCTGCCCCCGCCAAGCCGGCGACGCCGCAGGCCGCCAAGCCTGCCCCGAAGCCCGCGCCGAAGCCGGCCGAGAAGAAGTGCCCGCCCAACGAGAAGACCTGCTGATCCCGCCTCTCTCCGCCCGCACGCGCGGGCGGAGAGAGGAAGCGGACCTTCACGCGGTTCCGCTGTTGCCGCGCCGGGGCGGCTTCTCTACCCTCCGCCGCCCGAGACGGCGGGACCGTTCGGAGGGAGATCGTTGCCATGACATCGCTGCCGCAATCCCTCCAACCCGTCTTGCCCGACGACGGCACGGCGGGGGCACTGACCGGACGGGTCTGGCTGCCGGACGTGGCTGGCCCCGCCGTGGTGGCCGTTCGCGCGGATGGCGTGTTCGATATCTCCGCAGCATTCCCGACCATGCGCGATCTGTGGGAGATGCCCGACCCCGCCGCCGCCCTGCGTGCCGCCGAGGGCCAACCGCTCGGCACCCTGGACACGATCCTCGCCAACACCCCCTCCGAGACGCGCGACACGAGCCGGCCGTGGCTGCTGGCGCCGATCGATTTGCAGGCGATCAAGGCGGCCGGCGTCACCTTCCCGGTTTCGATGCTGGAGCGGGTGATCGAGGAGCGGGCGCGCGGCAATCCGGACGCCGCTATCCAGTTCCGGTCGCAGGTCCACGACCTCGTCGGCGGCGATTTCGCCACGCTGAAACCGGGCTCGCCGCAGGCCGCCGAGCTGAAAAAAGTGCTGATCGAACAAGGCGCCTGGAGCCAGTATCTGGAAGTCGGCATCGGGCCGGACGCCGAAATTTTCACCAAGGCGCAGCCGATGGCCGCCGTCGGCACCGGCTCGGATGCCGGTGTTCATCCGGGTTCGACCTGGAACAATCCGGAGCCGGAAGTGGTGCTGGCCATCGATTCGTCCGGCCGCATCGTCGGCGCCACGCTCGGCAACGACGTCAATTTGCGCGACGTGGAAGGCCGCTCGGCGCTGTTGCTCAGCAAGGCCAAGGACAACGCGGCGTCCACCGCCATCGGCCCGTTCATCCGGTTCTTCGACGCCACGTTCTCGCTCGACGACGTGCGGCAGATGGTGGTGTCGCTGACGGTGGCGGGGGCGGACAATTTCCGCCTCGAAGGACAATCCTCGATGGCGCGGATCGCCCGCGACCCGGCTGATCTCGCGGGCCAGTTGCTGAACGCGCACCACGCCTATCCGGACGGGGCCGTGCTGTTCCTCGGCACGATGTTCGCGCCGGTGGAGGATCGTGACGCGCCGGGCAAGGGCTTTACCCACAAGACGGACGACATCGTGACCATCGCCTCGCCGAAGCTGGGGCGACTCGTCAACCGCATCCGGCCGACCGATACCGTGGAACGCTGGACGTTCGGCGCGGGCGCGCTGATGCGCAATCTGGCAAAGCGTGGGTTGATCTGACCGAGGCACCCAAACCGGCGGCGGCAGTCAGGACCGGGGCGCTCGACGAGATGGTCGATGGCGGCGGGCGCATCCGCGCGCACTGGCGCGACGTGATCGGCGCGTTCGCCTCGGTCGGCGACGAACTGGCGCAGCGGGCGAATCGGCTCGATCTGGCGTTCGCCGAGGAGGGCGTGACCGCCATGCTGCCCGGCGTCAACGCGGCGGAGCGGACATGGCGCTGCGACCCGGTGCCGCTGCCGCTGGCGGCGGCCGAGTTTGCCCTGTTGTCCGACGGGCTGGACCAACGCGCGCGGCTGCTGGAACTGGTGCTGGACGACATGTACGGCCCGCAGCATCTGCTGGCCGAGGGGCTGTTGCCGCCGGCCCTGGTGTTCGCCAACCCGTCGTGGCTGCGCGCCTGCCGCGACACCGCGCAGGGCGACCGGCTGCGAATCTACGCGGCCGATCTGGTACGCGGGCCGGACGGGGCGTGGCGCGTCGCCTCCGACCGCACCGGCTCGGCGGCTGGGCTGGGCACGGCGGGGGAGAACCGGCGCCTTCTGGCGCGCGTGCTGCCGGAAGTGTTCGCGCCGGTGCAGATGCGGCAGTTGCGGCTGTTCTTCGATCATTGGCAGGACAGCCTGCAACGGCTGGCGCCGGCCGGGCGGCCGAACCCGGCGGTGGCGCTGCTGACGCCCGGCACCGGCCATCCGCACTGGTTCGAGCATTTGTTTCTGTCGCGCGAATTGTCCTGCGCGCTGGTGGAACCGGGCGATCTGACGGTGCGCAACGGTGCGCTGTTCCTGAAGACGCTGAAGGGCCTGCAACAGATCGACGTGCTGGTGCGGCGCGGCGACGGGCGGCTGGTCGATCCGTTGGAGCTGGAGGGCGGCGGGCTTTCCGGCGTGCCGGGATTGTTGGACGCCGTGCGGGCCGGCAACCTGCACATTGTCAACGACCCCGGCAGTGCGGCGGCCGAGGCGCCGGGCCTCGCTGCGTTTTTGCCCGCATTGTGCCTGCGGCTGCTGGGCGAGGCGTTGAGGCTGCCGAGTGTGCCCACTCTATGGTTGGGCGACTCGGCCGCGCGGGCGACAGTGGCCGAGGACGCGGCGCGGTGGAGCATCCGTTCTGCGCTGGATGGCGAGGCCGCCGCGCCGGGTATGGAGAGCGCCGCTACCCGGCCATGGGCCTGCGTGGCCACCGAGCGGGTCGTGCCGTCCGTCTCGCCGACGCTGGAGGGGGGCAAAATGGTCCCCCGACCGGTGGCGATGCGGCTGTTTCTGGTGCGCGACGGGGCGCGGTGGCAGGTGATGCCGGGCGGGCTGGCGCGCGTGCTCGCCGAGGGCGAGCAGCCGGGCGGGCGTTTGCCGTCGGGGGGGCTGAGCAAGGATGTGTGGGTGTTGAGCGAGGACCGGGACAGCATTCTGGGGCCAGCGGCGCAGATCGCCCCGCCGCTGGAGCTGCGCCGCACGACCGGCGACCTGCCCAGCCGCGTGGCCGACAATCTTTACTGGTTCGGCCGGACGGTGGAGCGGCTGGAACGGTCCGCGCGGCTGGTGCGGGCGGCCATCAACCGCGTCGTGCGCGGGGCGGCGATGCTGCCGCGCGAGGTGACGGAGTTGGATTGTTTGCTGCGCTGCCTTGCCGAAGCGCATGCGATCCCGCGCGAGGCGGTGGCGGCCTCGGCCACGCAGGCGAGCCTGATCGACGCGCTGCTGGGCACCGTGCGCGACGGGCGGCAGCGCGGCGCCATCGTGCGGCAATTCAACGAGGTGGCGCGGCTAACCGAAAGCGTGCGCGACCGGCTGACCGGCGACATGTATGCGACCTTCACCACCACGCTGCGCGCGGCGCGCGACGAGACGCAGACCGCCGGCCGCAATCTGGACGCGCTGGCGCATGCGCTGGCGTCGGTGCAGCGGTTCTCGGCGGCCGTCGCCGGCATGGCGGCGGAGAACATGGTGCGCGGCGGCGGCTGGCTGTTCCTCGATCTGGGGCGGCGCGTCGAACGGGCGCAGGCGGTGACGACCGAGGTGGGCATCGCGCTGGACCAGCCGGCCCCGCGGATCGAGATCGGGCTGCGACTGGTGCTGGAATTGTGCGACTCGGCGATCACCTACCGCAGCCGCTATCTGACGGTGATTCAGCCGGCGCCGGTGCTGGATCTGGTGCTGGCGGACCAGGGCAATCCGCGCGGCCTCGCCTTCCAGTTGCTCGCGATGCATGGGCTGCTCGATGAACTGAGCGGAACCGGGGCGGGCGTGACAGTGGACGCCTCGGCGGACGACGGCGAGACCGGCCGCGGGCTGATGGCCGGGGCGGCGGCTGGGTTGCTGGCGGAGGTCGAGGCGCTGGTGGCCGCAGTGCTGGCCGCGCCCGATCAGGCGGCGGCTGCGGCGGCGCTGCCGCCCCGGCTGGCGGCCATCGGGACCGGGCTGACCGGCCTGTCAGACCGCATCACCCGCCGCTATTTCGCGCTGCTGCCGGAGCGGCAGGCGCTCGGCTGGGACAGCGCGCCGCACACGCTGGAGCCGGCGGCGTGAGATATCGCGTCCGCCACGTCACGACCTATCGCTACGGCAAGCCGGTGGATCTGGCCAGCCACATGCTGCATCTGGCTCCGCGCGCGCTGCCGCATCAGACGGTGCTGGCCTCGAAAATCGTCTCCACGCCGGAGCCGTCGCGCACCAGCAATCGATTTGACCATTTCGGGAATGGCGTCGCGTGGCTGTTTCTCGACAGCCCTCACCGCAGGTTCGAGGTGGTGCTGGAGGCGACGGTGGACGTGCTGTTCCCGCGCCCGAAGGAGGCGGCGGCGACCTTGCCGTGGGAGCAGGTGGCGGAAGCGGCCCGGCAGGGCGGGCCGCAGGCGTGGCAGGCCAGCGAATTCGTGTTCGACAGCCCGATGGCGGCGGCCGAGGCGGGGACGGGGGCGTATGCGGCGATCAGTTTCCCGCCCGGCCGGCCGATTCTGGCCGGGCTGGTCGATCTGATGGGGCGGATTCGCAAAGAATTCACGTTCAAGGCCGGCGTGACGACGATTTCGACGCCGGTGTCCCGCGTGCTGGCGCAGAAAGCGGGGGTTTGCCAGGATTTTTCCCACCTGATGATCTCCGGCCTGCGCGCCCTGGGGCTGCCGGCGCGCTACGTCTCCGGCTATTTGCGCACGAAGCCGCCACCGGGGCAGGTGGCACGGCGCGGGGCCGATCAGTCCCATGCCTGGGTGGGCGCGTGGCTGGGGCCGGGAATGGGCTGGGTCGATCTGGACCCGACCAACGACATTATTGTGCGCGACGAGCATGTGGTGCTGGCGTGGGGGCGAGACTACGGCGACATCAGCCCGGTGCGCGGGATCATTCTGGGCGGGGGGGTGCATACTGTGGTGGCGGGGGTGGATTTGGAGGCGGTTTAGGGGCACCCGGCGGTGATGCCCCCACGATTTTTGCCGCCATATGGAACGGTTCGCGGCCTCCACCCCTTCTAGCAGCGTGAATTGGCGGCAAGCGGATGCACGCAAGCCGGTCGCCGCAAACGTTCTGGAGAACAACATCATGGCCACCGCCCAAACCATTCGCGAACAGACCGACGATTTTGCCGATCGTGCGGCCCAAAAGATCGGCAGCGCGGCCAATACGGCGAGCGCCGCCGTGCGCGACGCCTCGCAACGCGTCAGCAGCACCGTCCACGACGTGTCCGACCGCGCCACGGCGGCCACGAAGGATTTGAGCCGCCGCGTGGAAGCCCAGCCGTTGACATCGATCTTGATTGCGGCCGGCGCCGGCTTCGCCATCGGCCTGCTGTTCGGCCGCCGCTAGACGGGAGCGGCCCCCTTCCCGACGAAAGGGGGCCGATTTCGTCAGCGAATGCCCGCGTCGATCAGCGGGATCAGCCCGCCGATGGTCGTCGGTGTCACCACGCCCGCGCCGGTGTTGAAGGCGAGGCCGGGCATTTTGTATTTCGCCGTCAGCACGCACTGCATCACCGGCACGAACCCTTGCAGATACAGCAATTGGTCGAGCGTGGCGGAGACGTAGCCGCTCTTCAGGCCGTCGATGGTGGCTGGCACGAGGTCGATGCCGCCGACGGTGATCTCGCCGGGCTTTTTGCCGGCTTTTTTCAGCACGTCTGCGAGAATCCCCGTGACGCCGCCATGCTGCGTGCCGATCGCTTTCAGCGCCGGATGCGACTGCACGTAGGCCGTCAGCACCGGGACGGCGAGCGACGGGTCTGAGTTCGCTTCCGGCGACAATTCCAGGCGGTCCACCTTGAGGCCGGCCTTTTCCAATGTGTCGGCAAGACCTTTTTCCGACTGGCCGCGCTCTGCTTGGCTGAAGACGCCGTATACGACGGCTTCGTCGCCGGATTTCAGCTTGCCGGCGGCGATCATCGCGTTCGCGGTCAGGGTTCCGCCGGTGTAGAGATCGACGCCCGCGTAGCCGAAACCCTTGGTCGAGAATTCCTTCTGCAACGGCGTCAGCGGCGCATTGCCGTCGGTGACGACGACGCCCTGGTCGGTGGCCTGTTTCACCAGATCGTGGAACGCATCCGAACCGGGATGGCCCATGATGACGATGCAGGTCGGCTTGGCGGCCAGTGCCTCCTTGAACTGCTCGATCATTTTTTCCGGCGCCCACTGCGAGAACTGCTCGTTCAGCTTGTCCACGCCGAGGGCTTTGGCGGCGGCGGCGGCACCGGTCTGGCGCGCGAGCACCGGGCCGTCGCCGGGGTTGCCGCCCATTTGCATGTAGATGGTCACGCCCTTGCCGGGCGCGTCCTCCGCCCGCGCGACACCCGCGAACAGGGCCGCGCCCGCGACCGTGGCGAGCAGGAATTTGGAAAATTTCATTGATGTTTCCTCCGTGGTTGGCAGTCAGACTTTGGCCGTCCGGCCGGATTCCTTGGCGCCGAAGCGGCGGAACAAGGATGCTCGCCGGGCCGGTTCCTCGACGAGCAGGTAGAAGACGATGGCGATCAGGAAGATCAGCCCCTGGACCGTGCGCACCCAGGCGCCGGTCAGGCCGGAGGCGACGAGCCCCGCTTCCAGCATCCAGATGATGAAGCAGCCGAAGACGGTACCGATCAGGGTGGTCTTGCCGCCGAAGATCGAGGTGCCGCCGATCAGCACGGCCGCAATCGCCGTCAGCAGATAGCCGCCGCCCTGATTGCCGAAATAGTTTTTGTTCTCCAAGGTCAGCATCATCGCGGCGACGGCCGCGAGGCCGCCCATCAGCGTGTACAGCGTGATCGTCTCCCGCTCGACATTGACGCCGACGACGCGCGCCACGTCCTTCGAATCGCCGATGAACAGGATGTGCTCGCCGAACACGTGGCGATTCAGCACGAACCACAGGCCGAGCACGATCAAGCCCGTCCAGATGGCCTGAATGGAAATCTGGTCTTGCCATGCGATGGAGTTGGGGTCGCCGAACGTACCGACGATCCATTGCCAGACGCTGCTCTCGTCCGCCCCGCGCAGCGCATAGCTTTTGCCACCGGAAAATAGGGTGGCCATGCCGGACCAGAAGAATTGCGTGCCGAGCGTGGCGATGAAACTCGGGATGCCGATGCGGGCGATCAGCAGTCCGTTGACGACGCCGACCAGAAGGCCGGACGCCAAACCGCCCGCCACCGCGATCCAGCCAAGTTGATAATCCTTGAACAGCACGGCGAAAACGTAGCCGGAAAAGGCAATCACTGCCGGAAACGACAGGTCGATCTCGCCCGCGCCAATGACAAAAGTCAGCCCCGCCGCCAGCAGGATCAGCGGCGGCGCGGTGGAGGCCAGCGTCGTGTAGATTTGCGGATGCAGGAACACGTTCGGCGCCGTGTACATGAACAGCCCCAGCAGCAGCACGAACACGACGATGATCGGCAGCCCCTCGATACGGCTGAACAGAGACGGCGGGGCGCGACGGTTCGGCATGCGCGGGCCTTAGCGATTGTGCTGCAAGTTGATCAGGAATTCGGTCAGTTCGGGGACCGTCATGTCTTTCGGCGCCACGTCGGCCACGATCTCGCCGCGATCTAGCACCAGCAGTCGGTCGGCGACCTCGTGGACGTGCGCGAGGTTGTGCTCAATGTAGATGCACGCGCGGCCGGACGCTTTGATACGGCGCACGAAGTCCAGCACCTTCCTCACTTCTTTCACAGCGAGCGCGACGGTCGGTTCGTCCAGAATGATCAGGTCGGAATTGAAGTGCATCGCGCGGCCGATAGCGATGCCCTGGCGTTCGCCGCCGGACAGTTGCTTGACGTTGGAATCGACACCGATGCCGACGCCGCGAAAGCCGATGGTGTTGAGCAGGATGTCCTGCGCGATCCGCTTTTCCTCGCGGATATTGATGAAGCCGAAGCGGTTGGTGATCTGCCGGCCGACGAAGAAATTGCGCCACAACGGCTGCTTTTCGCCGAGCGACTTGTCCTGATACACGGTCTCGATGGACAGCGCGTGGGCGTGGCCGACCGAGTGGCTCGCGAGATTTATTTCCTGATCGCGCACATAGATGCGCCCGCTGCTCGGCTGGATCACGCCGGTCAGCACCTTGATCAGCGTCGATTTGCCGGCGCCGTTGTCGCCGATCAGGCCGACGATCTCGTTGCGGCCGATGGCGAGGTCGATATTCCGCAGCGCATGCACGGCGCCGAAATATTTTTGCACGCCCTCCATGCGGACGATGTGCCGGAACGCGGCGTGCGTCTGGTCTGGCTCAGCGTTCATGCCGGCGCGTCTCGCTCCCCAGGCTTTGTCCCGCATCTTGGCGGGTATTTGTCATTCAATTTTGTCCCGATAAGGGGCGGAGTCAATCCGGCGCGCTTGGCGTGGCCGGGCGTGTGGGTCACGATGCCGGCAGCAGCGGTGGAGAGCGATGATGTCGTGGCTGGAAAATTCGATCATGGCGCGCAAGGGCGTGGCCAGGGGCAAGGTGGGGGCCGAGCATCGGCTGACCGAGGTGGAGCAGGGCAGCTATCATTTCGTCTATGGCCCGTATGCCAGCCCGGTGCTGACCGTCAAACCCGGCGCGGTCGTCACCGTCGAGACGGTCGATGCGTTCGGCGGCGCGATCAAAAGCGAGCAGGACAAGCCGAGCGAGAAACTGAATTTCCCGTATCTCAATCCGCAGAACGGCCCGATCTTCGTCGAGGGGGCGGAGAAGGGGGATGCGCTGGCCGTGCATATCCGTTCGATCCTGCCGCGCGGCCCGCAGCCGGCGGGCACGACGGCGCTGATCCCGGAGTTCGGCGGACTGGTCGGCACCGGCGTCACCGCCATGCTGAACAAGCCGCTGCCGGAGCGGGTGAAGAAAATGCAGGTCACGCCGGAGGGCGGCATCAAATTCTCCGACAGGATCACGCTGCCGTACGAACCGTTCATCGGCACCATCGGCACGTCGCCACAGATCGAGGCGATCTCCTCGCTGCAACCGGACGCACATGGCGGCAACATGGACCTTCCGGACGTCGCGCCGGGGGCGGTGGTGTATCTGCCGGTCAACACGACGGGCGGCTACCTGTATCTCGGCGACTGCCACGGCACGCAGGGGGACGGCGAATTGTGCGGTGTGGCGGTGGAAATCCCCGCCATCGTGGAAATCCAGGTCGATCTGATCAAGGGCTGGCCGCTCGCGTGGCCGCGCCTGGAGACGGAAGCCTTCATTATGACCATCGGTTCGGCCCGGCCGATGGAGGACGCGGCGCGCATCGCCTACCGCGAACTCACGCGCTGGCTGGCGGCGGACTACGGGTTCGAGGAGCTGGACGCCTATCTGCTGCTGACGCAGGCGGGGCGGGTGCGGCTGGGCAACATGGTGGACCCGAAATACACGCTGGGGGCGTCGATTTTGAAGAAGTATCTGGTCTGACACCGGCCGTGCCCTTTCCCCCCGCGAAACGCGCCGTCGCCGGTTGCAAGATCGTTTAACCCTCAATAGTCTGGGAGCAGCGACAATCCTGGGGGATTACACGATATGACGATCAGCCGGCGCGACGCGCTGAAGACGGCCTTGCTTGCGGCCGGATCGACCCTGGCTGCACCCGCGATCATGCGGCAGGCGGCCCTCGGCGCCGACCCGATCAAGGTGGTCGGCATCCACGACGCCTCCGGCGGCCTCGACATCTATGGGCAGCCGATGATCGCCTGCCTCGACTTCGCGGTGGACGAGGCGAACGCCGCCGGTGGGCTGCTCGGGCGGCCGATCGAACTGATCAACTACGATCCGCAATCCAACATCCAGCTCTACACGCAGTTCGCGACGCAGGCGGCGACCAAGGACAAGGCGGCGGTCGTCCATGGCGGCATCACGTCGGCCTCGCGTGAGGCGATCCGGCCGATTCTGGATCGGTTCAAGACGCTGTATTTCTACAACACCCAGTACGAAGGCGGCGTCTGCGACCGCAATATCTTCTGCACCGGCTCCACCCCCGCGCAGAACGTCAACAAGCTGGTGCCGTATGTGCAGAAGCACTGGGGCAAGAACGTCTATATCGTCGCGGCCGACTACAATTACGGCCAGATCACCAGCAAATGGATCACCAAATACGTCCGCGAAGGCGGCGGGCAGGTGCTGTCGGTGGATTTCTTCCCGCTGGACGTGACCAACTTCGGTCCGGCCATCAGCAAGATCCAGGCAGCCAAGCCGGATGCGGTGATCTCGGCCCTCGTCGGCGGCGCGCATATCTCGTTCTATCGCCAGTGGGCGGCTGCGGGGCTGAAGAAGACCATTCCCATCGCATCCACCACGTTCGGCGGCGGCAACGAGAGCGTGCTGCTCACGCCCGAGGAAGGCGACGGCATCGTCTCCGCATTCAGCTATTTCCAGGAGATCGACACGCCGGAGAACAAGGCGTTCTTGGAAAAATTCCATGCCAAGATGGGGCCGAAAGCCCCCTATCTCGGCGCCGAACTCGCAATGCGCACCTACATCGGCTTCAATCTGTGGGCCGAGGGCGTCAAGCGCGCGAAATCCATCGACCGCATGGCCGTGATCAAGGCGCTGGAAAGCGGCATCTCGATGGACACGCCGGCCGGCAAGACCACGCTCGACCCGAAGACGCATCACACCACCGTCGATGTGTTCGTCGCCGAGTGCGCCAATCACGGCTTCAAGGTGCTGGAGACGTTCCCGCAGCAGCCGCCGCTCGACACCGCATCGGTCTGCGATCTGGCGGCGCATCCGAACGAGGCCAAGCAGTATGAAGTGGACGTGAAAATCTAAGCGGCAGCTTCGTCCGTTGGATTACGCCGTCGTCGTCGCGCTGCAAATCGTCTCCGGCGTGGCGACGCTGGTGATCGTCAGTCTTGGGCTCGCCGTGGTGTTCGGTATGATGCGCGTCATCAACCTGGCCCACGGCGAGTTCTTGATGCTCGGTGGCTACACCGCGATTTTGGCGTCCGGCCAGGGCGTCAATCTGTGGATCGCGATCCTTGTACTGCCACCCATTGCTGTCGGGATCATCGGCGCTGTCGTCGAACGGGTGCTGATCCGCCGGCTGTATGGGCGGATGATCGACACGATGCTGGCGACATGGGGCCTGTCGCTTGCGTTCATCGGTGGCGTGACGATGCTGTTCGGAAATTCCGTCACCGGCATTTCGGCACCGTTGGGCAGTTTCGAGGTCGGGCGCTTCCATGTCGCCGGCTACGACCTGTTTCTCGTGGCCGCATCGGTCGCGATGTCGCTCGCCATCTGGATCGTGCTGAAATTCACCCCGGCCGGCCTGATCGCACGCGGCACGATGCAGAATGCGGAAATGGCGGCGGCGCTGGGTGTGCCGCCGGACCGTGTGTACGCGCTGACCTTCACAGCCGGCGCCGCGCTGTCCGGCCTCGCGGGCGGGCTGATCGCGCCCGTCTCCGGTGTGTTGCCGACGATGGGCACCGCGTATATCGCCAAGGCGTTCATCACCGTCATTACCGGAGGCGCGGCGATGCTGACCGGCACGCTGGTCGCCTCCGGCCTGCTCGGCAGCGTGCTGACGATCTTCACGTTCCTGACGACGCCGGTGTTCGGCGAGGTGGCGTTGCTGGTCGTTGCCATCGTGCTGCTGCGCCTGCTGCCGCGCGGCATCACCGGGCGTTTCCTGCGGCGCGCGCTGTGACGGTGAACGTGCGCACCGCGCTGCAAATCGTCGCCGCCCTGATCGTGGCCGGGCTGGCCGCGTGGCTGCTGCCGCAGTACCTTGAACTGTTCACGCTGATCAATGCCACGGTGTTCGTCAGCATGGGGCTGCTGGCGTTGAGCCTCGGCCTGATCTGGGGGTTTGGCGGCATCCTGTGCTTTGGCCAGACCGCGTTCTTCGGCATCGGCGGCTACACGTACGCCGTCGCCGCGATCAATTTCGGCGACACGACCTGGGCGGTGCCGCTCGCGCTGCTGGTGCCGACGGCGGTGGCCGCCGCCCTCGGCTACCTGATGTTCTTCGGCCGCATCAGCGACGTTTACATGGGCGTCATCACGCTGACGACGACGCTGATCCTGTTCAAGTTCGCCAACTCGACGGCCGGCGATCAATGGACCATCGGCACCGCCCCGCTCGGCGGCTTCAACGGCATCCCCGGCACGCCCCCGCTGAATTTTCCGCTCGATCCGTCGAATCAATTGGCACCGGAGCAGGTATTCGTGGTCGCGGTGCTGGCGCTCGGCATCTGCTACGCGGTGGCCAAGCTGATTCTGCGCACCCGCTTCGGCCGCGTCGCCGTTGCCATCAAGGAGAACGAGCTGCGCGCCGAACTGCTGGGCTACGACGTGCGGCTGCACAAACTCGGCTTGTTCGCCATCGGCGGCTTCATGGCGGGGCTTGCCGGCATCCTGTTCGCCAACTGCGTGTTCGTGTCGCCGACGATGTTCTCGCTGTCCTATGCGGGGCAGGTCATCATCTGGGTGCTGGTGGGCGGCATTGGCACGCTGGTGGGGCCGGTGATCGGCTGCATGCTGATCCAGGCTTTGACGACGTATGCCGGCACGCTGTCCGCCATCGACCCGAACCTGCTGCTCGGCGTGCTGTTCATGCTGGCGGTGGTGGTGGTGCCGAAAGGGTTGTTGCCGACGGCGACGACCATTCTGCTACGGCTGATGCGGCGGGGCGAGCCATGACGGCGTTGTTGACCACCGAGGGGCTGCAAATGCGCTTCGGCGGAGTCGTCGCCGTCGATGGCGTGTCGCTCGCGATCAACGAGGGCGAGTTGCGCTGCCTGATCGGCCCGAACGGCGCCGGCAAAAGCACGTTCTTCAAGTGCCTGACCGGCCAATACAAGCCGACCGCCGGCCGCATTTTTTGGCGCGGCAAGGACATCACCGCGCTGGACCCGTTCGCCATCGCCCGCCTCGGCGTCGGCATCAAGACGCAGGTGCCGTCGCTGTTCGATGGGCTGACGGCGCTGGAAGGCGTCTGCCTCTGCCGCCACAGCAGCGAGGCGGAGGCGAAGCGGCGGGCGATGCGGGCGCTGGAACGTTTGGGCATCGGCGCACTCGCCAACCGCCGCGTCGGCCTGCTCGCGCACGGCCAGCGGCAACTGGTGGAACTGGCGATGGTGGTCGCCCCCGAACCCGACCTTATCATTCTGGACGAGCCGACCGCCGGCATGAGCACGGAGGAGACCAATCGCGCCGCCGACCTGATTCGCGAACTGAACCAGCAGCACGCCATCGTCGTGGTCGAACACGACATGCAGTTCATCCGCGCCATTGCCCGCACCGTCACCGTCTTCCACCAGGGCCGCGTGCTGATGGAGGATTCGGCTGCCACCGTGTTCGCGGACCCGCGCGTGCGCGACGTGTATCTTGGGAAAGCGGTCGCATGATCGCGGTCCAAAATCTCGTCTCCGGTTACGGCCGCATCGGCGTGCTGGACGGGATTTCGCTGAACGTCGCCGCCGGTGAGTGCGTCGGCATTCTCGGCCACAACGGCATGGGCAAAAGCACGCTGTTGCGCACCATCGTTGGATTGGTGCCGACATGGAAAGGCAGCGTCAGCATCGACGGCAAATCCATCGACAAATTGCCGCCGCATCGCCGCGCGCACGCGGGCATCGGCTACGTGCCGCAAGGGCGGCAAATTTTTCCGGGATTGTCGGTGCGCGAAAACCTGCAATTCGGCGCACTGGCGAAGAAGCGCCCGCGCGACACAGCCGAAGCCGAGGCGGTGGAGGAATTTCCGGAGCTAAAACGCCTGCTGGACCGGCCGGGCGGTGCGCTCTCGGGCGGCGAGCAGCAGCTTCTGGCGCTGGCCCGGGCGCTGGCCGGCACGCCGCGCCTTTTGCTGCTGGACGAACCGACCGAAGGCATCCAACCTTCCATCGTCCAGGCGATGATCGAGCGCATCGGCGAGCTTCGCCGCAAGCGGGGGCTTGCGGTTTTGCTGGTCGAGCAGAATCTGGATTTCATTCGCGGCCTCGCGGACCGCGTGCTGCTGATCCATCGTGGCCGCATCGTGCGTGAACTGGATCGGGCCGCCATCGCCGATCCGTCGCTGGAGCAGGAGTTCATCGGCGCCGGCCCGGATCCGGGCGCGCGCCATTAGCAGGGGAGACCGCTATGACTCTGGGAACCGTGAAGGCACCGACCACCGATCAGTTGCGCGACGTGGCCGCCGATCTGGGCATGACATTTTCCGACGAAGATCTGGCCGCCCATCTCGAAGCCCTCGGGCCGAGCGTGGGTGCTTACAATCTCGTCGATCACATGACCGACGAACTGCCGCTGGTGACATATCCGCGCACGCCCGGCTATCGGCCGCACGGCGAGGAGAACAAGCACAATGCCTGGTACATCAAGACCACGGTGGAGGGCGCGGCCAGCGGCAAGCTGAAGGGCAAGAAGATTGTCCTGAAAGACAATATCTGTCTGGCCGGCGTGCCGATGACCAACGGCGCTTCCACGATGGAAGGGTACGTGCCGGATGTGGATGCAACCGTGGTGGCGCGCATCCTCGATGCCGGCGGCACCATCGTCGGCAAGGCAGTCTGCGAGTATTTCTGCTTCTCGGGCGGCAGCCACACGAGTTCCACCGGCCCGGTCCACAACCCGCACAAGATGGGCTATTCGGCCGGCGGCTCGTCCTCCGGTAGCGCCACTTTGGTCTCGCTCGGCGAAGTCGATATGGCACTCGGCGGCGACCAGGGCGGGTCGATCCGCATGCCGGCAGCTTATTCCGGCGTCTATGGCATGAAGCCGACGCACGGGCTGGTGCCGTACACGGGCATCATGCCGATCGAACTGACCATCGACCACACCGGGCCGATGACGGCGACGGTGGAGGACAACGCGCTGCTGCTGGAAGTGCTGGCGGGGCCGGACGGGCTGGACCCGCGCCAGTATGGTGGCGAGGCGCAGGAGTACCGCGCCGCCCTCGGCCGTGGCGTCAAGGGCCTGCGCATCGGCGTCGTCAAGGAAGGGTTCGGGCACCCGCAGAGCGAGCAGAAAGTGGACGACCTGGTCCACGCGGCAGCGGAAAAATTCAAAAGCCTTGGGGCGGTCGTCGAGGACGTCTCGATCCCGCTTCACCTGGCCGGCCCCGCGATCTGGCTGCCGATCGCGGCGGAGGGCGCCACTGTCCAGATGATGAACGGCAACGGTTTTGGCTTCAACTGGCAGGGCCTGTACGTCACGTCGATGCTGGATTTTCATAGCGCCTGGAAGACGCGGGCCGACGAGCTTTCGGACACGCTGAAAAACACGATGCTGCTCGGCCACTACATGACCAAGCATTATCGCGGCCACTATTATGCAAAGGCGCAAAACCTGGTGCGTCGCCTGCGGGCGGCGTACGACACGGCGCTGGCCAGCTACGATCTGCTGCTGATGCCGACGGTGCCGCTGGTGGCCACCAAGCTGCCGGAACCGAATGCGCCGATCTCGGAGATCCTGACGCGCGCGTTCGAGATGCTGCCCAATACCTCGCCGTTTGATATCACCCACCACCCGGCGATGAGCCTGCCGTGCGGCTTCGCGGACGGCTTGCCGGTCGGCGTGCAACTGATCGGCAAGCTGTACGACGAGCCCACGATCTACCGGGCGGCAGCGGCGTTCGAGGCGGCGCAGGACTGGACCAAGATTTCGACGTGACGAGATTTTGGCGGCGGCGGTGGTGGAACGCCCAGGTGCATTCCACGCTCAAAGATATTGTTTCTTTATCGTAACGAAATGGATGTGCCAAGGCAACTGCTTGTCTCAGGCCGTTTTTCGCGGTCGGGTGAGGACGCCTTTCGGCCAGCGGGCGGAGGGGATGCGGGGCCACGGCCCCTCCGGCGGTGCCGGTGGGGGCGGTTCGGGCGCCTTGGCGGCCGGGGGCTTGGCCGCCTTGGGCGGCTCGGGCGGTTTGGGCCGGGGCGGTGGGGCCAGGATGGCGGGCCGCTTGACCCCCAGCATCCAGCAGAGGGGGCGCAATATCCGCCACGCCGGCCCGGGGGCCGCTGCCAGCAGGTCCGCCATCTCCGGCGTCAGCAGCAGGACATCCAATCCCTGGTGGGCAATCCCCGAGTCCGGCGGCGTCAGCAGCCGCATCATCCAGCCGGAGCGGGTGGTCAGCGGGTCCGGCTTCGCGGCCGGCTTGCGCGGCTTCTCCGAGGCCGGGCGCGGGGCGTAGGGTTTGCGCCGGTAAATCCAGCCGGCCTGGATGCGCTCGGCGAGGCGGACGAAGCGTTGCCGCAGCAGGACGAGCCGCTGGCAGATCAGAAACGCCAGCGGAGTCGGGATGAAGCCGCCCGGGAAGCCGGCCCGCCGGGAGTCCACGGCCTGGAACAGATAATTGAGCAGCCTGACGAAGCGCTCGACTGGGGTGAGGGATGCCGTGGACATGCCGATGAGTTATCATGTCTAACGAAACCGGGCAAGTCCCCTACCCCGTGGATGGCCGGATCATCCCCGGACTTGATCCGGGGACCAGCCATGGCGATGTCAGGACGGTGGTTCGGCGCCGGCACGCCAGACGACCGGAAACACGTCGCTGTCCATCGCGGCGCCGTGTGGCGGCGCGTCTGGTGGCGGGGGCGGCGACATGTATCCCTCGCGCAGCACGAAGCGGGCGTCGTCGCCGGTCCAGCGGGAGGCGATGGCGCGGCGGCTGGTGGGTTGCGGGTTGCCGGGCGCGCCGTGCAACGTCAGCGCGTGGAACACCACGCAGTCGCCCGGCTCCAGATCCCAGCCCAGCAGCGTGTGGTCGGCGCGGTGGCCGTCGATGTCCGGCACCGGCAGGAAACCGGGCGACGGATGGTCGTTGGAGTCCTGAAAACGTTTCGGTGTGAACCATTTGCCCCAGCGGTGCGACCCGGCGACGTATTCCACCGCCGTCGCGCGCGGCACCGGGTCCAGCGCCATCCAAAGCGAACACACCTGATCGCCGTCCACGGTCCAGTACGGCTGGTCGTGATGCCACGGTGTCTTTTCCGCCGTGCCGGGTTCCTTCACCAGCACATGCTCGTGGAACAGATTGGCTCGCGTCGATCCCATCAGCGTGCCGGCGATTTTGGCGGCCGGGGAGTGGCGCAGAAATTCCTCGTATTGCGGGATGCGGCGCCAGTTGCAGTAGTCGCCGAAGAAGCGGCCGGGCTGGCCGGCCGGGGTGTATTCCTTGGCGAACGGGCCGGGGCTGGCCATGTTGGCGGCCACACCCTCGGCCAGCAGCTCCAGCCAGTCGCGCGAAAAGGCGCCGCGCACGCAGACGGCGCCGTCACGCTCGAACAACGGGCGCAGGCCCGCCAGTTGCGCGTCGAGTTCCGGGGTGCCCACCATCGCGTCCATGTTTATTCCGCCGCCACGCGCACGGGGGCCGCGGCCGCCACAGCCTTCGCCGCCGCCGGGTCGCCCCAGCCGGAGAATGCCTTGCACCCTTGGCCCACCGGCAGGATCGACGCGATCACCGCGTCCGCCAAATCCGCGCCGGCCAGTTCCTCGGTGATCCAGCCGCACAGCAATTGCGCCGCGAGGCAGCCACCGGCGGTGGCGACGCGGCCGTTGCGGACGAAGGCTTCGTCCACGACCTCGACGCCCTCGTATTCGGCGAGCTTCTTGGCATAGGTGGGATAGGTCGTCGCACGGCGGCCCTTCAAGAGGCCCTTTTCGGCCAGAATCACGGCGCCGGCGCACATCGAGCCGATCAGTTGTTTTTCCTCGTCCAGATGCAGCGCATCGAGAAACGCCTTGTCCGTCAGCACGTCCGCGATGCCGACGCCGCTGGCGAAGATCACTGCGTCGCTGGTGGCGGTTTCCTCCAGCCGTCCGTGGGTGGGAATGCGCAGGCCGGCGACCGAGGTGACGTACTCGCTCTTGCCCAAAATCTTGATCGTCCAGTCGCTGGCGCCGGCCGCCTTGGCGCGGAACAGCAGATCCCATGGCATGAAGACGTCGATGTCGGTGAAACGGTCGAACGCGACGATGGAAAGCTGCGTCATGTGTTCTCTCCCGCGCTACCTTGGTTTGAGGAGCAGAGCATGACAGCGGCGGTCGTCGCGGGAAAGGGGATTTCCTATTGCGCGAGGAACCCGCCATCGACCGGCAGCGTGTGGCCCGTGACCATGGCGGCGGCGGGCGACAGCAGGAACAGCACGGCGCCGACGATATCGTCGGTTTCCGCCACGCGGCGCAGCGGCGTGGCCCCCTCCATGCGCGCGACAAGCTCCGGATTGTCCAGCAGCGGGCGGATGAAGTCGGTGCGGACCCAGGTGGGGGCGATGGCGTTGACGCGGATATTTTGCGCCGCCCATTCGACCGCCAACGCCCGCGTCAGGTTCACGACGGCGCCTTTGGTCGTTTGATAGGAGATGTTCGGATACAGGCCGCCGCCGGACAGGCCCATGATGGACGACATGTTGACGATGGCGCCGCGCCCCGCTGGCAGCATGTGGCGGGCGGCGGTGCGGGCGCACAGGAACACGCCGGTCATGTTGACCTCAACGACGCGGTTCCAGTCGGCAAGCGGCAGATCGACGGCGGGGCGGCGGATGGCCATGCCGGCATTGTTGACCAGCGAATCGATGCGGCCCTCGGCGCGGGCGATGGCATCGAACGCGCCGGTGACGGAGGCTTCGTCGGACACATCGACGTGCCAGTCGGCGGCGACAAAACCTTCGGCGCGGATGTCGGCGCAGGTTTGCGCGGCGGCGGCTTCGTTGCGGTCCAGCACCTGCACGCGCGCGCCGGAGCGGGCGGCGGCGAACGCCACCGCCCGGCCAATGCCGCTGGCGGCCCCGGTGACGACGCAGACGGTGCCGTCCAGACGGAACGCCGTGCGCGGGTCGAAAGTGGTTTGCATGGCCGTTTCCTCGCTGTTTGCGAGCACTCTATGCGTCGAGCGGCGCCAGATGCGACAGGAAAAGGTCGGCGCAGGCGCGCCACGAAAAGCGTTCGGCGTGGGCGCGGCAGGCGGCGCGGTCGGCGCCGAGCGCGCGCAGGCAGGCGGTGCGCAGGTCGGCATCGACGGCGCCGACACGGCCCGCCGTGCCGGCCAGGATGTCGCGCGGGCCGGTCACGTCGTAGGCTGCGACCGGCGTGCCGCACGCAAGCGATTCCAGCAGGACGAGGCCGAACGTATCCGTGAGGCTCGGGAACACCATCACGTCGCCGCCCGCGTAGGAGCGCGCGAGTTCTTCGCCGTAACGCGGACCGGTGAAGGTGACGGCGGGATAGTCGCGTTGCAGCGAGGCGAGTTGCGGCCCGCCGCCGACCACGACTTTCGAGCCGGGCAGATCGAGATCGAGAAAGGCACGAATGTTCTTCTCGATGGCGACGCGGCCGATATACAGGAACACCGGCCCCGGCACGCCGAAATTTTCGCGGGGTTCCGGCTTGAACAGGTCCAGATCGACACCGCGCGTCCATGAACGAAGGTGCGAGAAGCCGCGCGCCGCAAGGTCGTCGTGCAGGCTTTGGGTGGCGACCATCGTGCCCGCGCCGGCGCCGTGGAACCGGCGCATCCAGGCATAGGCGAGGCCGGTCGGCAGGCGTGTGCGGGCCTGCAAATACTCGGGAAATTTGGTGTGGAACGAGGTGGTGAAAGCCACGTCGTGGCGGATGGCCCAGGCGCGGGCGGCGGCACCGAGCGGGCCTTCGGTGGCGATGTGCAAGGCTTGCGGCACGAATGTCTCGATCAGGCGCACCAGCTTGCGGCGCGGCAAGACGGCGAGCCTTATGTCGGGATAGGTCGGCAGCGGGATGGTGCGAAAACGATCGGGGCCGATCACCTCCACGGTATGGCCCATGCCCGTCAATTCGTCGGCGACGGTCGCGAGTGTGCGGACGACGCCGTTGACTTGCGGGCGCCATGCGTCCGAGACGATCAAGATGCGCATTGGTATTTCATGGTTGTGCGCCCCGGGACCGCACCATTGTCGCCACGGTGCCGGATCGACGGGGGCGAGGGAGTCAGGCAGTTGCGGGCACACCGGTGCGCGGTGCGAAGAAGCTGAGGCGGTTCAACTCGGCCCACTCCACGAGTTCCAGCCGGCCGTCATGGTGTTCGACGAGTGCCGTGCAGCTTTCCACCCAGTCGCCATCGTTGATGTAGAGCGTGCCGTTCACGTCGCGCATTTCGGCCTGATGGATGTGGCCGCAGACGATACCGTCGAACCCGCGCCGCCGCGCCTCGCCAGCCAGTGCCACCTCGAACCGGTCGATGGCTTTGACGGCTTCTTTGACTTGCCGCTTCAGCCATTGCGACAGCGACCAGTACGGGTAGCCGAGGCGGCGGCGCACCGCGTTGAACCATGTGTTCAGCGACAGCGCGGCCGTGTATGCGCCGTCGCCGAGATAGGCGAGAAACTTTGCGTAACGCACGACGCTGTCGAATTCGTCGCCGTGCATCACCAGCAGGCGGCGATTGTCGAACGTCGTGTGTACGGCTTCCTTGCGCAAACGGATGCCGGCGATTTCGAGACCGAGCGGCAGCCAGGCGCGGAACATCTCGTCGTGGTTGCCGGGAATGTAGGTGACTTCGGCGCCGTCGCGCGCGTGGCGCAGGATCAGGCGCAACACTTCGTCGCACTGATCGTCCCAGTACCAGGATTTGCGCAGGCGCCATCCGTCGATGATGTCGCCGACGAGAAACAGGCGGTCGCAACTCATGCGGCGCAGGAAATCGGCGAGAAAGTCGCTGCGGCACCCGCGTGTGCCAAGATGCACGTCGGAGATGAACACGGCTCGGTAACGGTGGCCACGCACGGGGTCGGCTGAAGCGTTCATGAGAAGCAGCAGATACGGCACGCATCGAGCCGCGCACATGAAGTTTGCATGACCGCAAGCCCGGCAATCAGGGTTGGCGAAGATCACGCGAATGCCTCGGAAGCGTCATCACGGCGTCATCGGAAATGCGTCAGGTGATCGTTTCCGTAGCCGGGATGCGCCGAGTCGCCATGCTGATCATCTACAACCCCACCGCCGGGCGCAGGCGTGCGCATCGGCTGTGGCGCGTGCTGGACGTCATGGTGGCCAACGGCGTGCGGGTGGAACTCGCGGAAACGCGGCACGCGGGCCACGGGCTGGAACTGGCGCGCGAAGCGGCCGGGCGCGGCGCGCGGCTGGTGGTCGCGGCCGGCGGCGACGGCACCATCGCCGAGGTCGCCAACGGGCTGAACGGATCCGGCTGCTGCCTTGGCATCGTGCCTCTCGGGACGGCGAACGTGCTGGCGCACGAGCTGGGGTTGCCGTTCGACGCGGTGGGCGTGGCGGCGGCGCTCGCGTTCGGGCGTACGCGTGCCGTCTGGCCGGGGGTGGCGACCGGGACCAGTGGTTCGCGCGTGTTCGTGCAGATGCTGGGGGCGGGGTTCGATGCGCAGGTGGTGCAGCGGCTGCCGCTGCCGCTGAAACGGGCGCTCGGGCGCGGCGCATACGTGGTGCAGTCGCTGCGGGAACTAGCGCGATACCGGTTCGGGCCGATCCGGGTGACGGTGGACGGGCATGCCACGCAGGCCGGCACCGTGATCGTCAGCAAGGGGCATTTCTATGGCGGGTGCTATCTGCTCGCACCCGGAGCGTCGCCGGTTGACCGGGGGTTCACGGTCGCGCTGTTCGACCGCGCCGGGCCGTTCTCGGCGATGGCGTTCGGGGCGGCGTTGCCGCTGAACCTTATCCCGCGCATGCCGGGATTGCGGCTGATCCGGGCGCACGAAGTCACCATCGAGACGGAGGCCGTCCCGGCGCAGACGGACGGCGATTCGGCGGGCATGGCGCCGCTGATGGTCCGCGACGCAGCGCAGTCGATCGAGGTGGTTGTGGGATAGGGGGCTTCGTTCCTCAGTCCGCGACCACCTGCACCTTGCCCATCATGCCGCTGTCCTCGTGTTCGAGGATGTGACAATGAAACACGAATTCGCCGATGTCGGCCTTGGTGAAGGTCATCCGCAGCCGCACCCAGCCCGGCGCGCCGGGATAGCCGGTCGCCGTGTCGCCGATCAGCGGTGCAGCCGGCACGACGACGGTGTCCAGCACCGGCTCCAGGTCCGGATTGCTGCTGCCCGACGAGATATCGCGGAAATGGATCTGATGCATGTGGAAGGCGTGGATTTCCAGGGTGGAATTCTCCACCAGCCACTCCTCCGTCACGCTCTCGCGGCCGTGCAGATGGACAACCACCTGCGGCGCCAAATTGTGGGCGTTGAAGGGGCGCAGCGCCGTGGCGTTTGGATCGACTTCGCCGTCGTCGGACGCGACTTCGGTGAGGTAGAAATCGGTCAGGTCCGGGTTGTAGTCGTAGTCCGTCGGCGGGCCGCTGTTCCATTTCGTCAGGCTGTAGGTGAAGGCCCGCCCATATTCGGAGAACACGAACGTGCGGTGGACGGTGGGTGCTGCATTCAGCGTGCCGAGATAGGCGCGCAGGCGGGGCAGGTTGGTGATCAGGTCGCTGTCGTCGGCGGCACCGGCCGGCACTGCGTCGCCCGCCGGCGTGACCAGCAGCAGCCGCCGCCCTGGATAGGCGTTGCCGCCGCAACCGGGATTCACCTGGGCACTTTGCAGATACAGCTTGGCGCCGATCGGCGGCGCATGGACGACAAGCTCGATCCGCCCGGCCGGCGGCACGATCAGCGGCGTCGTGGAGACATCGAAGAATCCCATATGCCGGTTGCCCTGCGCGTCCGCGAGGCCCACGCCGTCGCGGGCGAAGACTTCCAGCGGCTGAAGGGTCTCGACGCCGTTCTGCGAGAGCACGATCTGCGGCGCGATGAACGAGTCGGCGGCGGCGTTGACGATGCGGAAAATCTGCCGCTGCCCCGGCTGCATCGTCTTGGTCAACAGCGCACTGTCCGGCTGATACCCGGTGCCGGGATTGTCCAGCACCGGCGCGCCGTTCAGCGTCAGCGACCATAATTCCTGCCCGCCGCTGGCGTCGTAGGCGCCCTGCGCGCATTCGCCCGCCTGGTCCGCCTGGTCGATGCGCGGGTCCAGAACCGGCTGGGTGGAGACGGCGGCCGTGGCCACGGTGGCGGCAACGGCGGCGGCCTGTCGCGCCACCGCTGGGCTGGCCTGCCGCGCGGTTAGCGGCGCCACACCGACCGGCCGGCGTACGATATCGCACTCGACGCCGCCGGAGACGTTGCAGGCCGGGATCGGCGTGTCGCCGATCACCAGCACCTCGTCGGTTACGCCGATCGAGCGGCGGTAGGCGTCGCCGCCGTCCTCGACGATGATGGCGCCCACCAGCCCCATCTGGGTTTCCTGCTCGGACTGGCCGTGGCGATGCGTGTGATACCAATAGAGGCCGGCGGGATGGTCCGACGGCAGGTTGTACGTGTAGGTCAATTCGTGCGGCGAGGTCTGGCACGGCTGCGTCGGCGCCACCGGGCCGCCCCAGTTGATCGGATAGATCGTGCTGCGCAGCACTTCGTCGCTGCACGGAAGCGGCGAGACGAACAGGCCGTGGACATGCAGGTTGATGCTGCCGTCGGCCGAGTGCGCCTCGTTGGCCATGATCGGGTAATACGGGCCATCCGGCCCCGGGGCTTCGGCGAACACGGGTTGCGGCAGGCAGAGATTCTCGCCGCCCCAGTTCTGGATCGCGCAGTTCGTTTGGTGATGGATGCCGCTGTTGCGCAGTGTGTTGGTCAGGTTGATGGTCAGCGTATGGCCGGCGCCGACGCGGATCACCGGGGCTTCCTGCAACAGATGGTTGACGAAGCAGAGGTGGGAGGTCTTCGTGTCGAAGCCGACGCGCAGGACGACGCTGGTATCCTGGCCGTGGCCGACGACGGGAAGTTCGTGGAACACCGCCGGCGCCGGCCCGCAAAGCGGCACGTCCGCCGCGTCGTACGACGAGTCGGACACCAATGTCGCCTCGCTTGCCCCGCCCGAGTGGCAGATGATGCTCCAGAACGGGTCCGTTTCAACAGCATCGGTTGGCCCGGCGAGCATCATGGCCGCGAGGGCCGGGAGTAAGGCGAGGGCGGTTGGCAGCAGGCGCATTGTATCCACTCCGGATTTGGCATTGGGCGCGCCGGCGGCCAGGCGCACGTGAGGGGACGCGTTGCCGCGTCCCCTTTCGTGTCGCCCGCGCCTCTTGCGGCGGTCGCAGGCAGGTTCAGTTCGCCGGGAACTTGAAGTAGCTCGTCAGGTCGTCGATCGCCGGGCCGTTGACCGGGACATACGGGTTGGGACCCGTCTGCACCGGGTTCGGCAGGTTGTCGCGCGAGAAGCTGGTGATCGGCGGCAGGCCCCAGTTCTTCTCGACGAACTTGATGAACGAGGAGTGCTCGCCGTAGGTATGCACCACGCCCACGCCCTTGGAGTAGGGCGAAACCACGATCATCGGGATGCGGGTTCCGTTGCCGAAATAGTCGACGGCCTGAATGAAGCCCGAGTCCCAGTAACCGCCGCCTTCGTCCACGGTGATGAACACCGCCGTGTCGGACGCGAGGCCGTTCGGCGCCGCGTTCAGCAGGTCGATGATCTTCTTTGTGAAAGCTTCGAAGATATCGAACTTGGAGGAGGACGGATGGCCGTCGTTCAGCCCGCCCGGCTTCACCCACGACACCGCCGGCAGCGTGCCGTTGGCGAGGTCGGTGTAGAGGTCGGCGGTGTCCTTCAGGTTACGCGCCACCCGGCTTGGGCTGTTCATCACGTAGGACTGGTACAGAAACGGATTGCAGATGTTGCAATAGACTTGGTTGCCCGCGAGCACGGCCGGCAGCGTGCTGGGCTGCTTGTACCAGTTCCAGCCCTCACCGTAGTACGTCCAGCTCACCTTGGCGTCGTCCAGCGTGTTGGCGATGGATTTCTGCGACAGCGGCGGGATCGTGAAGTCGGACGCCGCGATCGGCGTCGGGTCCGGCGTCAGCACGCCGGTCGCGCTGAAGCTGAAGCCCGGGTTGTAGTTGTTCAGCAGGTAGTAGCGGCCGCCCTGGCAGTTCGGGGCGACATCCAGCACATTCAGGTAGGTGCGGATCGTCCGCACCGCCGGCTGCGTCGGGGCCGCGCACTCGGTGTAGGTGCCGCCCTTGGCCGTCGAGGTCGAGCCGTAGCCGTCGTTGGTGTACCAGTTGTTGGTGCCCGGCAGCGGATTCGGGTTCTCGATCTGGCCGGCCGGCGGGACCGCCGGGACGCCGGTCTTGGTATCGGAGTACCAAACGGCCGAGGCATAGCCCAGATAGACGCTATCGGCGCCGGTGCCGCCCTTGACCGGCTGGTGGTAGTTGTCGCCAAGCGCGTAGGTGTCGGCCAGTTTCTTGAAGTACGGCATGTCGCCGGTCGCCACGTTGTAGAACCCCATCGCCGTGGAGCCCTCGCCGGTGGATTCGTCGGTGAACGGCGCGCCGCCGGTGTATTGCAGCGGCGTCTCGCCGTTGCCACCTGCGCCGACGGTCGTTTCAACCCAGGGAAACAGGTCGTTCAGGCAGCCCGAGGTGTTGGTGGGCGTCGCGTTGGCGTCCGAGCAGTCCATCTGCTGGAACATCTGGTAGAAACGATGCACCGGGCTGGCGGCGTAGTCGTCGTAGGTGGCGGTGCCGTGCGGGTTGGTGATCTGGAAGGGCGCGTTCGGCGGTGCGGCCGCGTTCGGGATGCGGGTATCGACGATATATTTCCCAAGGCCCGTGCCGCCGGTCGCGATCAGATCTATGTCCGGGGTGCCGGGGATGATCGGCGCCGAGGCGTACGGCTCGGTGCCCGTCTCAAGCCCGTAATCGGCTTCCGTCAGGATCGCGGTGTCGCCGGCAACCGGCGCGAACGGCGCGGCCTTCGGCGCCCCGGCGGTCATGATCGGCGGCAGATGGCCGTATTTGACCTTGTCGTGGGGGCCGATCTGGTACGCGTTCACGTCCCGCGCGAAATACTGCGCGGCGAGGCCGACGTTCGGACCCGGCGTGCCGTCGGCTTTGACGATGCCCTTGCTCAGCAGGTTGTCCACCGTGCCCTTGGGCGGTGTGTAGGTGGCGAACACATGGTCGAAGCTGCGATTTTCGCCGACGATGACGATGACGTGCTTGATCGGCGTGGTCGTGTTGCTGTCGTTGATGGCGGTGGTCGCGGCGACGGCCGGAGCCATCGTGTTGAGTGTCATCGCCAGCAGCGAACCGCACGCCATCAGGCGTGTGCGGGTAGTTCGATTCATAGTGTCCCCCATGCTCGAAGTGAGTGGCGAGGGGGTTTTAACGGCCGGTCGGTTGCGGATTGGCGTCGAGTCGGAGATGAACGAGTGACGATTCAATGAAGCAGCTTGCGCGTGCCAGTTTCATAAAGATGTCTCGAAGATTTTTTCAATGCGATCAGGACACCGCATCGCTGTCGGCCATTATCAGTTCGGCTGCGCGCTCGCCCACCATCATCACCGCGCTGGCGATGAAGGTGCCCGGGATGCGGGGGAACACCGAGGCATCCGCGACCCGCAGCCCGCGTGTGCCATGCACGCGCAGCGCTCCGTCCAGCACGCCACCCGCCGCGCGGGGGCCGATGGCGCAGGTGCCGGCGGCATGATGGCCCCAGGCATGGTCGCGGACGAATTGCACGAGGTCCGCGTCGGTGACGTTCGGGCCGGGCAGCAGTTCCGTCTCGACCACCCCGGTCGCGATCAGGTGCGCGGTCATGCGGCGAGCGAATTTGATGCCCTCGACAACCGCCGCCAAATCCGCAGCGGCGCCGGCGCCGACGAACGAATTGAACAGGATGTCGGGCCGGTCGCGCGGGTCGGCGGAGCGCAGCGCGACGCGGCCGGCGCGGTTGGCGGTGTGCGCTTTCAGGATCGCCCAGGTCAGATGCCGGCGGCTGTCGGCGATCAGGCGCGAGTAGCCGGGGAAATAGCCCCGGAACTCCGCCAGCAGCGCCATGCACATCAGGTCCGGCAGGGGCGCGTCCGGCGACGACCGGCGCGCGACCGCCAGGGCCGCTCCGTTGGAGATGTACATGCCCTCTCCGCGCGTCCAATCCTCATACAGCGGGTCGCCGCGCTCGA
This sequence comes from Solirubrobacterales bacterium 70-9, assembly GCA_903970625.1. GTDB lineage: Bacteria > Pseudomonadota > Alphaproteobacteria > Acetobacterales > Acetobacteraceae > CAJCJG01. Next base: position 18,896 of record CAJCJG010000246.1, on the reverse strand, counting down.
ACCGCGCGCCTTCCAGCGCCGACCACGGCTGCGCCATGCGGTTGACCACGCCGACCTCGTAGCGGTCCTGCAAATTGGCGCCGACGCCGGGCAGATCGACGGCGGGGCGGATGCCGTGCGCCGCCAGCGCCGCCGGATCGCCGATGCCGGACAGCATCAGCAGTTGCGGCGTGTTGAACGTACCGCCGGCCAGAATGATGTCGCCACGGGCGCGCAACACGCGGGTTTCGCCATCGTCCATGCTCGGCGCCGCGTGCGCGCGATACAACCGGGCGCCCTTGCGGTATTCCAGGCCGGCGACCGTCCCGTCCGCGTCCAGCAGCACGCGCGTTGCCAGTGCATCGGTCTCGATCCGCAGCCGCTCCGGGAACCTTTGCGCAACGTCCAGCACCCGCTCGCGCGTGCCGGCTCGGCGATGCTGCGCGGTGGTCAGCGGCGTGTAGCACACCCCCTCGAACCCCGCTTTTGCCACACGGCGGTCGTTCGGGTCCGCCTGATCCTCGAACAGGCGCCACAGTTCGGCCAACGGCATGGGCGCGTCGTTTATGGCCACCAGTGCCGATTCCAGCAGCGTGCGGATCAGCGGATCGTCGCTGAACACGGAGGGTGGCATCGCGCGCTCGGTGCGCAGCCAGCCGGACCAGCCGTGGCCGGTCGGGTCCAGGCCGATCAGTTCCGGTAGCCGCCATTCCGGGCGATGGTGGCAATCCTCGATGGCGCGGAAATGCCGGCTCATCGCTGCCCCCGACCAGCCGGCGTCGCCGGTCAGGTCCGCGATCTCGTCCCAGTCGGCGTCCGGTGCCGCCAGAAAGATCATCGCGTTGTGCGCCGTGCAGCCGCCAAGCCCCGCCGCGCGCGGATAGAGCACGCCGCCATGTTCCTGCCGAAAATTTGGGTCGCGCGCCTGCTGGGCGGCGTCGGCATAGTGCCGCACGAAGAAATCCCAACTTAGCGCGGGATTTTCCGACGCGAACGGATGGAAGGCCGGCACGTCGTAGTCGTCCGGCAAGCGCGGGTCTGCCTCCGCGCGCGGATCGCCGCCCGCCTCCAACAGCACCACGCGCCGCCCCGCCTCCGCCAGCCGTGCGGCGACGGTGCCGCCGCCGGCCCCGGAGCCCACGACGATATGATCGTAGTCGGCGTCCGACATGGCGCTCAGAAGGTTTTCATGAACGCGATCAGCGCGCGTTTGTCGTCGTCCGACAGGGGCGTCTCCTCGCCCAGTTTGTCGGTGCCGAAATAGTGGCCGCGATTGACGACGAAATCCGGGCACTTGCTGAGTTCGAGCATCGGTTTGGCGAGATTGGCGAATTTTGCCAGCAACTGCTCGTCCGTCGCATCGGCCGGCGCTGCCGACAGATCGTGGCGCAGCGCATCCAGCAGGGCGAGCACCTTGTCCGTATGGCGCACGATCTCGGCCGGGTCGTCGCTCTCGGCAAGCGGCTGGATGTTGGCCAACAGATTGACCGGCACGCCCTTCGGAATCGGGCCGATGGTGACATCGCCGCTGGCGCCGAAGAATTGCGGCAGCCACCGATGCAGCAACCCTTGCGCTGGGCGCAGCGCGTCCGGCACGAAGCCATCCGGGATGGTGATGAAGCTGCGCACCTGGGTGCGGTCGATCACCCCCGGAACCGCATCCTTCAGCACCTCGTCCTTGTCGCGCTTCTCCGGCCACAGCAATTGCTCGATGGACGCATTGAATACCTTCATGCGCGCATCGACGGAGGGGCTGGACTCGAACGGCCCGAGGCTGTTGTTCAGCAGGAACGGTGCGGTGGACCAAACGCTGATCAGGGACGGCGGCCGTGTATAGCCGCGCCCGCCGGCCGGCATGTGCCACTGGTAAGGCTTGCCAGTGAACGGATCATGCACGGTGATGTCGCCGACCGACGGCAGGGACTTGTAGTCCTCGGAGGAAAAATTGTCCCAGATGTTGCCGCGCAGCGCATTGGTCGCGAGTGGGCTGCACGCATTGGTTTGCAGCAGCGTCACGGGCACACGGAAGTCGGCGGACAGGTAGTTGCCATCGAGAAAGTCGGGCTTATGCACGATGTCGCGCATTTGCGCCTTGTACTCGTCGGTCTTGGTCCAGGCCCAGTAGGCGTTCCAGCACTCCAGATAGTGCGGGCCGTTGCAGCCCGTCGGGTCCAGGCCCTTGGCCGGTGTCGGCGCCTTGCTGGAATGGCAGCGCGCGCACGTCTCCGCGAACACCGTCTTGCCGCGATCCATCGTCGCCGCGTCGGCGTCGAGATATTTGGCGCCACCGGGCGCGTCGGCCAGATGGTCGGGGCGGCCGGCCTTCAGAAAGAACAGCGCCGTGGCCGGGGTTTGCGCTTCGGTGGCTTTCCAGTAGGCGGAGTTCTGCTCGGCCACGGAAATCTCGATCGGGGTAATCGGCTTGCCGCCGACGACGGCGTTGAAGTGGGTCAGCCACTCCTCGCTGAACAGGCCGATGTTGAGATACACGCGATTGAGCGCGCCCAGCGCGCCGACGGAGTCGGACCCGTCCTTCAGCACGCGCGGCGTGAATACCGTGTCCGGCTTCTGGAAAAAACGCGTCAGCGTCGGGTCGGTCGTGTAGTCGTTGAACTGCTTGTTGTTCAGCTCGCCGCCCACCAGTCGTTCCTTGCCCCAGCGCATCGCTTCGTCCAGCCGCGGGCCGAGATTGTAGATCGCGTTCATCGTGCGCGGGTTGTTGATGTTGTCGGTGGAGACCAACGACGTGTCCATCGCACCCGGGCGATAGGTGTGGACAAGCTGATAGAAAAAGTTGCTCGCGCGGCTGTCGTAGATGAACAGCCGGTCCACCCACATATATTGCGCGCCCACGGTGGAACTGAGGTCGGCGAACGTCGGATGCGCGGGATCGGCCGGCGGATGCACCGGGCTTGGCCCGACATGGCAGAAGCCGCACGACATGCCGACGCGGTACGGCCGCACCAGGGCCTTGTCGTCGTAGTATTTTTCGTCCGTGTAGTAGCGTTCGGCGTTCCACCGCTGTTTTGCCGTCTCGTCGAAATCGGGGTTCGGGAACAGCCGCAAACCGACGATGCCGGTCGGCTCGCCGTAGTAGGAGCCGACCGGCACGGTCGTGCCGCGCGCGCCGATCTTCACACCCGGATATTTTTGGGCATCCGCGAACGGGTCGGGCGCGCAGTCGGCACGGCGCTTGTCGAGCCACAGGCCGAAATGGTCAGGATCGGGGCCGGTTGGCTTGTCGAAGCACGGCTCGTTGACGGCGCCAAGATACTCCCAGCGATTGTCGCGATTGGCTTTCAAGCCGGGATGCGAACTGACGATCTTGAGCAGGTCGAACGCGCCGAATGTCGTCGCCGTCATGCCGTCCCAGAACTTGTCGTTGCCGCCGGTCCAGACCAGCCAAGTGTTGCGGCCCTGGATTTCGGCTGGCGTCAGGGCCGGGGCGCCGTCCATGTCGTGAAAATAATCGTCGGCGGCGGCTGGAAAGGTGGCCGCCTCCCGCCCGGCGCGCAGCGCCTCGTCACGGATCGGCCCACCACGACCCAGCCAGACATAGCCGGCCACGACGGCGAGTACGATCACCACCAACAGTAACGCCCAGCGTCGCATCAGCTTCCTCCTGGCCGGGAAATACACCGTTCAGCTTTGTGCCGCAGGCCCGCGAGGTTCAACGGAGTCGGATGCCGCTGCGGCGAGTTGCCGCAGAGCAACTCCATCTGATGCGCGCCAAGCGCACGGTACGCCTCGAACTGCGATTCGCCGAACCATTGTTCGGACGTGGATTCGTGCGGGAAGCGGGGGTTTGCCTGGGCGTAGGCGCGAATGTCGGCGGCCTCGGTCCCGCGATAGGTCGGCCGCAGATACAGCAGCCAGCCGGGTTCCTCGCATTCCGGATACCAGATCTTGCCCTGCCAGGCGAAGGGACCATCCTTCGGCGGCCGTTCACCTGCCGCAACCTCCAGCGAGTCGAAGCGGATGCGCACCCCGAAATCGATCGACGCCTTGCGCACCGCGTTCCCCAGATCGGCCAGCGCCGCATCCGGGTCGCAGCCGGCATCGCTGACCACGATGAAGCGGCAGCGGCGGCGCACCATCTCGTAGATGCCCAGATTGTCGAAATGCCCGCCGTCCGAGAGGTAAATCCATTTGCCGCCGGCGGTGGTCATGTTCGCCAATTCCTTCAGCAACGTCAGCAGCCCGAAGGTGGGGCCTTCGCTGCGGTAGCAATCGTGCTTCGGGTTGCCGAGCCACCAGCCCAGCCGCACGTTGAACAACATCAATAGGAAGCCGAGCAGCGGCGAGGTGTGATAGCCCATGTTCGGGCTGACGGCGGCGCCCGAGATCGCCATGGCCGTCCCGAGCGTTATGCCTCCTTCGCTGTTGCCCTTGCAGTAATCCTGAGTTGCTCGGTAGCACACGTTCGGGTTGCCCACAGACAGCGGCGTCAGCGTGAACGATTCCGCCTTTCGCTCCTGCCACGCAAGATTGGTGGTGGAGACGACGTTGAGCGCGGCGTTGATCACATGGAGCAGCGGCGCCTTCGGCATTTCGCTCAGACACGGATTGTCCTTCGCGTCGAAGCCGGTGAACGGGTCGTCCGTCCGGTCCGGCGCCTTGATCCCACGCGCCGAGCCGAGGAAGGCGCGCACCAGCCGGTTGCGATAGACGGCGTGCAGCGAGAAGCGATTAACGTTGATGAGCCATGAGGCGACTGCCCCGAACCCAAGGAGCACCGCTGCGCCGACGGCATCGAGCAGCGGGCGGACCCATGCGCCCATCGGCGGGCCCGCGACCAACCTGCCCACCGCCACATCCAGCCGCGAGATCAGGACGGCGAGCACGACCGCGAACACCAGCCCCGCCACGCTCGCCACCTGCGTCAGCGACAATCGGCGGCCAAGACGCGCTGCGGTGGTTGCCGCCGTCCAGGCGCTGCCGCCGAGCACGAGCGCCACCACGCCGGAGACGCCGCCAACGGCACCGATCGCCCATTTTTCGAAAGGCCCAAGTTCCGCCGGGCCGAGCAGCGCGATGGACGATGCCAGCAACCACACGACGGCCCACACGCCAAGCCAGCCGGCCGCGCGGGCGAGCCATTCGCGGTCCATGTCGCCGCGCGGGCTATAACTGCGCAGGCCGATGAATAGCAGTTCGCCCGCGAAGATCGACAGCATCGTCCAACTGATGCCGAGCGCCGTCAGCCACGCCATGCTGATGGACGCGGCAAACCAGATGCCCTGCGCCAGCACCGCGCCGGCGAGGGCGCCGGCCGCGACCCAGGCGAGGAATTCCTTGACCGGGTTGTCCTGCGGGTCCGTCGCCGTCCGCTCGTCCGGCCGGAAAACGCCCGCCGCCGACCAGGCCAGCGCATAGCAGAGCGCGCCGGCGACCGACGCGCCCAGGGCCACGTCTGCCGGCACCCACTTTTGCCCCGGGTGCGTCCAGGCCAGGGCGGCGCCGGCGGCCGAAAATCCCATGGCGGCGGCGGCGATCGGCAGCAGCACGAAGCAGACGAAGCGCATGTCGGTCAGCCAGCCACCTTCGGCGCGCCGCCGCTCGAACGAGGCTGCACCCAGGCCAAATGTGACCGCAACGGCCCCGATCCCCAGAAACACGCGGGCAAGGGTCGCCCCGTCGGCCAATGCGATGGCGTCGAGCAGGTGTTTGCACAGCCACGGGAGCAGCAGGATGCCCATGAAGAACGGCAGGAATACCAGCCAGTTCAGCACCAGATTGCGGATCACCAGGGCGATCACCGTCCATGTGTCGGCCGAAAGCAGCCCGAGTTTCGGCGTCAGATAATTGCCGTCCGCGCGCACGCCCGCGATCTCTGTCGCCTCCGCGCCGTCGTTGGGGCGGCTGCGGTCCAGGCCGGCAAACACGGCGGCGTCGTTGCCTGCTTGCGCGCGCCACGCGGTCACGAAGCTGCCGATATAGCCGCCGCCGGAGACGGTGGACAGATAGTCGAATTTGCCGAGCACGCCATAGCGCGCCAGCGTTTGCAGCACGCCGAGAGCGAACGATGCGCTGCGGATGCCCCCGCCGGACAGACACAGCGCCGACAGCGGCGGATCGGCTGCCCCGATCGCGGTGTGCATGTCGTCGAGCGTGGCGCCCGTTGCCGCCGCCGCGATGGTCGGCCGGACGGCCGCCAATTCTCCGCGCAGGACGTTGGCCCAGTCGGTGGCGGCGCCGCTCATCGCGCCGCCACCGTCGCCCCGAACGCCTCGTCGCCGGTCGGTTCGATGTGCGGCTTGCGGTTCATCCGTTGGCGGAATTTCGACAATTCGTCGTACATCCGCCGGCGCGCGCGGCTCTGGTTGCCCAGCGGCCGATGTTCGGCGATGCAGTGCCATGGGTTGAAAGACAGATTGTCGCAGAACGCCAGTTGCTCGGCGGATGCGAATGTCTGTCGCGGAATATGCAGCCGCGCCGCCGGCACGAACGGCGAGAGCTTTTCCGGCCACCGCACGGCGGCGTTCTCGATCGGCATTCTGAAAGGATCGGTCTGCAATTGCAGCATGATGTCGAACTCGACATCCTGCCGGTCCAGTGTCCGCACCATATTGTCGCGCAGATAATTGTCCGGCGGCGTCAGCGGCAGGCGCGGGATCGTGCGATACACGGTCGAGCGCGGATAGACCGAATACATCATCGCCTGCCCCTCGCCGAGCAGGTACGGCACGCAACTCCAGTACCGCTCGCCCAGCGGGTTGCTCTGCGTCTTGTTCCACCAGGACTGCATCAGCCCATCGAGCATGTGCGAGTCGCCGGGCTTCGTGAAGTAGAACAGCGGCCGCCCTTTCAGAATCCAGGACTGTAAATTGGCATTGGCGCGCGCGTCCGGCGTCACGAACGTCGGTGTGCAGATCGAGAGCAGATCCTGCGTCGCAGTCTCGTCAGGCAGCAGTTTCTCGCCCGGAACGCCCATCAGCTTGATGGAGCAACTGACGAACCCCACGTCGTCGATGTCGCGCGGCCAGTCCGGACCGGGGCCGGAAAACCGCACCCACGCCGGATAGGTTTTTGCCACCGCGAACACGCCCTTGCGATAGGCGGCCGGCATGTCGTCGCGGATGGTCACGGTGCCGCGCACCAGCCCGTGCGTCTTGGTATTGCCGGCGCGCTGGTAGTTGCCCGGCTGCCAGTGCTGCCGCATGTAGGCCGACATCGAGTCGATCATCGATTGCAGGTGCTGTTCCTCGTCCGGCTCCGGCCGCTCCTCGGCGATGGCCAGACCGTCCGGGCGGCGCTGCCGGTTGATCAGAAATTGGATCAGCGCCGCTGCCGGCTCGCGCAACACATTGTCCACGGCGGAACGGAAAAACGGCTCGAAGCGCCGCTCGACATGCAGCAAGGCGACCACGGCGTCGTGCAGCGTCTGCCAGAACATGGGCGATGTCCTTTCGGCGAGCCGGTTTATTCCGCATTGCATGGTAAGCAGCTTTCGCCGCCGCGCCGCAATCACATCTGGCGTTTGGGCTTGAACGGCGCGTCGCGTCGGCGCCACTATCGTCGCTGTTACGACATTGAAGCAGGTGCGCGATGGCCTACGACGTCCCACAGCTTCTCCGCATGACGCAAGCGGATCTCGACGCGTTGTTCACCGGCAGCGACGCAGGGCCGATCCCGGAAGGGCAGGCGAACGGCACGGCGATCATCGCGCCCGGCACCGCGTTCAGCCCGGAGATCGCAGCCTTCATCAGCTACTTCGCGTGGCAAGGCAAAGTGTTTGACCCTACGACAGGGACGCTGAAGAACCGCGTCGGACCGTTCGGATTGAACGCCATTATCGCGCGCGTTTACAAAGACAAAAGCTGGCTCGATCAGAAGGAGTGCATCGTCCTCGACTATTCGGAGACGTCGATGGTCGCGCACTGGATTCGCGACGAGATCCGCTTGATCGCGCCCGGCCTGTATCTCGGCAAGGTGTATTGGGACAAGGCCCGGCTGATCGACTTCGCGCTGCAATTCTGATCGGTTCCAGGCGTTTGCCATGACCCCGCAGGGGAATTTCATGGTGGCCGCACCGATTCGGCCCGGCGCCGAGACCGACTTGCGCGCCTTGCTCGCGACGCTGAACAGTGGCCCTGGCGTGGTCGATCCTGCCAACCCGGTGCTGCCGTTTGGGCTGTACGAGAGGTTGCACGTCGCGCGACTGGTCATTCTTGTCGATGAAACGCTCGGCGACCTCGCTTTGTACAACACAGGTTTGCCCGATGCGCCCCTGTGGCTCGTGTTCCTGGGTGACTGCGATGGGGCCGGCGCAGCGATGCTGGGCGAATTCGCGGCACGATCGGGCGCCGGCCTGCGGTGCATCTTCTCGCACTGCATCGGCTTCGATGCTGGCAGTGATTTGCTGGCCTGGATGTTGCGGCATTCGCGCGCACCGGCGGCATGTTATGTCAACTGGGTGGGCCGCACCGTGCGCCAGATCCACGAGGAAGCGGCACTTCGCTCCGCGCTACGCACATGGCTTTCGCAGAACGATAACAGCTTGGCGGGTGCATCCGCGCGGGACATCCACCACCGTCTCGCGGCGCATCAGCGCGCCGCCGGGCCAGCCTTGACGCCATCCGCGCAGACTCCGGCGGGTTGGCACGTGCGCCACGTCCTGAACCTGATCGGCGTGCCGCTTGCGCTGCTCATGCTCTCGCCACTGCTGATCGTGGGCGCACCCGTTTTCCTGTTCGTGCTGCGCGCCCGCGAAACCACCGATGCGGTGATCACGCCGCGCCCGGACCCTGCCCATGTCGCGAAGCTGGCCGAGATCGAGGACCGCCAAGCAAGCAACCAGTTCAGCGCATTCGGCCATGTCAAGCCGGGAAACTTCCGCCTGTGGACACTGATCTTCGTGTTCTGGGTGCTCGATTTCAGCCTCCGGCACTTGTACACGCGCGGGCGGCTCGCGCGCGTTGGCACCATACACTTCGCCCGCTGGGTTTTTCTCGACAACCGGCGGCGCCTGCTGTTCGCTAGCAATTACGATGGCAGTCTGGACAGCTACATGGACGATTTCATCAACAAAGTCGCCTATGGGCTGAACCTCGTGTTCAGCAATGGCATCGGCTACCCGCGCACGTCCTGGCTGCTGCTGGGGGGTGCCAAGCATGAACTGCCATTCAAGTATTTTCTTCGGCGGCATCAGGTGCCGACGCAGGTTTGGTACAAAGCATACCCGGATTTGACGGCCGCCGACCTCGCAGGCAACACGATGATTCGCGAGGGGCTTGAGCGTGCCGCCATGAGCGAGGACGAAGCCCGGGCATGGCTGGCGTTGATATGAGCGCCGTCGAGTTCTCCGACATGCAAGGTCTGCTCTACACCGGTTACGGCAACCTGACGGATGCCTGCTTTCTGGTGCTTACCATCGCAGCCCCCGAGGCCGCGCGCGCGTGGCTGGCCACGGCCCCGGTCACGACGGCGGATCAGCGTGACGTTGCAGCCGCCGTTCAGGTCGCGCTGACATCGGCAGGCATGCACGCGCTCGGTGTGTCGCAAGCCGTCATCGATGGTTTTTCGGCCGAGTTCCTCGGCGGCATGGCGGGCCAGGAAAGCCGCTCGCGCCGCCTCGGCGATGTCGGCATCAATGCGCCAAGCCGGTGGGAGTGGGGCGCGGTCCCGCCGCACGCTTTGCTGCTGCTGTATGCCAAACCCGGAGCCCTCGCGTCGCTGCGGCAAAGCGTCGAGACCACGGCCTTTGCGAAAGCGTTCACGACGCTGCGGGTGCTCGATACCACCGACATGGGCGGCTACGAGCCGTTCGGCTTCAAGGACGGCGTGAGCCAGCCGCACATCGATTGGCACGGCGACCGCACGCCCGGCGAGGAAGCCATTCTGCCCTACGGCAACCTGATCTCGGTCGGCGAATTCGTGCTGGGTTATCCCAACGAATATGGCCAGTACACCGACCGGCCATTTGTCGGTACCGCCGACCCCAAATGCCAAGATTTGGGCCGTAACGGCTCCTATCTCGTGCTGCGCGAACTGCATCAGGATGTGCGCGCCTTCTGGCGCTTCGCGGCCTCGCAAGCGGCCGAGGCCACGACATTCGCGGAATCGATGGTCGGGCGACGGCGCGACGGGGCGCCGCTGGAGGAAGCGGGCGTCGCGATCCAAGGTGTTGCGGCCGACGATCTGGCCAGGAATGGATTTACCTACGCGGCCGATACTGCGGGGCTGCGCTGTCCGGTCGGTGCCCATGTGCGTCGCGCCAATCCGCGCACCGGCGATATTCCGGGCGCACCGCTCGGCACGCTTGCAACGCTGGTCAAGATGCTCGGCATCTTCCAACCCGATTTGCGCGACGATCTGATCGCCGCCAGCCGTTTCCATCGCCTGCTGCGCCGGGGCCGCGAGTTCGGCGTACAACTCTCCCCGGAAGCGGCCGTGAGGCCCGATGCGCCCGATCCGCAGGCCGGCCTGCACTTCATCTGCCTCAACGCCAACATCGCCCGGCAGTTCGAGTTCATCCAGAATGCGTGGCTGTCCAGCGGGAAATTCGCCGGCCTCGGCGACGAGTCCGATCCGTTGACCGGCAATCGGGACACTGCCGACGCTTTCAGCGTGCCGCAACCCAACGGCGTGCGTCGGCGCTTCGCCGCCATGCCGCCATTCGTCACGGTCGCCGGGGGCGCCTACTTCTTTCTGCCCGGCGTCCGCGCGCTGCGCTACTTTGCCGGCGCCGCGCCGCTGTAGCTGTCAGTGCATCTCGTCCATGCCGGTGATGACGCGCTCCACCTGTTCGATGGTGCTGGTCCTTGGATCGATGTCGTCCGCCACAACCTTGCCGCGCCGCATCACGACGATGCGGTCCACCACCTGAAACACATGGTGGATGTTGTGAGCGATGAAAATGCAGGAGTGCCCCGAATCCCTCGCCCCGCGCACGAAGCGCAACACGCCCTGCGTCTCGGCCACGCCAAGATTGTTGGTCGGTTCGTCCAGAATGATCAGGTCGCTGTCGAAATACATCGCCCGCGCAATCGCCACCGCCTGCCGCTCCCCGCCGGACAGCGAGCCGATGGGCGTGCCGGGCGGAATGTTCTTGGTGATGCCGACGCGCTTGAGCAGATCGCGCGCCACCGCATCCATCTTCGCTCTGTCCATCCGATTGAACAGTTTCGAACCCGTCAGCGGTTCGCGCCCCAAAAACAGGTTTCGCGCAATGGAAAGCTGGGTGACGAGGGCAGAGTCCTGATAGATAGTCTCGATCCCTTGCGAAATCGCGTCCGTCGTGCCGCGCAATGTCACCTTGGTCCCGCGAATGAAAATGTCGCCGCTGGTCAGCGGCACCGCGCCGGACAGCACCTTGATCAGCGTCGATTTGCCGGCGCCGTTGTCGCCCAACAGACCCACGATTTCGCTTTCGTTGACCGTCAGGCTCACATCGTCCAAAGCCTGCACGCGGCCGTACGATTTGCTGATATGCGACATGCGGATCAGTTCGCCCATCGCCCTTACGTCCCCGCCTGATGCCGGCGTTCCAGCCAGGAATGCAGCGCCATCATGCCCAGAATGATCGCGCCGATGAAGATGTTGTAGGCCAGACCTGGAACGCCGATCAGCACGATACCGTTGCGCATTACCCGCAGGATGAAGATGCCGAGCACGGTGCCGACGATGGTGCCGCGCCCGCCAGAGAGAGCGGTGCCGCCGATCACCACCATCGCGATCACCTCCAGCTCGTAGCCGGTGCCGCTGTTGGGGTTGGCCGCCGACGTGCGGATGGAACTGATCACGCCCGCGAACGCCGCCAGCATGGCGGATAGCATGAACAGCGCGATCTTGGTCCGGTCCACGTTCACGCCGCGCGCCCGCGCCGCACTCGGGTTGCCGCCCGCCGCTTGTATCCAGTTGCCGATCTTCGTCTGCGTCAGCACGTAGCCCAGCACCAGCACCACGCCGGCAAACCAGAGCAGCGACGCATACACCCGGAAATCGCCGATATAGATGTCGCCGACGAGAATCTTCGCGAGCCAGTGTCCGCCTGCCGACCATGTGCGTTGGGGAAATCCGTCGGTGATGAACAGCGCCGTGCCGCGCACCACCAGCAACATGCCAAGCGTGACCAGGAACGACGGGATTTTCAGCTTCGTGACGAACCAACCGTTGATCAGTCCGATCAGCGCGGCGACGACGAGGCAGACCACGAACGCCACTTCCAGAGACGTGGCGCCGCTGTTCATCAACGTCCACATCAGCACCGGCGAGAAGCCGAACACCGAGCCCACGGAGAGATCGAATTCGCCTGAGGTCATCAGCAACGTCATGCCGACCGCGATCAGCCCAAGCTCCACAGTAAAGGCCAGCGTGTTGCTGATGTTGCCGGGCGAGAGGAAATCGTGATTGATCGACCAGAACACCACCAGTTCAACCACCAGCAACACGAACGGCCCGAACTCCGGCCGCGCGATCCAGCGATGCCCCGTCAGCCGCCGCCACGGCGTGATGTGCGTCAATGCCGATTGGCTCAAGCGTCACCTATGATTTGACACAGACGCATTCCCTCTCCCGCGTCGCGGGAGAGGGCGGCGCGAACTACTTCGCAGACATGATCTTGTCGTACACCGGCGCCTTGTCTTTCTCGTAGATGGCACCCGTCAAAACATTGAATCCCGGCGGAATGCCGCTCGATGCCATCGCCGCCAGCGACAGTGCCAGATAGCTGGTCGCCTGCGGGTCCTGCCACGTTCCCGCATTCACGTAGCCGTTGATCACTTCCTGCGTCGTGTCGAGCGAGTTGCCCCAGCCAATCACGGGAATTTCCCCCGGCTTGACGCCGACCTGATCGAACACGCGCTTGATGCTGCCGGTCACGAGGTCGCCGAGGCCGATGATCGCCTTGATCTTCTTGCGGTTGGCGGTCAAATAGTCCGACATGCGGTTGATGATCTCGGCCTGGTCCAGCGTCGTGTCGGTCACTTCCCACGTGATGTTCAGCGGCTTGAACACGCTGGAAATGCCTTGTTCCTCCTGCACGCCGTAGGTCGCACCCGGCACTTCCACCGGCATCCACACGAAGTCGCCGGATTTCACCAGCTTGTGGTCCACCATGTACTGCGCCCAGCGCCGCCCGAACACCACCAGATCGCCGCCGACATAGGCGTCGAAACTGACGGAGGGGTCGGGCGTGTTGAAGTTGATGATCGGGATGCCCGCCTTGTGCGCCTCCTCGGCAATCTCCTTCAGGCTGCCCGGATCGGGGCTGCTCGTCGCAATACCGTCCGCGTGCGCGGCAATCGCGGCGCGCTCGGCTTCCTGTTGCGAGGCGACATCGCCGCTGTGGAACGAGGTATTGACGGTGTTGCCGGTGTCCTTCGCCCATTGCTTGGCGCCGGCAAGGAAATACGTCCACACGGGATCGGCCGGCGAACCGTGCGAAATCCAATAATAGGTCTTGGCCTGCGCCGCCATCGGCAGCGCCAGTGCCACCATCGCGGCGGCCAGCAAAATGCGCCACTTCTTGAACATTCTGATTTTCTCCCTTTTTTGAGCCGTGGAATGCCGAAGCATTCGTGGCCAAGGGTGGCACAGGCGGCGGGCGCACTCAACCGCCCTCAAAGCATCGCCCGCCCCGCGCAAGAATTATCGTCAGTTCATCTTCATCCCCGGCATATCCGTCGTGGCGGCCGGGCCGGGTGCGCCGGCCTTCATCACCGTCACCGTCACCGTCTGCGGTGCCGCCTTTTCGAACGTTAGCGTCAGCGGGAACGTCGCGCCGACCTTCAGCGGCCCCTTCAGCCCCTCCAGCATGATGTGCATCGCGCCGGGATGGAATGCGACCGGCTTGTGCGGGTCCAGCGCCACGCCGTCCAGCATCCGCATCTTGCTGACGCCGCTTTCGGTGTAGCTCTCGTGCATCATCGCCATGCCGGCGGCCGGCGTGCTGACGCCGATCAGCCGGTCGGGGGCGCCGTGCTCGGTCACGGTCAGATAGACGGCGCCGCTTGTCGCCCCGGCCGGCGTGGCGCGCGCCCAGGGTTGGTCCACCATCACCATACTGTCCTCGGCGTGCGCGCCACCGATCATGCCGATCAGTGCCATCGCCGCCAGCAAGGTCCGTCGAGTCATCGCTCTCTCCTGTTGTGCTATCGCAAGCCCACCTGCGCGCCGGGATGCGGTGCGTCGCGCAGCCGACCGTCCGCGTCGATCAGCCATTCCACGCCGGCCAGTTGCGCCGTCGTGAGTCCGGTGGCCACCGCATACGCAGCCAGCCCGTCCGGATCGGTGACGGCGCACGCTCCCGCCACAGGCCGGAACGCGATCCGCACCGCCCTGCCGCGCAGATCGCTCAGCATCGGCGTGCTGCCGTCGGCGCACGCCAATTGCACGTCCGGCGCCCGCACGGGCCATGCGCCGACAGCCGCGCGGGCGCGCAAGAAATCGATCAGGTTCCAGCGCGCATCGTCGTCCAGCGCGCCATCGGGATGAGATGCCAGCGTCCAGAACAGGTCGCCGTCGTCGGCCGCGAGTCTTGGGCCATCGGCGTGGCAACTCGCGCAGTGCGCCGCGAATGTCGCGGCTCCGCCGGCGACGGAGGCCGCCGTGAATCCGGTCTGCGACTGGTAAAAGCTGGTGGGTGTCGCCGGCTGCATCGCCGCGCCCAGGCGCGGCCCGGCCAGCAACGCCAGGACGCAAATTCCCGCCAGCGCCGGCCACCGTACCGTCCGCAAGACCGCCGCACCCAGCAGCAGCGCGATCCCCGCGACGGCGGCCAGCAAAACCGGGTCGGGCGGCAGGCGCGGGCGCAGTGTGAACGGCCACACCGGCTGCCCATGCATCCCCGGCGGCAGCGACGTCAGCACGCATGCGGCCACCACCACCGCCACGCCAACCGCCGTTTCCACCGCAATGCTTCTGGCCAGTGCCGCGCGCTCGTCGCGCGCCAACGCCGGCGTCAACACAAACCGATTGCGCCATGCCAGCGCCAGCATGGCCGCAAACAGCGCCGCCTTCGCCAACGCCACCCAGCCGTAAAAGCTGCCGAATAGCCCGGGCAACCCGCCGACCATCTGCAAGGCTTGGTAAAACGCCGTCGCCGCCAGCACCGCCACCAACACTGTCGCCCGCGCCGAAAACCGCCGCACCACCGGGATCGCCACCGCCAGCGGCGCCGTGCGCACCACAAGCCACAACGGCACCAGCCCGCCGAGCCACAAGGCCGCTGCCAGCACATGCAGCACGACGGCCCAGGTCAAAAGACTGCCGCCCCCGCCCATCGCCCACGCATGCAGATGTCCCACCTGCAACGCGGTCGCGGCCAGCGCACACCCCGCCGGCACCATCCGCCGCCGCATGGTCGCGGCGGCCACCGCCAGCAACCCGATCTGTACCAGCGCCACATGCCCGAACAGCGTCCGCGAAAACACGGGTGTCAGCGCCGCGAACGCCTCCGCCGGCCCGTCGGCGCCCGCGATGGCGGCCGATTGCAGCACCACCCACACCGCCCACGCGCCCCCCGCCACGCCAAGGCTGGCGCCGATCAGGCGAAAGGAGACTCCCTCCCCGCCCCGTTGGGGCGGAGAGGGTCGGGGGTTCCACCGCCGCAGCGGTGCGACGACCCACCTCACCCCGACCCTCTCCCCCCGCGAAGGGCGGGCGCGGAGGGGGAAGTCCGCCGCCCGAAACACCAACGCCCCCGTCGCCGACAGCAGCGCGCAGAGCCAGACGGCGCGCGCCAGCACCAGCGGCACATGCGCAGCGTCGATTGCTCCCGCCGGCCACGCGCCGTTCAGCATTTACGGCGCCACCGTAAAGGTGAATTTTCCCTCCGTCTTGTGCGTGTCCACCGACGTCGCGTGCCACTCCACCGTATAGGTGCCGGCTGCGAGCGGCTTCAACGCCACGCTCAAAACCTTCTGGTTGTCGGGCGCGTTTTGCGGTGCCGCCGCCTCGAAATGCGTGCCGGCGGCATCGCTGACGGCGATGGTGCTGAAGGTCGGCTCCACCCCTTCGGAAAACCGCAGCGTCACCGACGCGGGCGGCGCGTGGACGGTGGACCCGACCGCCGGCACCGCCTTTTGTAGCAGCGCGTGCGCGAAGGCGGGCGAGGACAGGCTCGCCAGCAGCGCGACCATCAGGGCATGTTTGAGAAAAAACACTCCCCGTCCGTCATTCCGGCGAAAGCCGGAATCCGGGGGCCGCCTGCTCCGATTGTCGCGTGGCCCTGGCCCCCGGCCTTTGCCGAGGTGACGGGGCGAGCCGGTGATCACCGACCGCAGCCTCAACCGGTTCATGGGAACAGCGGCTTTCCGAAGCTGTTGGGTAGGATATCGTCGAGGAACAGATGCAGTTGCGCGATGTAGCCGATATTCTTGCCGGCCGCCTTGTTGCCCGGGAACACCAGCTCCAGCCCGATCTGATAAGTGTCCGCCAGATAGATCGCGCCGGCCGAGAACGACAATGTCATCGGGTTGCCGTAGGCCGGCGCCGCCGTCGGCGTGCTGTAGTTCAGCTCGACGAGCGGAACCAGTCGATTGACGAATTCCGGCAGTCCGTAATCCTTCACCTGCGATTGCAGATACGGCAGGCTGTATTGCAGCGACAGGCCGGTGAAGAACGAAGGAATGCTGCCGCCATTGTCGCCATCGGTGTTCAGCCGCCGGTCCGGGATCGTGTAGGTAAACTCCCCCGTCAGGGCCAGAGGGCGAAACACGCCGATCGGCAGATCGCCAAATCCCTTGCCGAAATACACGGTCGGCCCGGTCGAACCGTGGGCGTCGGCGATGCCGTTCGCCACCGCATGCCCGTCGCCGGCAAACTCCCGCTGCACGCCGAGCGAGACCAGGAATTCGTGCTCCGGCACTACCCACGCCTGCCATTTTCCGGTCAGAACGACGTTCTCGAACCCGCTCTGCTTCTTCGACCCGGTGACGTTGATGACGTCGTAGCCGTGATTGTAGATCAGCGCCGTGTCCGGCGTGATGGTCTTGTCCCACTCCCACAGGTACGACGTGTCGTTGCTCGGGCCGGAGCCGGGCTGATAGACGATTTGCGGCACCGTCACCTCGTCGGCGACGCCGGGGTCGTCCAGCGTCAGGGTGACGGGAAACACCCGGACGCCGGAAATGGCGTGGGCGAAACCGCTGTGCGGGGCGGCAACCAACGCCAGCGCGGCCAATGCCGGCGCGGCGCGAAACACGAATTTTGACACGATGCGCAATCCACGACTCTGAAACGACACAAAGCCGCCGGCAGAACCGGCGGCGGCGAACGGGTTTCAGAGTGGGGCGGGCGGACCTCGGGCGGTGGCGGGGGAGGCGGCAAGGCTCGGCGGTGCGCGCGCGGGCGGTTGGGCGAAGGCGCGGGTAACGGCCAGCACCGGCGACGCGAACACCGCCATCGGCGAAGCCAGGATCACGCCCGCATGGGCAATCGCCTGGCACAGCGGGCAGACGGCGCAATCGGGCGCATGATGCGGGGCAGGCGCGTTGCCATGGTCGCCCGCGTCGGTGTGGCAGATCGACGTCGCCAGCAGCCGGTCCACCCCGATGCCGGCACCCGACAACGGCACGATCCCGAACGCCGCCAACTGCATCGCCAACGCCACCAGCGCCAGCAACAGGCCGTTCAGGCCCGCCGGCAGATGGCGTGGGGAGGAAAGCGCGCGGGTCATGGACCGAAGGTTAGCACGGCGAGGCGCGCAGGCAACCGGGTTCTGGGGGTGGCCAGATAGACCAACCTTGACCAACCCCCGACCAAGCCCGACTGTCCTAAGCGCAGTCTTCTCCCCCTCCCCTTGTGGGAGGGGGTCGGGGGCATAGGCGCCAGGTTTGCGTCTTGGGGCGGGGGGTTTTGCCCCCGCCGTTCCCACATTGTGCCCGTCATGCCCGCGAAGGCGGGCATCCACGCGCGCGCAGCCTTGGTGTCGGGGGTCATCAGCAGCGATTTGCGCGCTCGTGGACCCCCGCCTTCGCGGGGGTGACGAGTACAAATGGGCATTTCGGCTTAACCTAGCGCCTATGAGGGCCGGGGAGAGGGGTCGCGCCGCCACAGTTTTTCGCTTATGTCCCGCCAACGCCCCCCATCCACTCCAACTCCGCCGCGATCTCGCCCACGCGTTGTTCGGCGATGGGGCGGACAAACCCCTCGTCCGCCTCCCGATACACCTCCGCCGCCCCGCGCATGCAGCCCATCGCCTCCGCCATTCGGGCCGGGTCGTTTGTGCGCTGTGCCAGCAGCGCCAGAGTATTGCCGAGATTAAACTGCGTAGCGGCCCACTGGAGCGGCACCCGCTCGCGCGTGCGTTCCTCCAGCGCCGCGCGATAGGCCGCCACCGCCTCCTCCAGCCGCACCGTCCCGCTCTCGCGCTCGCCCAGCGTCCAGAGCGCGGTGCCGAGGTTGTTCTGCGTCATCGCCCAGTCGAGCGGCACACGCTCGCGCGTGTATTCCTCCAGCGCCGCGCGATAGGCCGCCACCGCCTCCTCCAGCCGCGCCGTCCCACTCTCGCGCTCGCCTAGTCGATGGAGCGCGCTGCCGAGGTTGTTTTGCGTCGTTGCCCAATTGAGCGGCACGTGCTCGCGCGTCCATTCACCCAGCGCGGCGCGATAGGCCGCCACCGCCGCCTCCAGCCGCGCCGTCCCGCTTTCGCGCGCGCCCAGCGCCTGGAGCGCGTTGCCGAGGTTGTTCTGCGTCATCGCCCAGTCGAGCGGGACGCGCTCACGCGGCGCGAGGCGCAGCGCGTCGCCATATGTGGTTATGGCGTCTCGCAAGGCCGCGTTGTCGCCAAACTCCCGGCCGTGGTCGTAGAGCGCGCTCGCCTGCTCAGCCTTGTATCGCCACGCTTCCCGTTCGTCCCCCGCCACCATCCCCGCAGCCGCAGCGAAGTGCTCGGCCGCCGCGCGGTAGTCCAGGCGCAGACGCGCGGCGGCGGCCCGTTCGGCGCGGCTGGCGGCGGCGCTCGCAAAGCGCCG
>CAJCJG010000245.1 GCA_903970625.1 Solirubrobacterales bacterium 70-9 | reverse complement strand
TCACCCGATAGCCCGCGGCCGCGATTTCCTCGATCAGCACGGCCAACAGCAGCGCCGTGCCGTCTGCCAATGCCGCCTTCAACGCCGGCTCGGCCCGCGCGACCTCCGGCCCCAGTGAGGCCAGCACGCACCCTTCGCCCGGCTCGTCGCGATGCTTTTCGGTGACGTAGGCGTCGATGATCGCACCGAGCGGATCGCGCCCCTCGGCGCGCGCCCGCGCCGCACGCCGGCGCCATTTCGCAGCCGAGTCCTCAAGCCCAATACGACACGCCGCCTCGGCCAGCGCCGCCTTGCTGGGGTAGTGGCCATAGAACGCGCCATGTGTCAGCCCGGCCTCGGCGCTGATATCGGCAATCCGCACCGCCTCAATCCCCCGCCCCATGAACAATTTTCCGGCCGCCGCGAGCAAAGCGGCACCGTTCGCGTCACGGGTGGGGCGGTCGACTTTCATGCATTGATTATGGCGATCAGGATTGCGCGACGCAAGATCGCCGCTAGCGGATCAACCCCGTCAACGGACTGGACGGATCGGCCCCCATCCGGCGCGGCATCCGCTTCGCCAAAAATGCGAGGCGCCCCGCCTCGACCGCCAGTTTCATCGCCCGCGCCATCGTCACCGGATCGCCCGCGTGCGCGATGGCGGAGTTCAGCAGCACCGCCGTACACCCCAACTCCATCGCAATCGCGGCGTCGGACGCGGTGCCGACGCCCGCATCCACCAGCAGCGGCACTTTTGTCTGGTCGATCAGCAGCGACAGCATGGCGGCGTTCTGGATGCCGAGGCCGGACCCGATAGGTGCGCCCAGCGGCATGATCGCGACGCAGCCCAGATCTTCCAGCCGCTTCGCCGCCACCGGGTCGTCGGCGCAGTACACCATGACCTCGAACCCGTCGCGGATCAGCGCCTCGGCCGCCTCCAGCGTCGCCATCATGTCCGGATACAAATGCGGCGGCGGGCCGAGCACCTCCAGCTTGACCAGATTCCACCCGCCTGCCTCGCGGGCGAGCCGCAGGGTGCGGACGGCGTCTTTCGCCGTGTGGCAGCCGGCCGTGTTCGGCAGATAGGTGTAGATTTTCGGATCGACGAAATCCTGCAACATCGGCGCGCCGGGATCGGACAGGTTCACCCGCCGCACCGCGACGGTCACCATCTCCGCCCCGCTCGCCGCGATGGCCGCCGCCGTCTCTTCCAGACTTTTATACTTTCCCGTCCCTACCACGAGCCGCGAGGTGAAAACCCGCCCGGCCACGCTCCAGGTGTCGGTCACCGGCGCAGAATCCATGTCAGCCGCCCCCGATGAAATGCACGATCTCCAGCGCGTCGCCGTCGGCCAGCATTGTGATGGCGTAGGCGGATTTCGGCACGATCTCCTCGTTCCGCTCCACCGCGACCTTGCGCAGATCGAGCCCGATGGTTGCCAGCAGCCCGGCCACCGTCGTCGCATCGTGCAACGTGCGTGCCTGCCCGTTCACCGTGATCGTCGCCTCGCCCATGTCGTCGAGTATGCTGCCGCGCTCCCCTGGCAGGCAACCGCGCCGATTGTCGTGGCACCGATGCGCGTGCTACGGCGCACGCCATGACGGGCAAACCGACTCTGCCGCTGGTCGCGGTCCTCAACGGACCCAACCTCAACATGCTCGGGCTGCGGCAACCCGAAATCTACGGCAGCGCCACGCTGGACGATGTGGAAGCCCTGTGCGCGGAGACGGCCGAGCAGCTTGGCCTCGCCATCGACTTCCGCCAGACCAACGGCGAGGGCGAACTCGTGTCCTGGGTGCAGGAATTCCGGGGCAGGGCGGTCGGCATCGTCATCAACCCGGCCGGCTACACCACCACCTCCATCGCGTTGCTGGACGCTTTGCTGGCGGTGCAACTGCCGGTGATCGAGGTCCATATCAGCAACATCCACCGGCGCGAGGAATTCCGCCACAATTCCTACGTGTCCAAGGCCGCCGTCGGCAGCATCGTGGGCCTCGGCATCCAGGGCTATGCACTGGCGCTGCGGGCGATGGCCGAACTTATTCTGGAGGGGCCGTGATGGTCGTCTCGTTCGATGCCGCCGCGGTGCGCGCGCTCGCGACCATCCTCGTCGATACCGGCCTGACCGAGATCGAGATCGAGGGCAAGGAGGGCCGCATCCGCGTCGCCCGCGCCCCTGCTGTGGCGCAGGTTGCCGCCACCGTGCCGGCACCCGTCGCGGCTGCCCCGTCCGCGCCACCCGCCATGGCCAACGGCGCCCCGGTGGCCGAGGAGGATTTCGCCCACCATGCCGGCGCCGTGCTCAGCCCGATGGTCGGCGTCGCCTATCTGGCCCCCGAACCCGGCGCCACGCCGTTCATCGCCCCGGGGCAGGTAGTCGCCGCCGGCCAGACGCTGCTGCTGATCGAGGCGATGAAGACGTTCAATCAGATCAAGGCCCCCCGCGCCGGTACCGTCACCCGCATCCTGATCGCGCCCGGTGCGCCGGTGGAATACGGCGAACCGTTGTTGCTGCTGGAATAAGCCGGTGGGCCTGTTCCAGAAAATCCTGATCGCCAATCGCGGCGAAATTGCCCTGCGGGTGCAGCGCGCGTGCCACGAAATGGGCATCCAGAGCGTGGCCGTGCATTCCACCGCCGACGCGCAGGCGATGCATGTCCGCCTCGCCGACGAAAGCGTCTGTATCGGCCCGCCGCCGGCCCGCGACAGCTACCTGAACGTCGCCGCCATCCTGTCCGCCGCCACCATCACCGGTGCGGACGCTATCCACCCCGGCTACGGCCTCCTGTCCGAAAACGCGGAGTTCGCGGACATGGTGGAGGCGCATGGCCTGACCTTCATCGGCCCGTCGCCCGCCCATATCCGCATGATGGGCGACAAGATCGCCGCCAAAGCCGCGATGGCCTCGCTCGGCGTGCCGCTCGTCCCAGGCTCGGACGGGCAGTTGGCCGACATCGAACAGGCCCGTGCGGTCGCAGCCCGCGTCGGCTACCCGGTGCTGATCAAGGCGGCGGCGGGCGGCGGCGGGCGCGGCATGAAGGTCGCACTGACCTCCGACGACCTCGACGAAGCCTGGAGCGTCGCCCGCACCGAGGCCCGCGCTGCCTTCGGCAACGACGCCGTCTATCTGGAAAAGTATCTGGATCGACCGCGCCACATCGAATTGCAGGTTTTGGCCGACAATTTCGGCAGCGTCGTGCATTTCGGCGAGCGCGATTGCAGCCTGCAACGCCGCCACCAGAAACTGCTCGAAGAAGCCGGCTCCCCAGCCGTCACCCGCCAGCAACGCGACGCGCTCGGCGCCACGGTGACGGCCGCCCTGTCCCGCCTCGGCTACCGCAACGCCGGCACGCTCGAATTTCTGTATCAGGATGGCCAGTTCACCTTCATCGAGATGAACACCCGCTTGCAGGTGGAACATCCGGTGACGGAGATGGTCTGCAACGTCGATCTCGTCCGCGAACAGATCCGCATCGCCGCCGGCGAGCGCCTGGGTTACGGGCAGGTGGACGTGACTTTCAACGGCCACGCCATCGAATGCCGCATCAACGCCGAAGACCCGGAGACTTTTACGCCGACGCCGGGCCTCGTCTCCGCCTTCCATGCACCCGGCGGGCTGGGCGTGCGCGTCGATTCGGCGCTGTATTCCGGCTACAAGGTGCCGGCCTACTACGACAGCCTGATCGCCAAGCTGATCGTCCACGCCCCCACGCGCGCGGAGGCCATCGCGCGGATGCGCCGCAGCCTCGCCGAATTCGCCGTCGTCGGCATCAAGACCACCCTTCCGCTTCACCAGCGCATCGTCGAGGCCCCAGAATTCCTGGCCGGCGACTACACCATTCACTGGTTGGAACGGTTTGTGGCGGGGGGGTGAGGGCGGGCCGCTCGGATTTGTGCTCATATTCGAAGGACCGAGATCACATGTCCGCAACTCAGTCCCTCAACGCGACCGCCGCCGCCATTCGCGTCCTGGCCGAGCGTCACGGTGTCGCGTACACCCGAACGGACCGTGATGTGCTGGCCGGTCATATTACCCGACTCGCGGGCGACAAGAGCAACTCGAAACCGGGAGGTGGGAGCGCGATCGGAGCAGCGATAAGTGAATGATCGGCAGGTGATGGCGTCACGTCGTATCGTCGTAGAGGTGGCGAACTCTCGTACGCGCGGCGCCGCATGCCGCCCGCCGCCTACTCCGCGCCGGCAACCACGGCGCCCCCGTCGAAGCTGAGGCGTGGCCGCCAGCCATCCATCCGCACGCGCAGCCGGCGGTGCACCATCAGATATCTTAGCCCTACCGCCGCTGCGGCAAACCCGGAAGCAGCGCCCACGCACAGCGCCCAGCGCGGCCCGAACCGGTCGGCGACGAAGCCAACGACCGGTGCCCCCAGGGGCGTGCCGCCCAGCGCGATGGCCAGCACGATCGCCACCACGCGCCCGCGCATCGCCGGCTCCGTCGATAGCTGCGCGAGGCTGAGCGTCGATGTCGTGACGGTCTGCGCCGACACGCCGATCACCGCCAGCGCGGCGGCAAACAGCCAGTAGTCCGGCATCGCCGCCGCCAATGCGAAGCCGAACCCGAACACCGCCGTTCCCGCCAGCACGATCGCGACGGTCGGCTTCTCGCGCCGGGCCGCCAGTAGTGCTCCGGCGACCGAGCCGACCGCCATGATCGACGTCAGCAGCCCGTACTGCCGGGCGCCGGCGTGAAACACCATCACCGCCATCGTCGAAATGAAGATCGGAAAATTCAGGCCGAACGTGCCGATCAGGAACACCATCAGCAGCAGCGCGCGCAGATCGGGCCGCCCCCGAACGTAGCGAAACCCATCGGCCAGCCCGCCCCGCGTCGGCGCCTTGCCGCCGCCCCGATGCAACTCGCCCACCCGCAGCAGGCATAGCGAGCCGAGCACGGCCACGAACGAGGCCGCGTTGATCAAGAACACCCACCCGGTGCCGACCGACGCGATCAGCACGCCCGCGACGGCCGGCCCGATCATCCGCGCCGCGTTGAACGAGGTGGAATTCAATGCCACCGCGTTCGACAAATCGGCCTCGCCGACCAGTTCGGAGACGAATGTTTGCCGCGCCGGTGAGTCGAACGCCGCCGCACAGCCGAGCAGGAACGCGAACCCATACACCTCCCACAGCCGCACCAGCCCGGTCACGGTCAGCAGGCCGAGGCCCAGCGCCAGCAGGCCCATCGCCGCCTGTGTCGCCATCAACAGGCGGCGGCGGTCCAGCCGGTCGGCCGCGAGGCCGGTCAGCGGTAGCAGCAGCACCTGCGGCCCGAATTGGAGCGCCATCGTCACGCCCACGGCCGTCGCGTTCTGGTACGTCAGGTCGGTGAGCACCAGCCAGTCCTGCGCCGTCCGCTGCATCCAGGTACCGACGTTGGAGACGATCGCGCCGCCGGCCCACATCCGGTAATTGAAGCCTCGCAGCGATCGGAACGTGCCGCTCACGACGGCGGCGCGCGCAGGAGCGCGACGATCTCCGCCGCCGTCCCGGTCTCGCCCAGCTTCGGGAAAATCCGCCCGACACTCCTTGCGACACCCGCGATCACCACCTGCGTCACGCCAAGCCTTTTCAGATGGGATTCGAGATCCGTGCCGGTGAAGGCACCCCAGGTCCGCTTCGTTACCACATGATCGCTCGGTTGCCGGTCAAGTCCGGCCACGAAATCGGTCCACCCGGGCGGAAAGGCGCGGACGAGCCGCACCTGCTCCGTCCGCCCGGGCGCCCCGCCGGCCACGTTGACCAGCACCACGGGCAATCCGAGGCCGCGAAACGCATCTAGAAGCAGGTGCGCCTTCGCAATTACCGCCTCGACGACAATCAGCGCCGTCCTCGGGTCGAGCGTTGTGAGGGCCATTGCGATCTCGTTCTGCTGCTGGAAGCGCAGTATATTGCGCGGTTGGCGGGCGACGACTCGATGTCGCTACCGCCCCGCCAACCGCCGCGCCGCCCACCCCAGCCCCGCGATCAGCGCCAGCGCGCCGAAAGCTGCGAACATGCTGCCGTGGCTCAGCCACAACACTAGCAGGAATGCGACCACGGCCGCGATGACGGCGTATTTGTTCTCAATCAGCACATGGAAATTCCCTGATCCGCTCAAATCGCTCAGCCTTGCGCCGCCTCCATTGCCTCCGCCAGTTCCTCGACGGACGCCAGCGAAAAATCCCACGCGCCCGCCGGCTCCGGCGTGCCGTTCGGCCCGTGCTCCAATGGCCGCGCGATGAAAGCCGTGCGCAGCCCGAGCCGCTGCGCCGCCGCCAGATCGCCCGCATGCGCTGCCGCGAGCATGACCTCGCCGGGTTCCAGCCGCAGCAGCCCGCAGGCGCCCAGATACGTCTCCGGGTCCGGCTTGAAATGTCGGAACAAATCCGAGCCGAACACCATGTCCCACGGCAACCCCGCGCGCCGCGCCATCGCCACCAGCAGAGAAACATTGCCGTTGGACAGCGGCGCGATGGTGCATAGCCGCTTCAGCCGGGTCAGGCCCGCCACCGAATCCGGCCACGGGTCCAGCCGCTGCCAGACTTTTGTGACATGATCGCGGTCGGCATCGTTCAATCCCGAAAGCCCGAAGCGCGGCAACAGGGTTTCCAGCGACGCGCGATGCAACTCGTCCAGCACCGTCCACGGGCGCGCGCCGCGCCGCACCGCGTCCATCGACGGTGCGTATTCGCCCCGCCATGCATCCGCCAGTCCCGCCCAATCGGCCTCGATGCCTCGCGGAAACCCCCACGCCGACAGATCGGCAATCAGGCTGCCGCGCCAGTCCACCACCGTGCCGAACACGTCGAACAAGATCGCGCGGACCGGAGTCATCGGTCGTCCCTTCTCACTTCGACGGCCGCTGCCCGCCCGTGCTCGGCGTGCTGGTGCTGTCGAACACCCCGAACACGCCGCGCAAGAAGCCCGGCGTCAACGCCGCCAGCGGATTGACCGACACGCCCGGATCGTCCAGCGGCCCATGCACGCTGTAGGTCGCGGCAAAAAGTCCGCCGCCCTTTTCCGGGCTGAAAATCCGCCCCACCAGCGGAATGTCGCCCAGCAGCGAGTTGAAGAAATACGCCGGCACGATCGTGCCCTCGATGTCCGCCGCGCGCCGCGCCAGATCGACGGTGCCTTTCGCCGTCATGCCGAGGCTGGAATTGAAGGCGCGCGCATCGGTCAGCGTCAGCGTATCGCCGTCGTAGCCGAAGGGCGCTTCCAGTTTGGTGAATTCCAGCCCCGGCCCGCGCACCGCATCGACCAGCCCGTACAGCGTCATCGCTTGCAACAGCTTGGCCAGAAACACCGCGCCGTGGACGCTGAAATCCTCCACCGTCGCGTGCCCCGTCAGCGGATGCGTCGCCCGCGAGTCGTCGTAGGTGCCGGCGATGCTCAGCCGGCCGCGCTCGATCTTGTCGTCGATGCCCAGCACCAACAGCAATCCCCCCGCGTCCTGCGTGCTGGCGGACAATTTTCGCGTGCGGCCGTCCGGCGCAATGGTCAGCGAGAACGGCGCGCCGCCCTCCTTCGCGCCACCGCCGGTGGCCAGCGTCCGCCCCACGAAGCTCAGCCGCCGCATGATCGTGCCGTCGTTGTCCGCGTGCGCGACCACGCCGGCCACGACGCGCCCCTTGCCGAGGATGACGCGATCCAGCTTCACGTCGGCGAGATAGGCAGGCCCCGTCTTGGGTTTGGCTTCGCGCGGCGCCGGCTTTTCGTCGAATAGGCTGGACACGTCGAGGCTTTTGCCGGTTGCCTCCACTTGCCATACCCCGCCCGGCCTCGGCATCCGCACGGAGCCGGAAACATCCGTCTCGGTGCCGAACACCGCCTGCCGCAGCACGATCAGGTCCGGCTTGCCGTCGGTGAAGCTGGCCGACGCACCCAGATGCACGCCGTCACCCTCCAGCCGCACTGGCGAGATCTCCGCCAGCTTGTCGCCCGCCAGTTTCACCGTCGCCGAGAGGTTCGCCGGCTTGCCTGGGGCCTTGGCATATCCGAAGGCGCCCAGCGCCAGCCCGGCCCGCTCCAAATCGGCGTCGATCTTCGCCTCGCCTTCGCCGTCGCGCTGAATCGCAAGCGTCGCATTCACCGACATCGACCCGGTCAGGAATTCGCCGGGATCGACGCCGAGGCCCGCCAACTGCTTGGCCTCGACGGTGCCGGACACGGTGGCTTTTTGCAGCACCTGCGTCGGCGGTCCGGCACGGAAATCCAGGTCCAGCTTCGCCTGCGCCGGTATTCCCGCGACGCTGACGCTGCCGCTCGCGTGCAGCCCGTCCGCCGCCGCGTCGATGGTCAGATTGCCGTTGTCGATGTCGTGCCCGGCGGCGATCCCGGCCAACTTCAGCCCTACGGTCTTTGCCGTCGCGCGGATCGCCACATCGTCCATCGTGATCGCGTCGCGCAGCGGCAGCTTCGCCACCGACACGCGGCCGGTGAATTGCCCGCCCGCGTCCTTGATCGGCAGCGGACTGCGATCCAGCAGCTTGATACGGGGATTTTTCAGCAGCGTCAGCAAATCGGCAATCGGCCCGGCCAGATCGACGTCGATGTCGGCCATCTGGTCGTCGGCCCCGAGCCCGGTGATGGCTACGTGGCCGCCTTGCAGCTTGATCGCCCCACCGGCCTGCTCGCCCCCCGTCACCGCAATCGTGATCGTGTCAGGATCACCGACGCTCAGCCTGGCGTTCGCGTGCTCCACCGGCGGCACCGGCTTCAGCCAACTGACCGTCAGATCGTTGCCGTCGATGCCGCCCGACACGCGCGTGACCGTCGCGCCGGCAAAATCTGCCGGGATCGCCAGCCCCAGATCGACATGCCCGTGGCTCGCGATCCCCTGCGTGATGTTCTGAGTGACCCATTTCCTCGCCCCTGGGCCGCCTGCACCCACCGGCCACAATGCGGGTAGATCGGCGAAGGCGACCTGATCCAGATCGAGCACGCCGTCGAGCGTCATTGCGCCAGAGGCTGCGCGCGCGATGTCGGCGTGCGAGTCCACGATCGTGTGCTTTGCATCCGCGCGCGGCGCCATTTCCAGCCGCGAGAGCGTCACCGTGGCATGTGTCGCGGTCCCCTGCGCCGCCAACGTGCCGCCGAACAGCCACGCCGTCTCGCCGCCGATGTGGAGCGCCCCCGCACCCATCTCGGCCCGCAGCGACAATGTTCCCGGTATCAGATCGCGGTCCAGTCCCAGCGTCGCCGATAGCGTCACCGGCGCATCGAGCGGCGCCAGCGCGGCCAGGCCCGGCATCGCCTGCGCCACCGTCGCAGGCACGATCTGGCCCAGCGTGGCGGCGATCTCCGTCAGCCCGGTCGTCCGATCCAGCGTTGCGCTCAGCGCCAGATGGGCTGCGATGTCATGCCCCAGCTTCAGCTCCGCCGCGCCGGTCCCGGTGATCCCGCCGTCCCGTCCGCGCACCAGATCGAGCGCCAGCGGCCGCAAGCCCCAGGTCGCGCCGAGTTGCCGGTCGATGACGGTGATCACGGCGTCGCGGATATGCACGCGCCGCATCTGGCTCCAGCGCGACACCGGCCCGAACGTCCGGTCATTGGCCGGCGCCTGCACCAGTTGCCGCAACACCCCGGCCGCCGCCCCGCTCGGCTCGGCGGCGGACCCGGTCGGCACCTTGTCCGGCGTCTCGTCGCCGCTGAACAGGTCGCCCAGGTCGAGCGTCACGCTGCCGTCGGTCGCCCGGATTACCAGCAACCGCGCCCCGCTCACCGCCAGCGCGCGCGGCACGATCTGGCCGAGCAGGAGCCGCCGGACCGACAGCGACAATTCCGCGCGGGGCACCGCGGCGATGCGGGCGCCGCTCGCATCCGTGAGGACCACGTCGCGCACGCGAATGTCCAGCGGCCGATCGACGCCGCCGGAAAAACCCTCCCACGCCAGAGCCGCGCTGCCGATGATTATATGCCCAGCCTGGTCCGCGTTCACCACATCCGCCAGCCGCGCGGCCAGCCACGGCGATTCCAGCGGCCCCTGCGACAGCCGCCATGTGAGCGCGGCGATCAGTGCCACCGAGGTCAGGGCAATCGCCAGTGTCAGTTGCAGCAGCGCATGCACCAATCGCCCGGCATGGTGGGCGGCTTGACCGCCAAGCGGCCTCACGCGCAGCCTGCGCGGCGATGATTCTTCCCCGCGATCACGTTCGTCATTCCGGCGAAGGCCGGAAGCCAGGCCGCCCGCTCCGACATCGGGGCGGCCATGGACCCCGGCCTTCGCCGGGGTGACGCGCGAGCACCAGCCGCATGCCCCTCCCCGCCTCCTGGCCCGCGCCCGCCGACGAAGCCGCTGCCGGCCGCCTCGTGGAACGCTTTGCCGAAGCCGTGCCCGGCCATCCGCTGCCCGAATCCCTGCTCCGCTGCCTCGGCGGCAATTCCCCGTATCTTTCCGACCTCGCGCTGCGCGAATCGGCCGCGATGATTGCGCTCGCCGCAGATGGGCCGGACGCAGTGATCGCCGCCGCGATGGCCGCGCTGGCCAAAACCCCGCCCTCCGCGCCCCGCGACAAGATCGCCGCCGCTTTGCGCCGCGCCAAGCGCATCGTGGCCCTGGCCGCTGCCATCGCCGACATCGGCGGGCTGTGGAAGCTGGAGCAGGTTACGGCGTCGCTCTCCGACCTCGCCGAAGCCACGGTCTCGCTCGCCGTCGCGCATTTGCTCCGCGCCGCCCACGACTCGCGCGAACTCAGCCTGCGCCATCCGGACGATCCGGCCCGGGCGTCGGGCTTCATCGTGCTCGGCATGGGCAAGTTGGGGGCCCGCGAACTGAACTACTCCAGCGATATCGACCTCATCCTTCTGTACGATCCGGACGCCCGCATCTATCGCGGCGACGCGCCGGTCGCGTGTTTTACCCGCATCGCGCGCGGGTTGGTCTCTCTGATGGAAGCAAGAGATGCGGACGGCTATGTGTTCCGCACCGATTTGCGTTTGCGCCCCGATCCGGCGGCCACCCCCCCCTGCATCGCGCTTCCCGCCGCCATCGCCTACTACGAAAGCATGGGCCAGAACTGGGAGCGCGCCGCAATGTTGAAAGCGCGCCCGGTGGCCGGCGACCTCGGCGCGGGCGCCGCGTTCCTGGCCGCCATCCGCCCGTTCGTCTGGCGCCGCCACCTCGATTTCGCGGCCGTGGCCGACATCCACGCGATGAAGCGGCGCATCGACGCGCACAAGAACACTGGGCTTGGCCAGCAGGCGGACCCGGTGGCGCGCATCGCGGGCCACAACGTCAAACTGGGCGAAGGCGGCATTCGCGAGATCGAATTTCTGGCGCAGACGCTGCAACTGGTGTGGGGCGGGCGGGATCCCGCGTTGCGCGACCCGCGCACGCTGGAGGCGTTGAGGCTGCTCGTGCAGGCGGGCCATCTGCCCAACCGCACGGCGGGCGAACTTGCCTCCGCCTACCGCTTTTTGCGGCACGTCGAGCATCGCCTGCAAATGGTCAACGACCGGCAAACGCATTCGTTGCCGGAAACTTCTCAGGCGCTGGCGGCGTTCGCGACGTTTCTCGGCTACCCGGACGCCAACGCCTTCGCCATCGTCCTGCTGCGCCATCTGACGCGGGTGCAGACGCGCTACTTGCAGGTCTTCGAACTCGTCCCGGAGCCGGACCACGCCGGCAGCAGCCTCGATTTCACCGGCGTCGGCGAACCGCCCCCCGCCACGCTGGCCGCTTTGCAGGACATGGGGTTCGACAAGCCGGACGCGGTGTTCGCCGCCGTCCAGGGCTGGACCTCCGGCCGCCTGCGCGCGCTGCGGTCGGACCGTGCCCGCGATCTGATGCATCAGGTGCTGCCGGCGCTGCTGACCGCCTTCGCCCGGCAGCGCCAGCCGGACGTGGCGTTCGCCCGCTTCGACGATTTTTTGGCGCGCCTGCCGGCCGGGGTGCAATTGCTGTCGCTTTTCCACCGCAACCCGGTGCTGGTGGAGCGCATCGCGGCCGTCCTCGGTGCCGCCCCCTCGCTGTCCGACCACCTCGCCAGAACCCCCGCCGCACTCGAAGGCTTGTTGTCGCCCGGCGAGGGCAACGACCCGGCCCGCCTGCTGCGCACCCGCCTGGCCGACGCGCGCGCGCTGGAGGACGCCATCGCCATCGTCCGCCGCACGGTGCGGGAGGAGGATTTTTCCATCAGCGTGGCCACGCTCGATGGCCGCATGGACGCGGACGCGGCGGGGCTGGCCCGCTCGGCGCTGGCCGACGCGGCGCTCGCCGCGCTGCTGCCTCGCGTGCTCGACGATTTCGCCCGTCGCTTCGGCACCGTGCGCGGTGGTGGCATGGCGGTGGTGCTGCTCGGCAAGGCGGGCGGGCGGGAGATGATGGTTGGCTCCGACCTCGATCTGATGCTGGTGTACGACCATCCGGATTCTGCCACCGAAAGCCGCACCGTCAGGCCAGGCGGTAAACCGATTGCTGCCAGCCAGTGGTTTGTGCGCGCCGTGCATGCGTTCGTCGCCGCCGTGACGGCACCGGACGCTGCCGGCCCGATGTATGCGGTGGACATGCGGCTGCGCCCGTCCGGCAACAAGGGACCGGTCGCGGTCTCGCTGGCCTCGTTCCGCCACTACCACGCAGCGACTGGCGGCGATGCCTGGACGTGGGAGCGCATGGCGCTGACCCGCGCCCGCGTGGTCGCCGGGCCGCCCGCGCTGCGCAAGCGCGTGGAAACCGCCATTCGCGAGGCGCTCGCAGGCGCCGGGCCGGTGGACAAGATCCGAGCGGACGCCGCCGCCATGCGCGCCCGCCTTGCCCGCGATCTGCCCGCGCGTGCGCCGTGGGACGTGAAGCATCGCGACGGCGGTCAGATGGAGGTGGAGTTCGTGGCGCAGGCCCTGCAATTGGTGCATGCGCGCGCCCACCCCGAGGTGCTGAACCCGACCACCCGCATCGCACTCGCCGGCCTGCACAAAGCCGGCCTGCTGACGGACGACGACGCGGACATGCTGATCCGCGCCGACCGCATTTGGCGCACCGTCATCGGCACCCTGCGCCTCACCGAAGGCCCTGCCCCACGCGCGGTGCTGTCGGACGCTGCCGCCGATGCGATGCTGGCAGCCACCGGCGCCGCCGGCCTGCCGGCGGTTGACGTGCCCGCGTTGCGTGCCACGTTGGACCAAGTTGCGGCGCAAGTGCGCGCCGCATTCGTACGATTGATCGGGAAGGTCGAAGGATGAGTGTTTCGGAAGGCGACGCGGCGCCCGCGTTCAGTTTGCCCGCAAGCGGCGGCCGGACGGTCGATTCGGCGGCGCTGAAGGGCAAGCCGTACGTGCTGTATTTCTACCCGAAGGCCGACACCCCAGGCTGCACCAAGGAAGCCTGCGCGTTTCAGGAGGCGCTGCCGCAACTGGGAAACATCGGTGTGGAAGTGATCGGCGTCTCGAAGGACAAGATCAAGCCGATCGAAAAATTCGCCGAAAAATACGGGCTGAAATTCCCGCTCGCGTCGGACGAGACGACGCATGTGGCGGAGGATTACGGCGTCTGGGTCGAGAAATCCATGTACGGCCGCAAATACATGGGCCTGGAACGCAGCACGTTCCTGATCGACAAGGACGGCGTCGTGGCCAAGGTGTGGCCGAAGGTGAAGGTGGAAGGCCACGCGGCGGAGGTGTTGGCGGCGGTGAAGGCACTGAAGTAGCAGGAGTTTCATTGTGTCCCGGGTTGGGATGCGCTCTAACGTTCCGTCCTACTCGGTTCGGATGGCTAAGCGGACTGTCCCTGATTGGACCGGGAATGCGCCAGCCGCTCCAAAGCCCTCTCCCACAAGGGGAGAGGGAGATTTGGTCGTCGAACCAACGAATTGATGGTTAACCCTGCGTGCGAACCATCCCGCTCGGAACCCGCCACTTTTTCACCAGCTTTCGCACCGCCGCCACCAGCAAAACCACCACGCCCACGAGCACCACTGCCACTGCCGGGCGCGGGCCGTACGAAATGTCGAGGTTCGCGTCGAGCACCTGCAACCCGTTGACGTTGTTGCGGACCATGTACCAGCCGGCTTCCATCAGCGCCGCCAGCAGCCCGGCGCCGATGGCGAAGGCGGGAAGAGGCCAAAGCTTTGTCTGCCATCTGCGCGGAATGGCCCGCCAGAACATCAGCCACACGAACAGCCCGGTCAGAAACACCGCGTCCGACACGTCGGCTTTCGACTGCACGGCGTAGTGGAACAGCACCAGCGGCGCGATGACGAAGATCAGCTTGTGCAGCTTCTTCCAGTCTCGGCCTAGGCTTCTCTGCCAATCGTCGGTCGATGTGATCGCCAGCGCCAGCAGTCCGAGGAACGCGACATAGCCGATTGCCAAATAGAACCGGGACAGAATCTCGGTCATGACCTTGAACAGATTGTAGTTCTGATCAACGATGAACAGCGCGAAATGCGCGGTGGCGTAACAGGCCGATGTCACCCCCACCATGCGGCGCAGCATCACGACCCTCGGAAAATCCAGCACCCCGCGCGCCGGTGTGACCGCCAGCGTGATGATCAGGAAGCGGATCGCCCACAGGCCGGTCTGATGGATCGCTTCCGTGACCGGCCGGGCACCAAGGTCGTGCCCGATCCAGTCGATGGCTGTCAGAGTCCCCGGCAGCAGCGAGAGCAGCAGCACGACGATCTTGAACGGCGAGAGCCGTCCCGCCGGATCGTGGATGACGCCGGCGATGGATTTAAAGTCGATCATTGGGCGGTATCCTTGGCCGGCTGCGTCCGAACGATACGGCGGTAATCGAGAGGAATCGTGAAATCAGCAGGATTGCTCGGCCCGAAAATCACCCGCGTCGCCTCGGCGACGACCCGGTCGCCGGACTGCACGCGCAGCAGCACGCCGTCTTCGGTCAGGCACATTTGCGGACTGTCGGCATCGGGCAACTGCCAAATCGTGCAGGGCAAGCCGGCTACGGTCGCGTCGCCGCGCTTGGCATAATTCGTGACGGTGCCGGGCGGCGGCATCATGCCGCTCTGGTCGAACTCCAGCGAAAGCTTCTCCGCATCGCGCACCGACGCGAGATGGTGCGAGCGGCTATCGACAATGATGTGCAATCCGGGTGTCGGCGTGTCGATCCGCTGCCGCCCGTCGGCCACGTCCCACCGCACCCGCTGCTCGGCCGGCGGCGCGCCCTCCGGCCCGGCGAGCCGGTAGGTGATATCGACATCTCGCGTGGGCGTCAGCGCCGGCTGCTGCGCGCGCGCGGGCGTCTGTTCCAACAGCACGGCCATCAGGCAGGTCGCGGCAAGCGCATGTCGCATGACGATGGAATCCGAGAATGTCGCGCAGGAGACTCGATGCCCGTGCCAGCGTTACGCTGACCGCACGCAGGCGGATGCGTGCGGTCTATTCCGCAAACGCCCGCAACTCCGCCCGCAGCGCGTCGTCGCCGATCGTAAGGGGAAAGACGGCGGGCTGATCCACGGCGAGCGACAGCAAGGTCTTGTAGTCCTCGCGCGGCACTTCGACGGCGCCGAACTGCGACAGATGTGCGGTGACGAACTGCGTGTCCAGCAGCCGGAAGGCGCCCAATCGCAGCCGCGCCACCAGATGCACGAGTGCCACTTTCGAGGCATCGCGTGCGCGGCTGAACATGCTCTCGCCGAAGAACACTCCGCCGAGCACAACGCCGTAGAGGCCGCCGACGAGTTTGCCGTCCTGCCAGGATTCCACCGAATGCGCGTGGCCCAGCCGATACAGATCGCCGAACAAGCGCTCAATCTCGCCGTTGATCCAGGTATCCTCCCGCCCAGGTGCGGCGGCCGCGCACCCAGCGATCACGCCGGCAAAATCTCGGTCCACGCTGACCTCGAACTCGTCCGACAGGACGGTCCGCCGCAGCCGGCGCGGCAGGTGAAACGCGTCGAGGGGCAGAATTCCGCGCAGCTCAGGATCAAGCCAGTAAAGCCGCTCACCCCGCCGCGTCTCGGCCATCGGGAACAGGCCGGCGCGGTAGGCTCGCAGCATCAGTTCCGGCGTGATCTCGAATGTGCGACGGGACATGCCGATAAGTCTGCCGGAACGCGGGCGGCGAGGGAAGCGCCGCTATGGCCGCGCATGCGTACGATTGTAAGCAAGTTCTTCGGGACTCAGCCGAAACCCGACGAAGATGCGGTACGAGGCGGCCGATTTCGTCTTGTTGACCGGCACGACCAACTCAATGTCCTCCCCATGCACGGACGCGAAATCCACGTTGGCGCCGAAGGTTGGGGTGAAGGCGAAGTCCTGCTCGCGCAGGATGGTGCGGCCTTGCATCAATGCCACGAAATAGGCGACCGGCGGCAGGCCCGCGGCGGCGGCGGGGCCGCGGGTGAAATCGGCGTCCACATGCAACGTCGCCGTCACGGTGCCGGCCTTGTCGCCCTTCGTGCAGACCGCCGGCACCGCCGTCATGCCGCCGCGCACGACGAGATTGGTCACATCCATGCCGTGCCCGTCGAACCGCGTGACGTCGGCTGCGTCCGGCAGCAGCGCCAGGCCGGGACAGGCGGGCGCGAATTGATCGTCGTTGGAGGAGCAGCCCCCCAGCAGCGCGGCGAGCGCGAGCGCCACCAGCAGGGGGCGCACATGGGGAAGCGGCAGCATGGCGGGCATCGGCAACTCCGCGAAGGGCAGAACGGGTGTGACGTATTGTGATCCGGCCGCATTGTCGCGGGCCGGGCGCGAGGGCATAGTGCGGCCGGCCTTGGCACGGGACAACATGCATCGGAACGACGCTGCTATCAGCACACATTCGGCGGCATCCTCGGAAACGATCGGGTCGCCGGACATCGATGCGCGGCCTTGGCTGACGATCCGTCTGGCCAGCCCGCGCGGGTTCTGTGCAGGTGTGGACCGCGCCGTGCGCATCGTCGAGGAGGCGCTGCGCCGCTACGGCTCCCCCGTCTATGTGCGCCACGAGATCGTCCACAACCGTACCGTCGTCGAGGATTTGCGCGCCAAAGGGGCCGTGTTCGTCGATGATCTGGACGAGGTGCCGGGCGACGCGCCGGTGGTGTTCTCCGCCCACGGCGTGCCGAAAGCCGTGCCGGCCGAGGCGGAGCGCCGCAAATTGCTGTTCCTGGACGCGACCTGCCCCCTCGTCTCCAAAGTCCATCGCGAGGCGGAACGGCACTTTTCCAACGGATGCCATATCCTTTTGATCGGCCACGCCGGCCACCCGGAGGTCGAGGGCACGCTGGGGCAATTGCCGCCCGGCAGCATCACGCTGGTACAGACCACCGAGGAAGCCGCGAGCGTCGTGCCGCTGCCGGGCCGCCTGGCGTTCATTACGCAGACCACGCTGAGCGTGGACGATACGGCCGAGATGGTGGCCATATTGCGCGCCCGTTTCCCCGGCCTGGAAGGGCCGAAGCGGGAGGATATCTGCTACGCCACGACGAACCGGCAGGCAGCGGTGAAGGCCATCGCGCCCGGCGCCGATCTGGTGCTGGTGATCGGGGCGGCCAATTCGTCGAATTCGCAACG
This sequence comes from Solirubrobacterales bacterium 70-9, assembly GCA_903970625.1. GTDB lineage: Bacteria > Pseudomonadota > Alphaproteobacteria > Acetobacterales > Acetobacteraceae > CAJCJG01. The sequence goes on along the minus strand of CAJCJG010000245.1, from coordinate 8,408 downwards.
GCTGCGCGAAGTCGCCGAACGCGCCGGCGCCGTCCGCGCGCTGCTGATCCCCACGGAGGCGGCGCTGGACTGGATGGAACTGGACGGCGTGACCACGCTGGGCCTGACCGCCGGCGCATCCGCCCCCGAGTCGCTGGTGGAGGCTTTGCTGGCCCGGCTGGCCACCCGCTACCGGTTGGCGATTGACGAGCGGCGCGTGACGGAAGAGGACGTGATCTTCAAGCTGCCTGCGCCCCTGGCGGAGGTGGCGTCCGCCGTCTGAAGGACTCTTGCGCCCGCCATGGCCGTCTATACCGAAGTGTCCGACGACGCGCTGCGCGCGTTCCTGGCGGAGTACGACGTCGGCGACCTCGTCGCCTATCGCGGCATCGCCGAGGGGGTGGAAAACTCCAACTACTCGCTGAAGACCGCAGCCGGCGACTATATCCTGACGCTGTACGAAAAGCGCGTGGACCCGGCGGAATTGCCGTGGTTTTTGGGGCTGATGCAGCATCTGGCGCATCGGGGAATCGTGTGCCCGCTGCCGGTGGCTGGCCGCGACGGGGCCGCCCTGCGCGTGCTGGCCGGCCGCCACGCGGCGATCACGACGTTCCTGCCCGGCGTCTGGCCGCGCCGCGTCGGGCAGGAGCACTGCGCGCCGCTCGGCACGGCCCTGGCCGCGCTGCATCGCGCGGGCGAGGACTATGCGCCGGTCCGCGCCAATGCGCTCGGGCCGCAAAGCTGGGCGCCGTTGCTGACCCGCAGTCTTGCCGACGGCGGGGCGGCAGCCGACAAGGTGCAGCCGGGATTGGCCGCCGAGTTGCAAAACGCCGTGGAGACCATCGTGGCGAGCTGGCCGACCGGCCTGCCGCGCGGCCATATCCACGCGGACCTGTTCCCCGACAACGTGTTTTTCCTGGACGGCAAACTGTCCGGCCTGATCGATTTCTATTTCGCGGCCACCGACATTTGGGCGTACGACATCGCGGTCTGCCTGAATGCGTGGTGCTTTGAAAGCGACCTGACGTTCAATGTCACCAAGGCGCGCGCGCTGTTGCACGCCTACGGCGCCGTGCGGCCGTTGAGCGATGCCGAAATGGCCGCGTTGCCGGTGCTGTGCCAGGGGGCCGCGATCCGGTTTGCGCTGACGCGGCTGTTCGATTGGATCAACACGCCGGCGGGCGCGCTGGTGACGCGGAAAAACCCCATGGAATATGTCCGCCGCCTGCGCTTCCATCTGTCGGCGACGGGCGCGCATGCCTATGGCGTTTGAGGGCATGGTGGAAATCTGGACCGACGGCGGCTGCAAGCCGAATCCGGGGCCGGGCGGCTGGGCGGCGATCCTGCGCTACGGCACGACCGAAAAGGAATTTTCCGGCCACGAACCGGCGACCACCAACAATCGGATGGAACTCACCGCCGCCTGCGCCGCGCTGGAGGCGCTGACGCGGCCGTGCAAAGTGGTCGTCCACACCGACAGCGAATACGTCAAGAACGGCATCACCCGCTGGCACACCGGCTGGGTCCGCCGCAACTGGCGCAGTGCCACGGGCGAGCCGGTGAAGAACATGGATCTGTGGCGCCGATTGCTGGAGGCGGCGCAAAAGCACGAGATCGAATGGAAATGGGTGCGCGGCCACGCGGGCGACGCGATGAACGAGCGGGCGGACGTGCTGGCGACCAAGGCGCGGGATGGAGGGTAGAATGTTACTATAACGTAACAATCTGGGCGTGCCAAGGCGCGGGCTTGTCGCAGGCCGTTTTTGGAGTGGGGTGGCCCCTGGGCCAGTGCGCGGAGGGAAACCGGGGGAACGGGGCCTGCGACAGCGATTGGGATGTCGCCGCCGGCTTGGGCACGGAGGGCCGTTCGACTCTTCGGCTGGGGGAGCGCGGTAGTCGCGATAGCGGCTCCGGGAAGGCTGCCGGTGGCGCCTTCCCCGGCTCTGCGAGCGGGACGCGTTGCGCGGTCGCAGCCGCCGCCGGCCAAATCGGCCGGGGGGACCGGTTGGGCCGTTTGGCCCGCTTGCCGGCCGGGCGGCTGGTGCCTTGGCAGGGGGCCGGGGGTTGCAGAACCAGTTTGCCGTCCCGGATCAGGGCGGCGAGGCTGCGAAGATTTTCGGCGATCTCCCTGATCCAGTTGGCTATGAACGCCATCAGCAACCTCAGGACCCACCCGTGGTCGCCGCTTTCGCACGCATCCGCGCCCGCGCTGAGCCGGAGGCTCAACTCGGTCAGAAGCTCGTCCTGGGAGCGGGGTGCGGGATTGTTCACATCGTCATGTTAGTATATATGACGTATGGTGGGCAAGGGAAAAACGGCGTGGGCCGACGTTTTTTTGTCGGCGCCCTGCGAGTTGGTGGTTTGTAACGGCGCAGCCAACGTGTCGCCCGTCGCCCGGCGGGCCACTGTCCGGGTGCAGCCCCCACGCGCCCCCCAACCGGCATCCGGGCGATAGTGCCCGGAGGATGGCAAGCTTCACGAAATTCCCGATGTCACCGACGAAGCGGGCTTGCACGGCTATCGCACCTCCGTCGCACGAAGTGTCCACCGATTCGGCCGACCATCAATGATACGGCGAAGCGGAGGTCCCATGACCTTGCCGCGCGTCGGATTGCGTTGGCGGATGGCGCTTCGCTGATCCGCCCTACCGCGCTAAGCGCGACTCGTTTGAAGATCCGCGCGGGACAATTCCTCTCGCTGCTTCCAGAGAGCCTTCGAATACTCGTGAAGCGGATTTGTCGAGACGTTCCTGTCGGTGCCGACCATGAACGAGTATTTATCCAGGCAGACGCAGGATTCGAAGGGGCAAGGGGCCGCGTCCGCCGATGCCGCCGGCAGAGATTCGGCGAAAAAGGACCCGCTACGATCGTAGAGGCAACCCGGCGCGATCCATCCGGTGTAGTTCATTTCGTAAGCGATGGCCGGAAAGTTGCACAGCTTGCCTTTTGGATTCTCCCGGCCCGAGCGCAGATTATAGTCATGTTCGGGAAGCACCGCCCGCATAAGGGCCAAGTCCGCCGGCGCATATGAGCCGCCCTGGCCCCACAGGGGGTTCGGATGCAAGATGACACCGAGGTCGGCAAATCGTTTGGATCGTTCCTTGAAAGTCTGTATATTGCTGACGTTCATTACGTAGTTGATCATACCGATTTTGAATCCGGCACGCAGAAAACTCTCGATGCGTTGGATGAAGAGTTCTTCGTCGATCTGGCTGGGATGAAACGTACACATCAGAATGATCTTCGACGTATCGAGGTCGGCGAATTGCTCCGGTTTCCACCACGCGTTTGTGTCGATCCGGATGCACTCCACGCGTGCTTTCGACGACATGTGGTTGAGGAACGCGAGCATGTTCTTCCGGTCCACCATCGGCTCGCCGCCGGTGAGCACGAGGGACAGCCGCGAGTTATTGAAATGTCGGTCGAAGGCGTCCAGCCACCGCTCCAGCGGAAAATTGTCGAAGGCATGGGCGGTCATGCCGCCATCCTTCGGAGCGCGCCGGTCGTGCGTCTGCGGACAGTAGGGGCAGCGGTAGTTGCACCATTCCGTCATCAGCCAGCGGACCAAAACCGCCGGCGTGCCGGATTTCGGCCGCCACACATCCATGGTCTGCGTGATCTGGAAGTCCTTCAAGCTCGACGAGCCGGTAGTCCGTCCGCAAGCAAAGGCCTACGCGTCCGGCTCACCTCGTCACCCGGCGAAGGCCGGGGTCGAGGGCCGCGCGAAAGTGCGAACGGGCGAGCATTGGATTGCGGCCTTCGTCGGAACGACGGACGTGGCACGTTGATTGCCGAACGTCGTCACCCCGCCGTCTCCGGCAGCAGCGCCATCGCGGCGTCGCCGTGCATGCCGCCGCCGTCGGCTTCCATCAGCGTCCGCCATGTTCCCGACACCAAAATCTCGCTCGGCCGGAACCGCGCCTTGTAGGACATCTTGCGGCTCTCGCTGACCCAGTAGCCGAGATAGACGTAGGGCAGCCCCAGCGCCTTCGCGCGCTCGATCAGCCACAGGATGGTGAACGTGCCGAGCGAGCGTTTTTCCACACCCGGAATGAAGAACGAATAGACGGCGGACAGGCCGTCGCCCAACCGGTCCGTCAGGCACGCGCCCAGCAGCCGGTCGTCCGGGTCGCGGAATTCGACGATCATGCTGTCGATCGGTGTGTCCTCGACCATCGCGCGGTAGTCGTAAAAGCTCATCGTTGCCATGTCGCCGTCGCCGTGGCGGGCTTGTTGATACCGTTGGAACAACTGAAACTGCTCGGCGGTGGCGCGCGGCGGCACCTCGAAGCCTTCCACGCCCTCGTTGGCGCGGGCGATCCGGCGCAGGCCGCGATCCGCCTGGAACGTGGCCGTCGGAATGCGGATCGGCACGCAGGCGTTGCAGCCGGGGCAGACGGGGGCGTAGGCGATGTTGTGGCTGCGGCGGAAGCCCGCACGGGACAGGCGGTCGTGCAGTGCCTCCGCCTCCGGCCCCGCGATCTCGGTGACGACTTTGCGCTCCGTGCGGCCCTGCACGTACGGGCATGGCAGCGGTGCCGTGGTGTAGAAGAATTGCGGGCGGCGCGGCGGCTTGTAGCTCATGCGGGCGGCGGACCTCCAGACGTTATGTTCCAGTGTCCGAGCCACCCGGTCAACGCCCGTGATCGCACCACGACCAAACCGCTGAGCATATCGTGTGCCGTGCGGCTGCGCGGATCGAACAGCGCCAGCAGCAGCGGGATGCCGGACAAAGCGAGCGAGGCATAGAACCCCACCGTCCATACCAGCGCCGCCAGCACGCCGGGCCGGCCGAGATCGTCCTTGTCGCGCACCGTCAGCCCCATGATCGCCTGCCCCGGCGTGGCCGCCACGGCCGACAGCCAAAACCAGTTATAGGCAGGCGCCACGAACGGCAGCACGCCGAACAGCGCCCAACCCAGCCCGAAGGTCAGTAGAACGAATGTCAGGCAGCCGAACCACAGGAAGCCGGTGAGGAGCAGCACGAACATCCCGTCCAGCAGGAAGGCCAGGATGCGGCGGGAAATGGTGCCGTCCGACAGTGCCGCTTCCAGTGCCCACGCTTCGCGCGCGTCGTAAGGTTCACGATCGGCATACGGATGGCTCATGGCGGGCTCGGGGTCAGGGTGATGCGGGCGGCGATGTCGGCCGGCTGCGGGCCGAGCGTGACGGTGGCGCCGTCGCGCCATCGTTCGATGAATGCGCGGCCGAGGCGGGAGAATGGATTGCCGGACTGTCCAGGCGCCATGACGAACAGGCTGGCATCGAGATTGGCCAGATCATAGACGCCGCGAAACTCCGGGCCGTGGATGGCCTCCAGCGAGCCTTGCGCGACGCCGGCGGCGGCAACCGTGTCGTCGGCGCCGGAGACCGCGATGCGGCCCTCCGTCAGTTCGGCCAGTTCCGGCAGCAGGCGCAACACCGGATGCGCGAACACGGCCTGATGCGCGGCACCCCAGCGCCATTGGCCGGGATCGGCGCCGAAGCGGCCGGACAGGTCGGCCACCGCTTCCCCGAGGCTTTGGCTGAGCAGCGGTTTGCAATCGCCGCCGCACCAATGGGCGCCGGCCGGCAACAGTGCGTGCCGCACCAGTTGCGACCACGCGGCCACCGCCGAGCGCGCTTCGTGCGGCACGCCGACCCTGTCCAGCAGATCGTTGGTGAAATGCTGCATCCACGCTTCGAAAATCAGCGGCTGCGGCGCGTCGCGCGATTCCGTGCCGTCCCAGCCGTCCAGCAGCGCGAGCGCCGGGCGCGCGCTACCTTCGGCTGCAACGTCGTGCAGCAAGGGCAGCAATTCGCGGGCGGCGATGCTGACGACATCGCTCTGCATCCTGGCGAAATCCTGCGCCGTGTGCCGGTCGGACGGGGCGAGCAGTTCGCGGATGCGTCGCGCCCGATCGTCGTCGAACCAGTCGCGCGCCAGGAACACGGGGAAGTCGAGCGGCGCCACGCGGTCGTTGGCGTTGACCAGCCGGCCGCTCGGCGGCGCGACGAAGCGGGGCAACTGCGCGCCGGAGGCGAAGCCGGTCCAGTCGTGGCTCCCGTCCGCCCCCGGCGAAATCCGGCTGCCGTCGCCGGTGGCGCGGATCGGCACGCGCCCGGTTACGAACAGCGCGATGGATTTGGCGTCCGCAACCATCATGTTCTGCACCGGCGAGGCGATGTGCGCTGCGGCCTCACCCGCCTGTGCCACGGTCTGGGCGTGGTTCAGGGCGGACAGGCCGGCGGCGGAGGTGTCGCCGGGCTGCAATTCCGTCGCGGCCAGCGCCAGCACCGGCCCCTTGTTCGCCACCAGATCGCTGATCACCGGCCCGTGCCGGGTCTCGCGCACCGTCAGCACCACGTCGCCCTCGCCGCGCACGCGAATCCGCTCCTCGCGCAGTGTGAACGGTTTCGGCCCGTCCGGCGTTTGATACTGCCCGTCGCCGGCCGGCGTTTCCGCAAACAAGTCCTGCGTGTCCGCGCCCGTTGTGGTGAAGCTCCAGGCGATGTGGCCGTTGTGGCCGAGCACCAGAAACGGCACGCCCGGCGCGGTGGCGCCCGCGAGGACGCCTTGCGGGATTTCGATCCGGGCCAGATACCAGATGCCGGGGAAGCCGAATCCCAGATGCGGGTCGCCGGCCAGCAGCGGTGCGCCGGTGGCGGTGTGGCTGCCGTCGAGCGCCCAGGCATTGCTGGCATGGTCCGGCAGCGTGAAAGGCGCCGGGAATTCCGGCACCAGTGCCGCCAGCCTGGCGGCCACCCCCTCCAGCGCCGGATCGCGCCGCGCCCCCTCCGGATGGCCGGAGCCATGCGCGGCGGGCCAGAGTTCATCGACCTCGGCTTGCGTGAAATGACTGTCGAGAATCGCCCGCGCCCGCTCCGTCCGCCAGTTGCCGGACAAATAGAGCGACATCGTTTTGCCCCACAACAGACTGTCCACCGGCGTCCACGGGCGCGGCGTGCCGAACACGACGAATTCCGGCGCCGACAGGCGGCCGGCATGCGCGATCCAGGCGTTGACACCGCGCGCATAGGCGGCGAGCACCGCCTGCACCTCCGGCGGCAGCGCCGGCAGGTCGGCCACGGCGCGGCCGCGCAGCCCCAGCGTGCGCATGAACTTGTCCAGCGGCAGCGCATCGGCCCCGAACAGTTCGGACAGTTCGCCGGAGATAGAGCGGCGCATCAGATCCATCTGGAACATGCGGTCGCGCGCATGGACAAACCCCAGCGCGGCGGCGGCGTCCGCCTCCGTCTGCGCGTGGATGCGCGGAATGCCGTCGGCATCCGTCTCGATGCCGACCGGCGCCGACAGGCCGGGAATGGTGGCGGTCAGGTCGCCGCCTGGCAGCGTTAGCCACACGAGCGCCGCGACGGCCGCCACCACCAGCAACACCAGCGTCGCGACGGCGGCAAGAACGCGGCGCAGCCAGCGGATCATCGAAAACCCATCGTCGGCTCCAGCCTTGTCGCTTTCGGGCGCCGCCCATACGGTGCCCGCCGCACGCGACGCGAGGAATATCCGCCATGGCCGACATCCCCAACCGCCCCGAGTATGCCAGCGATCTGTTCCGGCAGGGATTAGAAGTCCGCAAGGAGGTGCTGGGCGCCGACTATGTGATGCAATCGCTGGCAAAGGCCGACGATTTCTTCGCTGCCTTCCAGCAACTGACGACCGAAGTGCCCTGGGGTATGATCTGGACCCGCCCCGGCCTCGCCCGCCGGGATCGCAGCCTTGTCGTATTGGCGATGCTGGTGGGGCTGAGCAAGCCCGCCGAATTGAAACTGCACGTGAAGGGCGCGATCGCGAACGGCGTGACGCGCGACGAGATCAAGGAAGTGCTGCTGCAAGGCTGCATCTATGCCGGTGTGCCGGCGGGCCTGGAAGCGTTCAAGGCGGCGATGGAGGTTTTTCGGGAGATCGACGGTCCTACTCCGGCGTCAGCACCACCAGTTTGAGGTCCGGCCTTCCGGCGACCGAAAACGTCGTCTGGTCGTAGCGGAGCATGCCCAGCGTCGGGTGCGCAAAGCCGCGCGCGCCGCCTTCGCGGCCGGTGACGCCGTGCAGTTGCCAGAGCGCCAGGAAATCGGCGCTGTCGCGGCGCAACTCGGCCAGCAGGCGGGCGACCGGGGCGTCTTCCAGGTGGGCGGCGCAGTCGGCGCGGAATTCGGCCAGCACGCGGCGGGCGCGGTCGCGCCAGTCGGGCAGCAGGACGCGGGCCTCCGGGGCGAGGAACACGAAGCGCAGCAGGTTCGGGTCCGGCCCGTCCAGCCAGCCGGCGAACAGGTTTTGGGCCGGCCCGTTCCAGGCGCGCGCGTTCCACGGCCGGTCCAGCACGTAGGCGGGCGTGGCGATGGCGGCGAGGCAGGCGGGCAGGGTGGGCGGCAGCGCGTCGGGGTCCGGGTCCGGCGCCGGGTCGCGGCGGCCCGCGATCTCGAACAGATAGT